>JACNKA010000065.1 GCA_014382285.1 Nitrospinota bacterium | reverse complement strand
AACAAAGGGGACGCCGCCTCCTCATTCCTCATACACCAGAAATGAGCATAACTCGGGGCTGGCCTATACCTATCATTCTCATATTACTGGTTGTCCTCGCTATGTCATTTTTGCAGGTTGGGCTTTAGGGCCGCCGGTTTGGTTTATTTTGGAATACGGCCTGCTGTTTGATGCAGAAAATGAAGACTTCAGCACATTCAGGCATTATCAAGGCCTGTGCAGAAACCTTTGGCTGGGGTTCATGGCCTATTTAGCGGCATTTTATCTTGGCCAGTGGAATTGAATTATTCCGAGACGATACTTCCAAAATTTGTTTATACTGCCCCGCTTCACAAACCCGAAAAATGAAATGAGAATCTAATATAATTGCCTGACGAAAACTCTGGAACTGTTTATGCGAATTTTAAGTTGGAATGTCAATGGTGTGCGTGCCGTTGTTAAAAAGGGATTGTTTGACTGGTTGGAATCTGAATCGCCGGATGTGGTGTGTCTTCAGGAAATCAAGGCGAGGACGGAGGACCTGGATGAATCCATACTAAACACTGAAGGTTACCATACAGCTTGGAACCCGGCTGAGCGCAAGGGGTACAGCGGTGTCGCCATTTTCACGAAAAAGAAACCGAAAGCGGTTCATAGAGGAATAGGCATTGAGCGGTTCGATGTGGAAGGACGCGTCATCAGGATTGAGTTCAAAGATTTTGATCTTTTGAATGTCTATTTTCCCAATGGCACCAGTGGTTCAGAAAGACTGCAATATAAAATGGAGTTTTATGATGCGTTTTTGGATCATTGCGAGCAATTGCGGGCAGAAGGCAGAGAGTTGGTTATCACCGGAGATGTGAACACAGCCCACAAGGCCATTGATTTGAGAAACCCCAAAGCCAATGAAAAAAACTCTGGCTTTTTGCCGGAAGAAAGGGCTTGGGTTGATAAATTTGTTTCGCATGGATATGTGGATAGCTTCCGGGAATTTCATCCTGAACCGGATCAGTACACATGGTGGAGTTACCGGTTTAATGTGCGTGCCAAAAATGTTGGTTGGCGCATTGATTATTTTTTCGTCACGGAAAAACTCATGGCAAAGGTTAAGGATTCATTCATTCAACCAGATGTCATGGGTTCGGATCATTGCCCTATAGGCCTCGATATTAAGGCCAAATAATCAGGTTATGCTCTGGACCGTTTCCAGATTGCAGGCATCTAATAATCTGCCATCATGAAAAATGGATATACTCAGTTAAGTGTCATAATAAAAAAATATTTTGAATTGGAGTGGGGACTTTATGGGATTTGAACTCAACAAAAGCTACAGCGGATTCAGATTGATCCAAAAGAAGGAAATTAATGAGTTGAAATCTCTTGGCCTTTTTTTTGAACATGAGGTCACCAAAGCTGAATTGATGGTTCTGGAAAACGATGATGATAATAAGGTGTTCAGCGCAACGTTCAGGACCCCTCCTGAAGACGATACCGGGATAGCTCATATCCTGGAACATAGCGTTTTATGCGGCTCTAAAAATTTCCCGGTCAAGGAACCTTTTGTCGAACTTATGAAAGGAAGTTTGCAGACCTTTCTCAATGCGATGACTTTTCCTGATAAGACCATGTACCCCGTTGCCAGCAGAAACCAAAAAGATTTTTTCAACCTCATGCATGTCTATCTGGATGCGGTTTTTTATCCTAATATTACCGAAGAAACCTTCAAGCAGGAAGGCTGGCACTATGAGTTGAACAACCCGAAGGATAAAGTTGTATATAAAGGCGTGGTGCTCAATGAAATGAAGGGCGAGTTTTCCAGCCCGGAAAGTTGCATCGACCGCCAGTTGGCCCATTCGCTATTTCCCTCGACGGCATACGGGTTTGAGTCGGGAGGCGATCCGAAAAATATTCCTGACCTGACATATCAGGGCTTCACGGAGTTTCATCGAAAGCATTATCATCCTTCCAACAGCAGATTGTTTTTGTACGGAGATGGGGACACCCAAAGCTATCTTGATTTTTTGCAGGAAAAATATTTGCAGGATTTTGCGCATATGGAAGTCAACACTTCCATAGCTCATCAGAGGTCTTTCAGGAAGCCAAAAAGAAAGCCTATGTCCTACCCGGTTTCGAGCGATGAGTCGCTGGAGAAAAAAACCTATGTCCTCGTTGGTTACAAGCTGGATAAGGCTGTTAATCATGAACATTGCCTCGGGTTCAGCATTCTGAGCCATCTTCTGCTTGGGTCTTCCGCATCTCCTTTGAGAAAGGCTCTCATCACCTCTGAATTAGGCAGTGAAGTCATTGGTGGAGGGTTCGATGATAATCGCGCCGATACAATGTTTGCTGTGGGACTGAAAGGAACAGAGCTTGAGCACGAAAACAAAATTCTTGCGCTCATAGATTCTACCCTACGCGAGCTGGCGGATAAGGGCATAGAGGAAGACATGATCCTCTCGGCGGTCAACTCGATAGACTTCAGGCTTCGGGAGGCTAATTTTGGTGGGTTCCCCAAAGGCATTGTTTATAACATTCAGGCGTTGGGTTCCTGGCTCTATGATAAAGATCCTTTTACCCATCTTAGTTTTGAGAAGGTAATGCGGAAAATTAAAAAACAGATGCACGAAGGATATTTTGAGAATTTGATTCGCCGCTACCTGATTGAAAATAACCATCGCAGTATTCTAGTGGCCACACCCAAGCAGGGACTGGGCAAGAAATGGGAAGCTCAGGAAAGAAAAATTTTAAAAACTTTTAAAGAAGGGCTTGGCGCCGATCAGATTGATGATCTGATTTCTGAAACCCAAAAGCTGCAGGAGCTACAATTGGCTCCAGACTCCCCGGAGGCGCTTGCCGCGCTTCCCTCGCTGGAGATTGATGATGTTCCTAAAGAAATTGAAAAGTATCCCTTGGAAATAAAAAATCAGGGCGACTCAAAAATACTATTCCACGACCTGTTCACCAATGATATCGCTTACACTCAAATTGGATTCAACACGCACTCGGTACCGGATGAAATGATTCCCTATATTCCGTTACTGGGAACTCTGATGCTGGGGATGGGAACTCGCAAGCACAACTATACAGAAGTTTCCAAGTTAGTGGGCATGCATACTGGGGGAATCCGCACTTCTCATTTTTCTTCGGCGACTGTTGAGGACCGTCAGCAGGTTCTCTCCTACATTTTTTTCAATGGCAAAGCGTTGATGGAAAAAGTGGATAACTTATTTGATCTTTTTGATGAGTTGTTTGGCGAGTACAGTTTTGATGATACTAAGCGGCTGATTGAGATAATTCGCAGCTCTAAAGCTGACATGGAAGATTCGATCGTTCCTCATGGTAATCACTATGTTCTGGCGAGGCTGCAGTCCTATCAGTCACGGCTCGGGAAGTTTGATGAACTTACAGATGGCATCACGTATTACCGGTTTTTGGAGCAATTGCTGGAGCGTGTTGAGAAAAACCCGGCGGAGGTTGCTGACCAGTTTAGACAGGTTGCGGAACGAGTATTCACACGCAAGAACGCTCTGTTTAATATAACCTCCGGGAAAAAGGATTATCAGATTATAGAAAAAAGAATCGCCGGAACAGTGGGAATTCTTTCGGATAAAGAATGGCCGAAGGAGGAGTGGGACCTGAAAACAGCACCTCTGAACGAAGGCTTTTTGACTGCCAGTAATGTTCAGCATGTTGGTAAGGGAGCCAACCTGTATGATTTGGGGTTCAAATACTCCGGCCAGTTTGAAATTCTCAAAGCTCTTCTTAGAACCGGGTTTTTATGGGACAAAGTTCGTGTGCACGGAGGTGCCTATGGCAGTAGTAATTCGTTCGACTTCTTCACGGGTGATTACAGTCTGGTTTCCTACCGAGACCCCAACCTGGCCGAAACGCTGGGTGTCTACGATGAGATTGCAGGTTTCTTGAGTAATCTGGACTTGTCCTCGGAAGAGCTGACCAAAATCATCATTGGTTGTGTTGGGAAAATGGACCCCCCTTTAACCGCGGATCGCAAAGGTTCGGCTTCCATGATCGACCATCTCACAGGTCGCACCCACGAATTGAGACAGAAATTTCGTGAGGAGTTGTTGTCCACTCGACTGGAGGATTTAAAGGGCTACGCTCCCTTGTTTGAAAAAATCCGGGATGGGGGTAATGTCTGCGCCCTGGGTAATGAAGATAAACTCAAAAAATCCAAGTCGGTATTCGGCGAATTGGTCAAAGTATTTAACTGACTGGTGAGCCGTCAGCGGCTATTGGCAAGAACTGTTTCGGCTTGATAAGGTTTTTAGTGTATGTCATGCTGAGCTTGTCGAAGCATGCACCCTTTTTAAAGGTTTATCACCCTTCGACAAGAGGTCAGGGCGACAATTTTTTCTACTCGTTAATTGCGTATGAACACAGATAACAACACTGATATTGATATAACTGATGAGGAGACCAAAGAGGTCTATGCAAGGTATGGTTTGACTGCTTATACCGCCCAATTATTTGAAATAGAACTGGGGCAATTTTTAATCCATGTTCTACAAATGCAAAATTTAGTTAGGACTGTTGAGGAACTAGACTCAATCGTAAACAATATTTCTCAAAAAACATTAGGCTTTATTTTAAATGAGTTAAAAAAGAAAACTAAACTGGAACCTAGGCTAGAGGAAAAACTAAAGATTGCAGTAGATAAAAGAAATTATCTCACCCACCATTATTTTTATAAAAATTCCTTTAAGTTTTTCAGTAAAAAAGGTCAGGCAGAAATGATCGCTGAATTAAACGCTTTGAGGGAGCTTTTTGAAGAAGCTGAGAATATTTCCCTTTCGCTGTCAAAAATAACTCGTAAACTAATAGGGTATGATGAAAATAAGATCGAAGTTTTAGCTGAAGAGACAATGAAGGCGCAAATTAAAAGCTATGCAGATACTGGTAGTATCAGGTCTGATTTTTAATACCCCCCTCCTAAACCATTATTGGTTGCGTTAGCGACACGGTTACTTTACGGCTGGCCGGTGTTAGTTGGCCCCATGCCTAGTGGGGCTTAAGTTTTGGTGTTTCCTGTCGATAAAAAAATATAGAAGCGTTTTCTGTTGACAGGTGATATATGAAGCTCAAGCGCAAAGAAATTCTGGACCTTTTAAGGTCATTTGGGGTGAGTGAGGTTTCCGACTTGAAGAACGGCTGCCGTGAATACGAGACGTATTTTAAAAAACGTCAGAAGCGGGAAGGTCAGCGGTTTACGCGGCATTCTATGCGTTCATAACGATCTGGCAAACTCCATTGCTTTTTCCATTTCGGGTAGTCGTGCCAGTTCTGGAACCACTTCCAGATAGCGGATTACCCCTTCACGGTCGAGTACCATGATGGCCCGGGTCAGCAGACGGCTTTCCTCAATCAAAAGTCCAGTCGATTGACCAAACTCAGCATCCCGATAATCCGACAAAAACAGTATATTGTGGATCTTCGCATTTTTCGCGAAGCGTTTTTGCGCGAAAGGCAGATCCCGGCTGATCGTTACCAGATTGGCGGTTTGATCCAGCCCCTTGTTATCTTCGCTGAGTATATGTGTTTGTTTGTCGCAGGTGGGAGTATCCAGGGAGGGAACGACACTCAGTATTGTCACCTTACCTTTAAATGATTGCAGGTCAACCCTATTCAACCTCAGATCAGGGAGGCTGATAGCCGGGAGTGTTTGTCCCACCTGTGTTGTTTTTCCTATCAGTGTCAACGGTTTTCCCCTCAAAGTGACGGCTTGTTGCCCCCAACTCGATCCCGAAAATATCAGAACAACAATTATGCTTGCCAAAGTTTTCTGAAGCATGAGCCTGTCTCTCCATTCAAAGTTTGTCTATTGATATCTTAGCATTTTAGACAGATGGCTTTTTGTCTGCAATAGTTATTAAAACTCAACAACCGTAACACCATCGCCGCCTTCGTGGCGCGAGCCGGGCGTGAACTGTTTGCAGAGTCCGGCTTTTTCCAGATAGCTGCGAACCAGAGTTTTTATCGTTCCCATGCCGTGACCGTGAATGATGAGTACCCTTTGTGCTTTTCGCACAATGGCCTGGCTGAGAAAAGCCTCCATAACGGCCTCTGCATCTTCCGAGTTCATCCCTCTCAAATCACAGGATGATGCTGAACCACCCGTTCCAGACTCGGTTTGAACATTCATCGAAAATTTCTTTTCGGGTTTTTTGCCTTTTTGTCGTGGGTTGCCGCGTAGGGCCTTGGCATCAACAACGGTGGTGATGTTGCCCATTTGCACTCGCAATTTTTTCTTGCCCTCAGGTGTTTCCAACAGGGTGCCAAGGGCTCCCAGATTCAAAATTAAGACCGGGTCTCCAGATTTCAGGTCTCCTGCTGGTAGGGACCACTCATCAATATCCTCTACATTCGGAGACAAGGGTATCTGGCTCATGGACTGTATTTGTTTTTCCACCTTACGGATTTTGGGAAGGTCTTTTTCGCCTTTGATGTCCTGTATCATTTTCTGGATTTCGGCTTTTCCAGCACGGACTTCCAACTGTAATTTTTTGATTTTATTTTTTTTGAAGTCTTTTTCTTCATCTCGCAGTCTATGAGTCAGGATTTTCTGTTCTCTTGCCAGAAATTCAGTTTCTTCTTTTCGCTGTTTTATTATTTCTCGATCCCGACTGAGTTCCAGTCTTTGGCGAGTCAAGTCTTCCAGCAGGTCCTCGGCACGGTTCTCCTTGGCCTGATGCAAACTACGGGCCTGATCAATGATGCTTTTTTTCAGGCCCAGCCGTTCAGCGGTATCTAGGGCGGCACTTTGTCCGGGCGCTCCAAAAATCAAACGATAGGTGGGACTCAACGTATCAAGATTGAATTCGGTACAGGCATTGAGGAAACCTTCTTGAGTCTGCGCCAGAATTTTTAAAGTAAAATAGTGGGTGGAAACCAAAGTCATTACATTTTTATTTTTAAGATCAAAAAGAATGGCTTCCGCTAGTGCTGCGCCTTCTCCAGGGTCGGTGGCAATTCCCAATTCATCCAGCAGCACCAGAGAACCCGCGTCAACATGATTCAGGATATGAACGATTTTTTTTAAGTGTCCGGAAAAGGTAGATAGCTTCAATTGAATATTCTGGTCATCGCCGATATCAGAATAGACCTTCGGGAAAAATGGAATCTTCGAATTATCCTTGACCGGGAGATACAGTCCTGACCTGACCATCAGGGCGAGCAGGCCCAGAGTTTTGAGTGTTACCGTTTTGCCGCCGGTATTGGGGCCGGAAATGATCACCACCCGGACTGAGCCGTCCCACTCGATAGTATTGGGGATCACCGTTTCACCATCCAGAACCAGTTCTGGATTGCGGGCTTCCTTAAGTTCCATGATCGAGTCGCGATTCATGGGACAGTTTACCGCCGACATGGTTTTGGCCAGTCGGGCTTTGGCATAAATGAGATCGAGAGATACGAGTGTCTCTAAATTTATTTCCAACGGTATTTTAAATTGACTGGTTTGAAGAGCCAGTGATTGCAGAATTTTAATTTTTTCCTGAACGACTTGAAGCCGGGCTATTTTCAATTGGTTGTTCAGGGGCACTATGGAAGCGGGCTCTATAAACAGGGTCTGTCCTGTTCCAGAACTGTCATGCACAATACCGTTCACGCGGGACTTGAACTCCGCCCTAACGGGGACGACCATGCGTCCATCACGTTCGGTGATGTAGGAATCCTGAAGAGCCTCGCGGACGCTATCTGAGCTGAGCAGACGTTGCAGGCGTTCTTCCAGTTTGCTTTTCGCGGTCTCGGCATTGCGGAGGGCCTGACGCAGTTCCGGTGTGGCGTTTTCCCGGATGTTCCCTTCATCATCTATGCAACGGACCAGATCATCGAGAAATTCTTTCAGGGGATCGAGCTTTTGCAGCCATGCCAGTAAGCGGGGGTAAATGGTTATCTTGTCGTTTTCACGGCAAAGGGTTCGGCACAAACGCAAAAGTTTGATGAGCGACAGGCATTGACCCGGTTCGATCATTTTTTGCTCTTCGACATCACGGAAAACAGGCCCGAGATCTTCAAAATGATCCATAGGGAATGAATCCACAGAATCCAGCAAGGCCACCATCTCGGTGGTTTCTTCGAGCAGGGTTTGTGCCGAATCAAAATCATTTTCGGGTTTTAACTGTTGGCACTGATCCTGAGTGATGGGTGAACAGGCATGGTTGGCCAAGGCCGAAACCACTCTACTCCAGCCCAAAAGCTGCTTGGATTTTTCAATCAGGTCAGCCGAGTCAGATGTGTTGCTCATAACCCGCTCGCGTGGGAGGGTGTGATATTTTTCTTGATATCCCCGTAACCCGTCTCACTCAGCCGCGACAACCTTTTGTTAGCAGAACCAGCCATTGCCCGTTGCCTCTCCGGCGAGGAGTGAACCAAAGTGGATTCAAGGAGAATGCTCACCCTGGCATCATAAAGGCGGTTGGGGTCGCGGAAATTTTTATATCCATACAAGAGAACCGCAAGATCTTTTACTACATTTTTTTTATAGCTGATCTTTTTTTCTCCCGGAATCATTGTGCCGCCATGAACCTGGATTTTTTGCGTGGTGATGGTGACGGGTTTATCGAAGTCAACGGTTTCGTTATTGAAATACAAATCGTATTTAATAATGTGTTGGCCCATCACCTCAAACTGGTTTGGTCCTTTGCGGGTGGCGAACAGGGTGGCGATTTTACCATCGCGTTTAACCGGGTTCGGGCTTTCGGGGCCGGGCAGTTCCAGTAAAGCGAGATTTTGTCCTTCAATCAGCTGAGCCCAGTGGATAGCACCCAGGTGGTTGCCTTCCCGTGTCATGCGCACGACATCAGGGTTCAACGTACGTTTCTGTTTGCCAATCCATTCGACCATTGCGGGCACTTCCGATTCAGGAAGGAAATGGCCGCCGTGAGCCAGCCCTTTTTCTCCGTGCTCCCGATAACGAACGGGATATTTCATGTCAGAGAGAATTTTGTGAATTCGTCGACTGAGCTGGATCGGGAAGATAGGATCATGAGCACCTTGAATCATATAAATTGGCGTGTTGCTTAGATTCACCAGAAAATGCATGTATCTCGGCGTGATGCTACCGGCTATCGGTATCAGCCCGGCAAACCGGTCGGGATAAAACATGCCGATCATGTAAGCACCGATGGCGCCATTGGACAAGCCTGCAAGAAAAACCCGGTCGGAATCAATGTTGTATTTTTCACGAGTCTGGTCAATGAGGCTGAGAACCATCTCCTCGGCTGGCCTGGCCCACCAGGCCCCCATCGGATATGAGGGGCACAACACCGCAACTTTTTTATCTAAACGCTCGACCCATGCTGGAAGGGTGTTGGCACCGCTACCGCCCATCCCATGCAAGACAACAACGAGCGGAATCTTTTCCTCTGGCCCGGATGATTCTGGAATGAACAAGGCATAAGGGTAGTTTTTCCCATTATGGGTGATCTGTAAATTTTTATGCAGTCCGGCTGGGCTGGGTGTTTTCTTTGCCTGTGTGCGCAGGATCGCTTTAACAGTTTCGTGTTGGACTTGCTGCAAACGTTTCAGCACCTGGTTTTCCATCTCGGGGTCCTGGGTGGCAAGAAACAAATCCACTTCCGACTTGATGTCCAGTGTTTCCCGCACCGTGCCCGACTCCTGCACCGCAGAGCAGGACACGGCAAACAGGGCAATCAAAAGAATTTTCAGGATATTCATGGCTTACACAGTATCGAATTTTAAAATCTTTGTAAAGGTTTTAGGGTTGGCCTAAATGACTAATTTTATTGGAATTTTATGCCTTCATGCGGTAAGATTTATCTCTGTTTAGCCACGTTTAAGAATTCTTAACTCTTCTTATGGCCTGCCTGATGAATTCATTAAAAGTACCTGTTCAAACTCTGGTTAAAAATCTTAATCTGGGAACATTCTCTCTGGGGAAATGCCGAATGGATGCAAGTGACCCTGCCGCGCTGACTCGGATGTTTACATTAAAGAAAAATGGTATGGATTATGTGGGGCAGGTTCGGGTGCGTCCCGGAAGCCCGGCCGTTCGCATCGAAGTCTTCAACGAAAGTTATTTTGAAGAGTTCGATCAACTCGAAGCGGTGGTACTCGACAACCTGACGGGGAAAGTTCTGGGTCGGTTGTTGAAGGACAAGGATTTGCCGGAAGAGGCAAAAACCCTGATTCTCGAACATATTGAAGATCAGGAACCGGTGAGCGAGGAAGAAGAGGTTGCTCCAACAATCGATGACGAACGGAATCTGGATAAAATTTTTGAGCGCTTTAATGAGGAATATTTCAGTAACCGGATTCAGGCGAGGATCATGTGGGGGCGTGATGTCAAGTCACGCAACAAAAGCGGTTTTCGTTATGGTTCCTACGATGAAGGGAAAAAACTCATCCGCATTCATCCGCGGTTGAAGCAGGACTTCGTGCCTCTGTGCGTTCTGGAACTCACCGTGTACCACGAAATGTGTCATCAGTTTGCCCCGTCCTACAAGAAGAACGGAACCTGGCAGAGCCACCATCCTGAATTTAAGAAGAAAGAGCGGGAGTACAAGGATTTCAAGGATGCCCGGAACTGGGAAAAACACAATTGGCACCGTTTGCTTCTTCCCTCCGAGGAAAATAGCGAACTGGTAACAGCCTGACCCTCATTACAAATGCCGTTGATTCGGCCTAAACTGGTGTTACGCCATGAAAATGATCAAATGCTACATTCAATATGAAAAACTGGAAGCTCTCAGAGAAAAACTTTTTGAATTAGGGGTGCCCGGAATTTCTGTGGTCGATGCCAAAGGCATTGGCAAACCGATGAGTCATTTAAAATCCGATCCCGAATTGAGAGTTCCACAGTTTCACCCTTGTGTAGAAATTTCGGTGGTTCTGGAATGCGAAGCGGTGGATGAAGTGGTGGACATGATCGCAAAGACACTGCACACTGGTAGCTTGAGCGACGGAAAGATTTTTGTTCTGCCGGTTGAAGAGGCTATCAGGGTCCGTACCGGGGAGCGGGGCAAGCAGGCCCTTTACTGACCGGCGAGCCCGCCGCCAGCGTGACGCTGGACCCGATCCTGAAATTTTTTTCCGCTTGAGGCAAGCTTCTGTTGATCACTGAAAATCTCGCTGGAGTCCGGGAACGGATCTCCCAAGCCACTCAAAAGTCGGGAAGAGAACCAGATAGTGTCCGCCTGATTACGGTTTCCAAACAAGTGAGTGTTGACCGGATAGAAGAAGCCCGGGCGGCCGGGGCCGTGATATTCGGCGAAAATAAGATTCAGGAAGCGATTCCCAAGATAGAGCAGATGGGAGCGGAAGGAATTTCCTGGCATTTCATCGGTCACTTGCAAAAGAACAAGGTCAAGTTTCTTGATAAATGTTTCGACCTGATTCATTCGGTGGACAGTTATGAACTGGCGGAGAAGATCGCCAGGCATTGCCAGTCCGAAAACCGAGTACAGAGAGTTTTGTTGCAAATCAATGTCTCGGGCGAAGCCGCAAAGTTTGGTATGGAACCGGGCGAACTGGAAGAACGCATACTTGATTTTTCCCGGTTGCAGGGAATTCAGGTTGAGGGGCTGATGACCATTCCGCCATTCGACTCCGATCCAGAAAATTCTCGCAGACATTTCTCACGATTGCGGGAGCTTCGTGACCAAGGCGTAAAACAAAGTGGACTTCTCCTTCACGACCTTTCTATGGGCATGAGCCACGATTTTGAGGTTGCGATAGAAGAGGGGGCCACGCTGGTTCGTGTCGGGACAGCAATATTTGGTCCCCGCCAAGCCACGCCCGGTGGGAATTAGCCGGGGCTCTATTGAGCCGTCAGGGAGTTATGCTGGCCAGATGAAGCCATTGCTCGCTGAGGGTTGTTAAATCCCATGCAGGACAGGGGAAATATTCGAGGAGATAAGTTGTGCTGAAAAATAAAAAACTGGGGTTCATCGGTGGTGGCAATATGGCGGAAGCCCTGATTAAGGGGCTGGTTTCCGCTTCGTTTATTGATGCAAAAAGTATTTTTGTCGCCGAGCCATCAAAATCGAAACGCGATGTTTTGCATGCGAAGTACAAAGTCAAGGTCACCGGCGATAACCTTGAGTTGGCGAAGAAATGCGACATCCTCATTCTCGCGGTCAAGCCGCAGATTTTGAAAGCAGTCCTGCGGGACATTCGCACGTTGGTGGGCAGTGACACGCTGGTGATATCCGTTGCTGCAGGGGTTCCCATCTCCATCATGGATGGAGTCTTACGTGGCGATAGCAAGAAAAAGTTCAGTGTGGTGCGCACCATGCCCAATACTCCGGCACTGGTTCAGGAGGGGGTGACAGCCATCGCTTCCGGCAAACATGTCAGCAAAACCGATGTGAAAATCGCTCACCGTATTTTTGAAGCAGTGGGCCGCACCGTTGATGTCGAAGAAGGCCACCTCGACGCAGTGACAGGGTTAAGCGGCAGTGGTCCGGCTTACATTTTCATGCTGATCGAGGCACTCTCCGATGCGGGAGTCAAAATGGGTCTGTCGCGTGAAGTGGCTAATATTTTGACCATCCAAACGGTATTGGGTTCCGCCAAACTGGCGCGGGAAAGTGGCAAACATCCCGGCGAACTTAAAGACATGGTCACCTCACCGGCTGGCACCACCATCGCCGGCCTGCACGCTCTGGAAGAAGGGGGTCTCCGCACAACCATGATGAATGCCGTGGAAGATGCCACCCTGCGTTCCCGCGAGTTGGGCTACATTGCACTCACCGAGAGCGACAACGAGCAATAAGCGTGGAGCTGCAAGGGATGTCTGGTCGTCATTGCGAACGTGACGTTGCGCCGGGTATGACTTGGATACTACATTCCAAAAACCTGGATCTACCCCTGCGGGGCACGAAAGATTCGGAGAATTATTACGGCCACGCTCGGTTCCCTCACTCGCGGTGACATCCGTTCGTCATTGCGAACGTAGTGAAGCAATCCAGGTGTTGACGTTGTGCCGGACACAACCTAGGTCTGTAACCTGAATCCAAATGAAACAACCCGTTGTCTATATAATGACCAACAAACCGAATGGAACCCTTTATACAGGCGTGACCAGCGACCTGATAAAACGTGTTTTTGAGCATAAGAATGGGGCTGTGCTCGGTTTTACCAAAACTTATAGTTGCAAGCGGCTAGTCTATTATGAAATGCATGCAAGCATGGACAATGCCATTTCTCGTGAAAAACAGATTAAGTCGGGTTCGAGAGATAATAAAATTGCGTTAATCAAAAAGATGAATCCTAAATGGAATGACCTCTATGAAAATATCCTCTGAGCGTCATTGCGAGGAGCCGGAGGTGACGAAGCAATCCAGAACACCTGGATCGCCACGCCGCTTTGCGGCTCGCGATGACGTAGAGGAGTTTTCTGCATAGGAGAATCAACAGCATGGCTGAAGGAAACGCATTAATAAATTTAGGCGAACTTTCAAAACCAGCAACGGTTTTGATCGAGAAGGTATCGGATGCCATAGGCGGCATATGCAAGCCTTGGCAAATTAAGCGCGTAGCCAAAGCAGAGGCCGAAGTAGATAAGGTTCGCGCATTAACGGGAGTTGAGGTTTCTGAAATTGAGCAACGTGCCATGCTTAGGCTCATGGCAGAAGAAACTAAAAAGCAGGAAAACATAGAAAATATAACCGCAAAAGCGGTGAAAGAACTTAAAGCAGATGCAAAACCAGAAAACCTTGAACCGGACTGGATTGCGAATTTCTTTGATAAATGCCGACTCGTCTCCGATGAAGAAATGCAGAGTTTATGGTCAAGGCTTTTGGCTGAGGAAGCAAATAAACCGGGAGCTTTTTCCAAACGCACCATCGAACTGGTAGCGAGCTTGGATAAAAAAGATGCACATCTTTTTACTAAGCTAATGGGTTTTGCGTGGAATATAGAGGATGAGATTCATCCTCTAATTTATGATCACAATAATGAAGTATACAAGAAACAGGGGATTAATTTTGAGACCTTGGCTCACCTTGAAGACATTGGATTGATTAAATTTGATTACAATAAGGGGTTTGCGTGGTCGGGCCTTTCCAAAACAATTGTAAGTCATTATTTTGATGCAAAAACTATGACTGAATTGAAAAACCAAAAAAACAATACAATTCAAACAGGTTGTGCATCGCTCACCCAAACTGGTAGGGAATTAGCAACTATATGCGGTGCATCGAAGGTTCCGGGTTTCCTGGAGTATGTTTTAAAAGGGTGGGAGGGAAAGGGTTACAAAGTTTCGCGTCAATAACTCATTTTGCATTTGCTCGTCATTGCGAACGAAGTGAAGCAATCCAGGTGTTGGGGTTGACGTTGCGCCGGGCATAGCTTGGGTTATACATTTCAAAACCTGGATTGCCGCGCTCCTTTTAGTCGCTCGCAATGACGTTATATTGGTCGCACCGTTTTACAGTGCGCGATGACGTATTGGAGGGTTGGAGACTGTAAACTATAGTAAAGGGGGCAACAGTATTTAGTCGGCATTGCGAGTATTGACCCATTGGCCGCGGCGCCTTCGCCGCTTACTTACATTTAAATTTTTTGTATTCGCCCCAGATGGCGATGGCAAATCCGAGGATGAGAATCCAGGTGGGGTGCAGGACATGTTCCGGTTTGTTGAAGTAGAGGACCAGCATCAGTGCCACTCCCGCCATGCAGACAGCCAGACCGAGGAAAACAGCGTTCAAGCCTTTTTCAAACCCGTCCGGGTCTTTAAGTGTTTTTCTTATTTCAGGCCGTAGTTCGTATTTAAACATGGTCTTTGTGCTCCAACAAAGCTTCGTTCAAACTTCCCATCCGATATCCCTCTGGGTCCAGCACCACGCTACTGAACCCCAAACCCATTAATTTTTCCTGAACGGACTTCTGAATGGATTCGTCACTCTGGTAACGAGGTATTTCGTTTTTATCGAGTTCTATGCGGGCCTCGGTGCCAAGGTGCCTCACACGGACTTGCTTGAACCCTAAAGAAAGCAGGAGATCTTCTGCCTGTTCGACTCTGGCAAGTTTTTCAGGTGTGACTGACTGGCCGTAGGGAATTCGGGATGACAGGCAGGCCATTGCTGGTTTGTTCCAGATGGAGAGCCCCATCATTCGAGACAAGTCCCTGACATCCTGTTTGTTGAATTCCGCTTCCACCAGTGGGCTACGCACGCCCTGTTCGCGGGCGGAGTCGAGTCCGGGCCGGTAATCACCGAGATCATCGCTGTTGATGCCATTTAAAATATGCGAAATGTTTTCCCGTTCGGCGACCTTTTTGAGGCTGGAATAAAGCTCCGTTTTGCAGTGGTAGCAACGGTTGGCCGGGTTGGCCTGGTATTCAGGGTTGGACATTTCTTCTGTTTTGATAATCAGATGCTTTGCCCCGATTTCTTTTGCCAACTGGCGGGAGGCCTGCATTTCACGGTTGGGCACGCTGGCAGATTGCGCGGTGACTCCCAATACTTTTTCACCGAGAACTTCACAAGCAAGGGCGAGAACGAGAGTGCTATCCACTCCGCCAGAAAATGCTACCAGCGCGCTATCCATTTCCCGGAGCAACGATTTTATTTTTTCTGATTTTTGTTTCAGTGTCATGAGACGATTTGAAAATTATTTTGGCTAAGAGTAACACAAAGGAGAGTGCAAAAAAAACCGGGAACAGGGGTGTGTCCTGTTCCCGGAACCTCGAGGAGGAGGTGTTCATTAAGATGGTAAAGAGCGCTACTCTCTTTACCTCTCGTATAAATAGTGTAACGGAACATTCAGGGAGAATGCCTGTTTTAAAAGATTAGTTTCACTCTGACTTTATATTTTTAGTGTGGGTAGAAAAACTCAGGGAGATGAGTTCTTGAAAACCAATAAAAACAAAGGGGTTGGGATATGGCTTCGAAGGGAGGGTCCACCCCGGCTACGCAAACCTTACAGGGTGTAGCTCACCCTGGGATGGGGTACGAATTCTTCCGAGCCGGGTGTCAGGATAAATCGGCCTTGAGTTTCAGCTCTCGCAGTTGTTTTGGCTCCACTTCCGAGGGGGCCTGGGTCATCAGGCAGGTGGCTTTCTGCGTTTTCGGAAAAGCGATCACATCCCGGATCGACTTGGCACCTGAAAGCAACATGGTGACTCGGTCCAGTCCCATAGCGATGCCACAATGCGGCGGAGCTCCATACTGTAATGCGTCCAACAGGAATCCGAATTTGGTTGCGGCCTCTTCCTTGCCGATGCCAAGGAGTTTGAACATTTTTTCCTGCACTTCTTTTTGATGGATACGGATACTGCCGCCACCTATCTCGTTGCCGTTCAACACCAGGTCATATGCCCGTGCCTTGATGGAACCGGGGTCGCTCTCGAATTTTTCCAGGTCTTCCTCTCGCGGCGCGGTAAAAGGGTGGTGCATGGCGGTATATCTTTTTTCCGTTTCATCATATTCCACCAAAGGAAACTCGGTGACCCAGATGAAGGCATTTTTCGATTCATCAATCAGGTTCAACTGCTTGCCCAAAGCCAGCCGGAGATGAGCGAGGGCATCGGCCACAATTTTAGGAGTGTCGGCGATAAAAACCACGGTATCGCCGGGTTCACTACCCAAAGCTTTCAGCATGTTATCGAGCATTTCCTGCTCAAAGAACTTGATAATGGGCGATTGCAATTCGTTTTCCTGAACCTTGATCCAGGCCATTCCTTTAGCGCCGTAGGTTTTGGCAATTTCTGTTAAATCGTCCAGCCCTTTGCGGGATAAAGCTTCGGTACTGTTTTTGACATTGAGAGCACGGACCTGTCCGCCCGACTCCAGCACCTGGGCAAACACTTTAAACGAAGTGCCTCGGACAATTTCTCCCAGATCGACGATTTCCATACCGAACCGCATATCCGGTTTGTCGGTTCCGAATCGGTCAATGGCATCCTGATATTTCAGGATCGGGAAGGGAGCCTCAATTTTAACGTCGAGAACTTCCTGATAAATTCCGGCCATCATTTCCTCGATCATTTGGAACATGAGCTTTTCATTGCCGAAAGACATTTCGATATCGATCTGTGTGAATTCGGGTTGCCGGTCAAAACGTAAATCTTCATCGCGGAAGCATTTAACAATCTGGAAATACCGATCCATGCCCGCGACCATGAGAATCTGTTTGAACAACTGCGGCGACTGGGGCAGGGCATAAAACTTTAGCGGATTGAGCCGACTGGGCACGAGATAATCCCGCGCCCCTTCCGGGGTGCTCTTGGTCAGCATGGGAGTTTCTACTTCCATGAATCCGTTCCGGTGCAATTCGTTTCTCGCTACCCGGGTGATGTCGTAGCGCATTTTCAGATTGCGTTGCAATTCTGGTCCACGAAGATCGAGAAACCGGTATTTCAAGCGCAGGGCTTCCGAAGTGTCCTGCGGCTCCCAGGGTGAAATGGGTGGAGTCTCAGACGGATTGAGAATGCTCAACGCATCGACATAAACCTCGATCATGCCGGTTTTCAGTTTCGGGTTCACCATATCATCCGGCCGGGCGCGGACATCGCCTGTGATGCCGATGACATAATTGCCGCGAATGGATTGGGCGTGCTCGTGAGCCAGTTGGTCTATTTGGGGATTCAGCACTACTTGCGTCATGCCGTATTTGTCCCACAGATCGACGAAGATGAGTCCCCCATGATCACGCCGGGTATGCACCCATCCGCATAGAGTTACTGTTTCGCCGATATGCTTATCCGACAATGTCCCGCAGTTATGCGTTCGTTCGATGCTCATTTGATTATTTGTCAGGTTGTGAATCCGTGATGCTGGATTGGATTAAAAATATGCATGCCTACAAAGAGCCACTCGGCGTACCCCTTCGGGGCATGCGTGATGCCCTCTTCATTAAATTTCGTGCCCTGCAAGGGTAAAAAACAAGTGAAGGGAATATCACATGCTGCCAGCGTGCAATCGCTTCATCTGGCGAATAAAAATATTTTTAGGGTTGAAAAGCCTCTTGCCTCCCCCTGCTAAGGAGCCAAAGCTCAGTAAGGTACTGAAAACAAGACAGACTTGCAAGTGTTAATCTGGCAAAGAAGGGTGAGAGGCTCAATGTTCGGACTCTTCTGTGGCGTCCTCGTTTTCCTGGCTGACAAGAGCTTCTTCCTGCGCTGCCTCTGCCAGGGCTGCGGCTTTTTGCTCAGCTTCTATTTTAGCCAACTCCTGTTCATGACGTTTTTTGTGCAACTGATATTCAACCACCATCTGTGGCTTGATCTTGATCGCCAGGGGAATATTGACTGTGCTGCAAGAGCGCATGCAGACTCCGCAGCCGGTGCAGATATTTTTGTCGATGACAGGTCTGTCATCCACCTGGGAAATAGCTCCAGGAACCGGGCAGTCGATCACGCATTGCTGGCAGAATGTTTCGCCGTAGGCCTGACATTTTTTCTTATCCAAAATGGCGTAGCCCATATTCACATCTGTCAGTTCCTGAACCGGGAGCAGGGCTTTATCCGGGCAGGCCGAGATGCAGGGAAGGTCGGTGCACATCACACAAGGATTGCGCATGGGGTCGATATAGGGTGTGTTGAAAACGAGGAATCCCATTTTCTTGGGCGCGCGCTGGATGGCATCCTTCGGGCAGGCGTGGATGCATTCGTCACAACGCGAACAGGCTTGCAAAAACTGTTTCTCTGAAATCGCGCCCGGCGGTCGTAATAGAGGAACCCGCTTGGTGATCTTGTCGACCGCTTTGTTGACGCTGTCGATTTTATTCTGGACGTTTTGGACAACAGGTTTGGCGAAAAAATGCACGCCTTGACGCAACATATTGCGGCGGTCATATTCTTTGTCTTCGACTTCCTCCAACTCGAAAATATTATGGCTCACGGTCGGTTCGGCGGAATTTTCAGCAGACGCTTCTACTGGTTCAGGTTCCTCTTGCGGCAAAAGCTCCTCCCCGCGAAGTAAGCGCTTCTCCTCAGGGCTTTCTTTAAACTTCGAGACCAGTCGCTTGAAGAATCCTTCTTTTGGGGCAGGATTTGTTTCCTCTAATTCTTCACCCTCTCCAATTTCTTCAACAGGTTCAACTTCATCGATTTCTTCGGATTCTTCACTTTCATGGGGTGGGGGAGGCTCTTTTTCGGGTTTTTTAACTTCGGCTTCTTCTTCCACCGCAGTGCCAAAATCCATAAAGTTGCCGAATGAAAAAATATCCCGTCGCGACATCTCTTTGGGCTCTTCTTCGACCCTGGGGGTGATGGTTTCTCTGTCCAGACTCAGGGGGCTGGGTTCATGGATAGCACTGCTGTGGTTTCCGCGCTGGTCTTCGTCGATATGGTCTTCAACGCCCTTGCGGGAGGTCTTCTTTTTGCCTTTAAAGGTCTCTTTTGCGAGATTATGTCTAAACTTCATAATGTTATTCGGTGCCGGGCAAATATATATTATGCCGAGTCAACCCGTTGCTAGCCAATTAACGCTTTTGCAGTAGCCTGCGGCGGCCTCGCCGCTAGAGCCAGCCGTTTTCTTGAGCGATATTATTATAGTCGTGCCAGTTTTGCGCGTTCGCGTTTTCCAGCATGTATTCGTCCATAGCCAGTACCAAAGGATGGCCCTTATTGACAAAAGACTGCACCGTTGGGAACCGTAAGACAAAAGTTGTGACCGCAGCTTTACCCAGAGTCATTATATCCGGGTCCTTTGCCACAGTCTTGAGGACCTCTTCAGCATTTTCCGGAGTGATGGACTCGAACAATTTCGCTGTTTTTTCTTCCAGTTCAGGGTGCTCATCGCAAGCTATGGCGGCACGCATCTGCAACTCAAGAATCTTTTGATAGTCGGCTTCATCGTATTCGCCTTCCATACGGCCTTCTTCCCAGGCCGATCCTTCAGCGTTGCGCTCTCCCGGACTGTCTCTACGTTCAGACGTTTCTGAAAATGCCAGATTTGCTTCATCCAGCAGGATTTTGGCTTTAACCTCAGCGCTGGTTTCTGTATTGGACATGACTTGTTTCGTGCTCCATTTAGCTATGAGTGTTAACATCGGGTTCCGACTTAGTCTGACCTCTGAATATTTCAAGATGCCAGCCCAATTTTTCCCGATTTTGATTAATGGTATAGAAGAGGATATGTTAGCATTAACCCCGTAGATTCCAAAAAATTAAAAACGCTTTATCGTAGGTACTACGGCAAGTACTGCCTTTACAGGATATAGTATGAAAAAAGTCATGTTGATATTTCCACCGGAATGGGTGCCTACTGCCCCTTATCTGGCATTGCCGAGTCTTGCCGCAGTTCTGCGCAAAAACGGCATTGAGACGATTCTTAAAGACATCAACGTGGAGATGTTTGACCACTTTTTCACTTCCGGATTCCTGTTATTTGTCAAAAGCAAAATACAGGCCCGGTTGAAAGCCCTGACACAGAAAGAGTACGGAGAAGCGTTGAGCCCGGAAGACGCAGAGCTGAAACAAATGCTCAGCGACTACCAGTACATAGATTTGGACCACCACATTAATAAAGTGGGCCGTGCCAAGAGAATCATGCGTGGGCCGGAGTTTTACGAAGTTGAAAAAGCCGAATGGGCGCTCAACGCTTTCCGGGAAGTCATGGAATATATTTCGGTCTGCTACTTTCCCGCCAGCATCAATTTCTATCCGGTCGAGAGCAACCTCAACGTGTACCGGCCCTGGGTTTCTGAAGACCTCTTGAAAGTGCCGCACGACAAGGATGTCAATGTCTATGCCGACATCTGCCGCCAGTTAGTATTGAGAGCTATCAAAAAAGAACAGCCAGAGGTTGTCGGCATCTCCATCGGTACTCCGGTGCAACTGATGGCCGGCATCACCTTCGCCACTTTGATCAAAGAGGCCTATCCCGACATCCATGTGACGGTCGGCGGCAACATCATCACCCGTCTCAAGGACGAGTTTGCGAAGAAGCCGCATTTCTTCGGCAAGGTGTTCGACTCGATGATCACCTATGAAGGCGAGCATGCTCTGGTTTGGCTGGTGGAAGCCCTCTCAGGCAAACGAAAACTGTCCGAAGTTTCCAACCTCATCTATAAAGATGAAGAAGGTAATATGCATGTCAACGACACTTATCAGGAGCGCGTTAACGAATTGCCGCCGCCGGACTTTGACGGCATGCCGTGGGAAAAATATTTCTCGCCAGAAAAACTCGTGCCCTATCTTGGCACGCGCGGCTGTTACTGGGGCAAATGCACGTTCTGCGATCACGGTGCCGGTTATATCGACCAGTTCCGTGCGAAACATGCTGACCAGATTGTCGATGAACTGGAATACCTGAAAAATAAACTCAACGCCAAACATTTCATGTTCACCGATGAGTCGTTTCCGCCGGCTCTGTTCATTAAACTGCCGCCGATGATGGTTGAACGTGAGCTCGATATTTACTGGACCACGCTCATCCGCTTTGAATCGCAATTGCTGGAACCGCATTTGTGGGACATGGCGCACAAGTCCGGTTGCCGGTCGCTGTATTACGGGCTGGAATCAGCAAATGAACGCATCATCAAACTGGTGAAGAAAGACACCGATATAGAAGCTGCGAAAACCAATCTCGAACAGGCCAAGCGGGTGGGCATCTGGAGTCACGTCATGTGCTTTTACGGGTTTCCCTCCGAGACGGAAGCCGAGGCCGAAGACACGCGACAATTCCTGTTACAGAATCGGGACAGGATTCCATCGGTGGAGATGTATTTTTTTGTGCTCTATAAAAACGCGCCGGTGATGTTCCAGAAAGATGAGTATAAAATAACAGTGAAGGACATCCCCGAACATGATTTGGCTTTGGATTATTATTACACTCCAGAATCGGGCCAGACCACTGAGCAGGCGATGGCGCGCTACGAAGACTTTTACCGCAACGACTTTGACACCTGGGCCATGCGCATCAATGCCCGTGAACATGTGTTCCTCTATATCACACATTTTGGCACCAGCGATTTGCCCCACCTCTACGTGAAAAACGATCCCGAATCCCACGAACGCAGTATGGCACCTGAATTGATGATGTAGCTACTAGGCGTAGGGCCAGTGAACGGCAGACGTTCGCTAACGCTCACGAGTCGCAAAAACCACAGACAAATAAACTTCCCCTTGATAAGGGGGACTGAGGGGGTTGCCTTTTCCCTCAGGGGTATGTGATATCCCCAACATTAGCCTTCATGCCCGGCACGGGTACTTCGTAGAAGGGGGAGCCTTAATGGACCCCTCTTTTACAAAGAGGGGCTGGGGTGATTTGAAACCTTTCAGCAATATACAAATTAGTCATGATGGTATAATTTAAAACCATCGAATGTCATTCTGAGGAACGATAGTGGCGAAGAGTTGGGAATTAGACAAAAAGGGTAAGCGCAAAAAAATAAAGCAATCCACAGGCCTGCACCTATGGCAACAGGCTCATATTGAAAAGGGAGTCGAGGCGGCCCAGAAGGACGACTTTGCATCAGACAGAGAGACTGCTGACTTTTTCAATAAATATGGTAGGCGTTCAAACTAAACCAGACTATCGTTGAGGCTCTGAATCCAAGCAGGAATGGGTGCTTCTGCTCCCTTTATATGTTGGTGAACTATTGAAACCATACTATAGGTTATGCTGACCATCTGTTTGGTTTCTTTTAGTTTCAGATCGTAGCACTTTGCCAGCTTGTCATAGCCACCAAACTTTTCAGGAACCGCGAATGGTGAAGGGTGTACCAGTGAATCTCTAAAGGGTTTCAAATCGGATAAAAAAGTGTTCAAAATGGGGTCGTCATCTGCCCAAAGTGATCTCCCTGTAATAATTTCAGGATATCTTGTGATTTTATCTTTAAGTGCGACTTGATTAGTGTCAAGAATCATAGACTGCTTTCTTTTAGAAAGCTTTTCTAGATCAGGCTGGCTCTCAACCCACTCCCAAGCGATTCCATTTAAGTAAGCTTCAATAAAGTAGAAGCAGGCCAAGAAGCAACTTCTGCACGCGACTCCATGCGTTCTCAATATTTCAGCCAATTGATCTTGTTCTTTTTTTAGTTTTGAATGCTTATAGGCTTTGAATTTGTCTAGTTCTTTTTCTGTGGTTTTCGCTAACTTAAAGGATTGAGATATGTCTTTAGAGAATTGATCCTCGGGGAATATGAAAAGTAGCCCCCACAAAGAGATTTTAACTGTGGAATGGCGAGGTATGTTTTTTACTACAGCTTCTTGAAATGAAAAAAACTTGGATTCAAAATCTTTCAGTGGAAGGTATAACCCTTCTTTTTTTTCGATTTCAAACCAAAGCAAATAAAATTTATCGTCTGAATAGCTACTGAAGTTTTTTTTGTGAAATTTTTTGATTTCTTTCGAAAGGTTTCGCCTTACGTCACGCGAACCTGCTTTCAGGTTTCGTCTTGGTAGTGACATAAAGTCTGTGTTTAGCAGCTCCCGAAATTGATCCCAGGAATCATATTTCCCCAAAAGTAAATTGCCTACTGCTACAGCCGCATTTGCATATAAAATTTGGAGGACTTCTTTTTCACGACCTTTTACCATCGTATTCCTCGGGAGGAGTTGGTTTTTCGGTATTCTGCCTTACTGGGTAGGGGGTTTGCAAACCAGGTTTGCTGTTGATCGTCTTCGCGAGTGACTGGAAGGAGCGCGGCGATCGAGCTTCTGGATTTACCCTTGCAGGGCACGAGAGCTGAGGGCGAATATCACGGCTTCACGTTGTTCACAATGACAAAACTAACACCTGCAAGGTGAAGCACTCTTCCCCCGTGACACCTCTTCATTTGTATTCATGCCCGGAACGGGTACTTGAGAAAGATGGGGGAAACAGCGAGATCCTTCGACAGGCTCAGGATGACAACCTAACCCCCTCAATCCCCCTTGTCAGGGGGACGATCATTTATTGATGATTTTCGCGGCTCGTGAGAGATAGCGGACGTCTGCCATTTACTGGTCGCGGCACCTTCGCCGCTAGTTGTCTCTTCTAAAACCACGCATTTGCGGGACGGTGCCATCGAAGTTACTGGTTGCTTGATCCGAAGCGGGTTGGATTTCTTTCTTTTCTTCCGGGGCTTTTTTCTCCAGCAAAAATACGCAGAGATCGGGGTGGACCTGATTCTCCGGGCACATTTTCAGATGTTGCCGGAAAAACGGCATGTTGTGGACCGGGTCGTTATAGAGTGTGTCCAGTCCGTAATGTTCGAACAGTCCTTGCAGGGGACGGGGTCCGACCAGATAGAGGAACCCGCCGGGCAGGAGGGCTCCGGTCAATGCTTGCAACATGTTTTCGCAGGCCTCACGGTCGGGGTGGTACATGAACGGAATCCATTTGAAAATCAAACCGTACTGGGTGCTGTAGGCGTGGGCGATATGTTCTGCTTCGGGCAGGAACGAAACCTTTTGCAGGTTATCCAACTGGTCGCGTGACGCGGCGTAGTTCCACAACAATTGCGCGTTTTTCTGCGCAAACTCGTTATCACTGTACAGAACGGTGTATTCACGCTCTTTGGTGCAGTCGATGCAACCTGCCAGCACCGTGTCAAAAGTGTGGATTAGAACCTTGTCAATTTTTTCCAGCCTGTGCGGCATGGCCGGGGCCATTTCCATGTAGTAGAAAATCTGGTCGAGCACCATCGGTTGCAGAGACGACTCATCAATGTCGGCGGCACCTTCGGGATAAAACGGAACGGTGTATTGCACTTTGATCGGATCAACCACGGGTGGTTCGCCGTTGAAGAACCATTTCCAGGTGAAGGGATACTTGGTCGCCAGTTTAGTCGGATAAGTCTGTGGTCGCAGGTTCCATACCGGATTGAAAGCAATCTCCCTTCCACGTTCGCCTTCGAGCAGGGTGAACGATTGCGTGCCGACTCTGACTTCCCGCTCAATGGGGGGTTTTCTGATGCCTTCGCAGTTGGTGTAGGGAAAAGTGATGGGGTCATCGTATACCGTGACTTTGTATAGATAACCGTCTTGCGCGGTGATGGCCAATTTCTGGCTATCGCTGAAATAACGCACCGGCGCGTGTTTTTGTGGTGTCCAGGTGATCTCGTGCGAGGTCATGGGGTCCATGAATAATTTTCTAATGTCTTTGCCTTCCGGTCCCTGAGCCGTAAAAAACGCCGAGAAAATGTTGAACGCCTCTTTCGAGGGATAAGTGGGAAGACCACGATATTTCAGGGGCGGTAGTTCCCCTTTTCGCGACTGGGGGTTATAGATGCCCCAGATGAATTCAAACACAGCGCCGCCGGCTCCCCGCAAGGTGGACTGGAACAGTTCGACGACAGGAATCAGGTCGAGCCGGGCCCAGTTGACCTGAAACATGAAACTGATAAACATGGATTTATCGAATGTGCCTTCGTGCAGGGCGTAGAGTGCGTCTTTAGTGAGCTGGATATTGTATTTGCCTTCTCCCTGATGGACCATATGCTCATCGTTGTAGAAGTACTTCACCTCGGAGAAGGGGACGCGCCAGGCTTCGGCGGCTTTTTCCCTCAGGTTATCGATCGACATTTTTTCCCAACCATCATGAGTGCTGATGTCTATTTGTGTAGAGAAAGTTTTGGCGCGGGGTTTGATGCCAACCCATTGTCGGTTGTCGAGTTGCATTCTTGCCAGGGCCAGTTGTGTGGCTCCGGTGTTCTCGTCCTGCGACCATAGAGCCTCATGCAGGGGGTTGCCTTCCGGGTCGGAGCAGAGAAAACGTCTGCCTTCTTCGTTGAAGAAGACGATATGTCCGGTTGGGGAGACGATGATGCGAGTATTGGCTACGCTGGCAGACCCATTTTCGAAGAAGAGGGTGCTTCCTTCCTGCTCCAGAGTTTCCAGATCGGGAATTTTCTTTTCCAGCTCTGTGGCAAAATCAATATTACCGGCGAAGGACAGTGACCCTTCCCGGGTTAATGCATGGATGAGATTGTCTGTTTTAATCACGTCAGTTCCCCAGCAAAAGAGGCCAATCTATAATAACCCTCGTGCTCTCGCAAGGTAAAAGTTGCCACTAGGCGTGGGGCCGACTGCAATAGCTTTATCCTGCCCTCAATCTGCTTCTCGGCCTAATTGAGAATTGCTGACTGGGTCCAGCGACACGCTGGCCACTAGCCGTACCCCTTGTATGTTTGCAAGGAGGTAATATTGTAGTAATAGTTGTTCCTGTGAG
>JACNKA010000029.1:1757-5040 GCA_014382285.1 Nitrospinota bacterium | reverse complement strand
TTGCAACCGGGTGTTGGGATTCGTCAATGCTCCGGCACTTATCCAGCGTGTGGTTAAACTGGTGCAAGGGGTGACGGTGGATGTGGACCAATATCGCCGTAAACGCGATTACTTATATAAGGAGCTGACTCGCATTGGCTATCAGGTAGTGAAACCGCAGGGAGCTTTTTATTTTTTCCCGAAATCGCCTTTAGAAGATGAGGTGGAGTTCGTCAAAAAACTGGCCGAGAAAAAGGTTTTAGTGGTGCCGGGTAGAGGGTTTGGTCTTCCCGGATATTTCCGCATTTCCTATTGCCTGCCCGACTCGGTCATCGAAGGCTCGATTGCAGGGTTTGAGCAGGCCTTCCATGAATGCCCGGCGTAGCCGTGGTCTGGTGGGCAAAAGTTGTCTTGGCTTTACGGGCCAGTGCCTGATTGCCTCCCTCGTGCGAGGGCGGCTGGTGGTGGCCCGTTTGCTTGAAGAATCTTTTCTGGTAGAATTGAATCTAATCAATACACAGGAAAAATAGTGATCTTTTAAAGGATGGTTTGTTATGGCTTTGACACAGGATCAGATCAACCGTTACAGTCGGCACCTGCTTTTGCCGGAGGTGGGGGTTGAAGGGCAGGAAAAAATTTGTGATTCAAAGGTGCTTTTGATCGGCACGGGCGGGCTGGGTTCGCCATTGGCGTTGTATCTTGCGGCGGCAGGAGTGGGGAATCTGGGGTTGATAGATTTTGATGTGGTTGACCTCAGCAATCTGCAAAGACAGGTGGTGCACGGGGAGTCGACAGTCGGAAAATTGAAAGTGGATTCGGCCAAAGCCCGTATTGCCGACCTGAACTCCAGCATCAATGTCACCACTTACAACACGCGTTTGTCATCGGAAAATGTGATGGAGATTTTTGCCGACTACGACATCATTGTTGATGGCACAGATAATTTTCCCACCCGTTATCTTGCCAGCGATGCCTGCGTGTTGTTGAAGAAACCTTATATATATGGATGTATTCTGCGCTTTGAAGGCCAGGCCTCGGTGTTCGATTCTCGAGTTGGGCCTTGCTACCGTTGTCTTTACCCGGCGCCGCCACCACCGGGCCTGGTGCCTAGTTGTGCCGAGGGTGGGGTGATTGGAATTCTGCCCGGCATTGTCGGGCTGATTCAGGCCAACGAAGTGATCAAGCTGATATTGGGTGTGGGAGATTCGCTAGTGGGGCGACTTTTGCTGTTTGACGCTTTGTCGATGAAGTTCAGAGAAATGAAATTGCGCAAGGACCCGTCCTGCCCGATCTGTGGTGACAACCCGACTATCACGGAATTGATCGACTATGAACAGTTCTGTGGCATCGTGCCCGTTGAAGAATCGACTGCCGATCAGGAAAAGGAAATTGCTGTGGAGCAGGTCAAACAAATGCTGGACGCGAAACATGCGTTCAAGTTGATTGATGTTCGGGAACCATCCGAATACGGTATCTGTAAAATTGCAGGAGCGACCTTGATTCCACTTGGCGATATTGAAGCCAAAGACACTGCTCTGCTGAATGGGTTGAGTCCGGATGACGAGATTGTGCTTCATTGCAAGGCTGGGGTGCGCTCGATGAAAGCATTGAAAGCATTGGAAGAAATGGGATTCCGCAACCTGAAAAGCATGCGTGGTGGTATCAACGAGTGGTCGGAAAAAATTGACTCTTCGGTTCCTTTATATTAAACAAGGCTATGCCTTGAGAAAGTAAACAAGCGCCTTTTCTGGCTTGGTTAGTTCCCTCCCACGGTAGTGGGTTGACAAGGTGGTGGGAGGGGTTTAAGGTTGGGTGAAGCAACGTGTGTGTTTGTATTTTTTATCAGGAAACTAAAAGGGGGATTTTATGAGTGACTCCGATGGGTCTGAAAGAAGTTTTGAAAAATTGTCCAAGGCGATCACCGAGGCAGTCATGACGTCACCCAAGGTTAAAAAGATTGTTGCTGAGATTCAGAAAGATGACAATATTTGTCCCAAGAGTTTTATGGTATTGGTTCTAAAGCTGGAAGTGCTGACCGATTCACTGGAATTGGAAGTTGAAGAGGAACTCAGGGAGGAGCGGCCCGCGCCCAAGAAGCGCAGGAGCAAGAAGTCTTCGCAAAAGCCGCAGTTCATCGATGGACAGGAACTTTCTAAAAAAGAAATCGAATTTCAGGAGTTTATCAACAAAAAGTTCGATGCGCCAGAATGGCTCAAGAAAAACGGGCTCATTTTTTAAGGCATTTTTCCTTTATCTGGTCACGGCCTTCTGCTCGATATTCTTGATGCCTAAGGCCATCTTTTCTGCGGATTTTGAGTCTGCTAGAAAAGAGATGGTTGAAAACCAGATCAAGCGTCGCGGCATTCAGGATGCTGCTGTTTTACAGGCCCTGCTCAAAGTACCCCGCCACCTGTTTGTCGAGCCCGAAGATTTAAGCCGGGCTTATTCCGATTTTGCCCTCCCCATAAAAGAAAACCAGACTATTTCGCAGCCTTATATCGTCGCCTTGATGACTCAGAGTGCAATGTTGAAGGCCGATGACCACGTTTTAGAAATTGGCACGGGTTCGGCTTATCAAGCTGCGGTGCTGGCGGAAATCGTTAAGGAAGTTTATAGCATTGAGATCGTTGAGTCTCTGGCTCGTACTGCTGCGAGCAGGTTGAAAGAGTTGGGTTATAACAATGTGACTGTCCGGCATGGTGACGGTTATCGAGGATGGCAGAAAAAATCTCCCTTCGACGCAATTCTCATCACCGCAGCAACGCCCAAAATACCTCGGCCTTTGCTTGACCAGTTGAAAGTCGGTGGCAGGATGGTTCTGCCTCTGGGGCAAACCGGATCGTCGCAGGAACTGATGGTTCTGACCAAGCAGGAAGACGGAAGCCTGAAAGAGAAGTTCATCACTGGTGTGGTGTTTGTTCCAATGACCGGAGAGATTCGGCAATGATATTATCGGAACAGAAAAATCATGAAAAGCGTCAGCCAGCAGTTGCTGGCAGGTTTTATCCCGCCGAGCGTGAGGCTTTGGTTCGAGAAGTGGAAGCGCATATTGACCGGAATGTAAAAAAGAGCCGGGCCCTGGGCATTGTCGCACCTCATGCCGGGTTCATGTACTCGGGGGATGTGGCGGGGGGGGGGGGGGGGGGGGAGAAAAAAACCCGAACGGGGATCTTTAGAAGGGCCACATACCCTGGGGCTGGGCGGGGGGGCGGGCGGGTGGAGGGGAGGGGACGCGCGCATGTCTCGGGGGTGGGCACACCCCCGCCCGGGGAATCGCAGAGCACACACCTCAGGAGGACAGCAC
>JACNKA010000029.1:0-1747 GCA_014382285.1 Nitrospinota bacterium | reverse complement strand
GGCATAATGGCACATAAGGCAGGGTTGCTGTACTAGGGGGAGGTGGGGGGGGCGGGGTATTCGAGAATCGAAATTCCAGACACGGTTATATTAATAGGTCCCAAACACGCGGGCCATGGAGAGGCGGTGGCGGTGATGACAGAGGGAACCTGGTCCATGCCGATGGGTGACATACCCATCGACCGCGAATTGGCAGAAGCCATATGCGAAGAAACGGTCATGGCGAAACAGGATTCCTCTGCGCACCAGTTTGAACATTCTCTGGAGACCCAGTTGCCGTTTCTGCAATATTTTAAAAAGGGATTTCAAATTGTCCCGATCTGTCTCATGCGGATGAAAATTTCGTCTTGTAAAGAACTCAGCGAAGGCATTGTGCGGGCCGTGACCCGGCTGGATAAACCTGTTCTGCTGGTCGCCAGCTCGGACATGACACATTATGAATCGCATGATAGAGCGGGCATTAAAGACCGCATGGCTATCACTTGTATTCAAAAACGCGATCCGCTTGGTTTATTTGAAACGGTGCAGTCAGAAAAAATAACGATGTGTGGGGTCAATCCCGTCACCGTCATGTTGTACTGTTCTGAAAGTCTAGGTGCCAAAGAGGCCGAGTTGGTCAAGTATATGACGTCAGGGGAGGTCAGCGGAGATATGGAAAAGGTCGTGGGTTACGCAGGACTTATAATTAAATAGATGGCACAAGCCCGCATATTGCATAAGAAGTTCTAAATCTCCCCAGCCCCTCTTCGGAGAAGAGGGGTCCATTGAAGCTCCCCCTTCTACGAAGGGGGTTGGGGGGATTTGCTTTTTCTGTTTTGAAGAAGAACGGTATTTTTTCAAAATTATATTTTATAATTCAACCAACACTCCGAAAGCAACCGCTTGACCTTGCAAAACATATGGTTGCTAAAGTTTACATTGTTGTTCATGCAATATGCAGGCTAGATTAAAAATAGTCGGGCATGCGCTGTTTAAAATTGTAGGGAATTTTTAGGCGAGGGGTTGTCGGATTTGTCGGAAAATATTTATTTTAGGGAGATTGTATCTAGGGGAGAACTTGTTCAGCCGGACTCGGGAATACGTCTTCTTTTTGGATTCCTATTGCTCCTGTTCCAAAGGCCCTTTCACCTTTTGTCATATTACTACTAAGCTGATAATTAGCCTCAAGCTCGAAGTGGCGCCCGAGCATATCTTTATAATGTATTAGAAATGGGTGTAATTGATACTTTTCTTGGTCATTTTTATAGGGGATATTAATTTTCAAATAGCATTGCTGGCGATTTCCTAAATATGCAGCATCTCTAAAATTGCCCTTTCTTCTCCTGCTCTGATCCGTAAATATATCAAAAGTTGAAAACTCAATTTTAATCTCAGGGTCATTTCGGAGGAACCCTTCAAAAGTTGTAGCCACACCACCAATATTTTCCACTAAAATAGAACCCTGAATCTCTGTATTGTTGACCTCATCTGCTCCTATTTCATGGCAAACAAAAAAGGGCTCGTATTCTTTTTTAAACTGCTTGTCCATAATCGCCACTTGCTTTTCTGTCTCTTCGGCAATTATCCTAGTCTGCTCGACCTGATCCCGCATCTCCTTTCGTTGTTGTAAATAAACCATAACTAGCCAGAAAATTGCGAGTGGAGACATTGCTCCAGCAATGAAATCGCCTAGCGCATTTAAATGAACTTTGAGAGTTATAGTCAAATGTGGTGTATGGGAACATGATCAAGCGGCGTTCCTTTGACG
>JACNKA010000030.1 GCA_014382285.1 Nitrospinota bacterium | reverse complement strand
CGTCAAAGGAACGCCGCTTGATCATGTTCCCATACACCACATTTGACTATAACTCCTGGAAGGTCCTGCTCTCTTTTTGGGGTTGTTTTATACAGGTCGTCCCCATCCCTCCTTCTGTTGTTTTCAATCAACGCCTGTGAGCACCAGTCCTTACCCACGTTCCCCTCTCGCGCCAGATTGAATTGTTTAATATCATTACATTCGGGGCAGTGAACGCTTATTTTGTTGTCCAAAGCACGGGAAACCAGAAACCTCAGTTCAGCGGAGCATTGTTCACAGCAATAAACAAAAGAGGGCATAAAAAATACTTAGAGGAAAAAACGACGAAGAATAAACATATAAATTAATTCTTACCCAGAATAAGATCTCAATATAATTTTGGCAATAAAAGAATTTAGATTTATGATCAATAAGGGGAACTAAAAAACCTGGTCAACTTTATCAGAAATAGAAAACATCAGAGATAAAAAAACGCAACTATTTTTGGAAATCTATAAAAATGGGCGACATTACAGAACTGATTAAAACTTTTGTAATTCTTCTGGCCATCATTGACCCCATCGGCAATCTTCCTGTTTACATTTCCCTGACTGCCAATAAAACCCGCGAGGAGCATAATTCAATAATTTTCAAGACCTGTTGTGCATCAGTGACGTTATTGACCGCATCTTTCCTTTTTGGAAAACATATTGTGGGTTTTTTTGGCATCCAAATGCCGGCCTTCAAACTGATAGGGGGAATTTTTCTAGTCTATATTGCTTTCACCATGCTTACAGATAGCCAGACCTCTCATTTACTATCCGAAGAAGGGGGGGCTAAAGATGATATCGCTTTAATGCCCATGACCTTCCCCCTTTATATTGGGCCAGCTGCTATAAGTTCGGTGATCATTCAATCCGGCGAATTTACTCTTTGGTCGGCCAAACTAATATCTATTGCCGAGTTTGTCTTTATAGGTATTCTGATCTGGATCTCCTTAAAGCTCGCCAACAGGATTTTAAAGTTTTTGGGCAAAGGAGGCATCAAGTTTATCACTCAGGTCATGGGTCTGCTCCTGGGTAGTCTGGCTATAGGAATCATTGCCGATGAATTAAAGGTTCTTCTGCCCGGACTGTCGTAACGTCTGGTCAATGATAAAAATATTCTAAATCCCGAAAAAAATGGAACTGAGCACTTTCACTACCGTAGGCATCGCTGTTATTCTCCTGCTCGGCTTTTTGGTAAACTACCTTCTTGAGCCCAACATCCGTAAAAGTGCCGCCAATATGGTGTTCTTCGCATTTGCAACACTCTTGATTTTTTCCAGCTTTAGAATGCTCTATACAGGAGAGATGGGAACGTTTAATGCTCAGAAGGGGGAAGTAAAGATACTCATGGAAACCCATCCTATGCAGTTCTGGGGAAGCCTGGTTTTCAAATTGAGCTTGGGCGGTTTTATGCTTTATGCCCTGTTCCTGAAATTAAAAAAGAGATGAGCTAAAATGCGGAAAGCGTACAGATATTCAATGTTTAGTCCAGTTCAGAACCCACAATAACTGTATAGAATTATTTTATGACAGAAGATCATTACGAAAAATACGGTGATGTTCCGTTATATTTCTCGCATTACTACAATTTTCTATTTATTTATAAAAGTCAGAAAATGGAGAACGGCGATCAAATATTTTTGCAACTCGGCGGCAACATGGAAAAGGTTTCAGCCATGATAGTGGACGTGAATGATCCTCTCACCCTCGATGAAAAATCTGAAGACGAGTATGCCTACATCAAAAACAAAGATAAGCAAGTTGTCTGGAAACAGGGTATTCCGCCGGAAGGCGGATAACCATTCATGCGCGAGAAACACCTTCCTCAAATGAAAACTAAAAGCAAAACCGTTCGGTTCGAAACCGGGCTCTCTATTGAGGACACCGCCCTCTATTTTCCACCCTATACTGACACACTGGCAACCCACGCTCATGGGAAACAGAAGGCTGAAAGTGAAGAAAAGTTTATAACGATCTTATTCGAATTTGGAGAAATTAGGTGAACGACAAAACGTTGATGGAAACTCTGAAAAAATTAAATAAAAAAAACACAGCAAAATTTCCTGTTGCCGCTTCTGTTTTGCGGCTAGTTCCGTTTTTTACCGAAGTTTTTTCTGAAGATGAAGAAGTCTTAAAAAAACTCTCCCAGTTAGCCGACTCGAATAAAAATGCCTACATCCGCTACAAAACCTTCAAGCCTGACGAAATTATTGTCCTTCAGGGAGATGTTGAGAACACCGTTTTCTGGTTGTTAAAAGGCGAAGCCCGCATCCGCTCCGGCGACAAGACTCTCGCACGCATCAAACCTATCACCTGTTTTGGCGAGCTAACGGTAGCAGCATCTATGGGGCGAACCGCCACAGTGGAAGCAGATAAAAATGCTGAAGTGGTAGAAATTGACTGGAGCATTACCCAGCGGGACACTGAACTCAGGGATCGTTTTCTCGAGCTACTCTTAAAAAGCACAACGGATAAGTTGAAGACCGATTACGTGGTCTCTGTCAAAATGTGGAAGGGTGCCCGCGACCTTTATTCTTCCTGTAAAAAAAGAGTTCAGGAACTTGAGGCTGAAAATGAAAACTTGAGAAAACTGAATAATGCATTGCAACATAAACTGGATCTATAACAAAGGCCTTCCAGTTAAACATGCATACTCTTGTTGATGGACATGTATTGCCTATTTTCTTAATGGATGGCACAATCAATTTATGAACCCTGCATGGAAAATCGGGATTGCTGAATTTTTGTCCCTGTTATTTTTGGGATCTGGGTTGGCTTTTGCCGGAGTAGAAAAAGGCCCCCTCGTGACGAAACCCTTCTTCGATGAACTTGGCCTTGCATCGGTTGGCCTTCCGACCCCGGCCCCTTCTTCTACAACCAAACCGCTTGACCTGATCTCAATATATCTTACAGACTCGGAAAGAGACTCTTCGGTGTCTCCTGCCACCCACCAGCAATTATTCGATGCTATTGAAGTGAATGACCTGGAGAGAGCCGAGAGGCTGCTCATCGGATTAGACATCAATGGGCGGGATAAACGCGGCATCACGCCCCTTTATAAGTCGATCTTTCACAATCGAATCAGTTTTATCCATTTGTTACTGGAGCGGGGGGCAGATGCCAACCTCTCCGACCATGAAGGCCTGGGGCCCCTGCATGTCGCGGCACTGGAAAACCTGAGCAGACTGGTGCCGGTGCTGCTCGATCAGGGTGCCGAACTGGAGGCCAAGGATAGTTTTGGTTACACCCCCCTGCATCTGGCCGCTGACCAGAACAGCACCAATGCTGCCCGTGCGCTGATCGAAAGAGGTGCCAATGTGAACAATCGCTCTAGCTGGGGCAACACTCCGCTACACGCTTCCATCGCCCAGGGAAATATAAAACTCGTCAAACTTTTAATCAAAAAGGGGGCAGACATTGGTGCGATAGACAAGCTGGGCCGCTCGACCCTGCATTGGGCAGCAGAAAAAGGTTATCTCAGTGTTGCCAAGTTTCTAATCATTAACCGCGCTCCGATTCATCATCAGGATAACGATGGCCACACTCCGCTTCACGAAGCGGCAAGGTGGAATCAGCAGGAAATGGTCAAGCTTTTCCTTGTTCACGGTGCCAATGTGAATGCTAAAGGTGTAGACGGTCGGAGTTCGCTCCATATTGCCATCGCCAATGGTAATATGGATATTGCCAACCTGCTAAAACGCCATGGCGCTAAATTGTAACAAACCATAGTTAAAAACCCGGCCTTACCGACTTTGCTCTGACAATGAAAAACTTCGCAATTTGTTTTCTGCTTTTCACCGGGGTTTCCTGCACTTCTTTGTTTGCCATGAAATACATTCTCTGGGCCATGTTTAAATGGGGAGGTTCTGGAGCCATCGTTTTAGCTCTGATATTTATCTGCATCTATATCGGGGGATTTTTTACGCTCACCAAAAAGTGGACGGAGCATGAACAGCGTGTTTCTCTTGCAGGTCTGAGATGGATTTGGATTTTGGGCATCGTCCAGTTAGCTGTTATGGGAGGACTTTATCACCTGTTGCCGCAATTTTTTCCTGCTATCCTCGCCGACTTCTTCTTCTCCTGAAATCGGAGAGAGGGACAAAAACCCTTGCCCAACACTAGAAAACATATGGCCGGTTTTGTCATGCTTTGGGTTCTTTGCTTTCCTCTTCAACAGGAATCAATGCGTATGCTGAACCACACCCCTGCCGCTGGCTGACCATCACCATATTGTTATAGCTGCCTTGCAAAGTCTTTGTCTCCGCGTAGTCTGCCGCATACGAATCGGTTAAAATGAGAGCTGCGTTGATGACTGCAAGAGGTGGAATGAAGAACCCGCCTATTCCCAATAAAAAATTTCGGATGTCTCTTTCTGTGGTATCGGTGGAATCCAGTTTCTGCAATCTCGCTTGAGCCACTGCCAACTCATTGTTCAGGCCTTCACAGTTTGCGCTCTCATGTTCAGAGGAGGCAACCATAACCTGGCCGGCCGCGCACCCGGATAAAGCAATTCCGGCCATCAATACAGCCACAAGCATGAGCCTGGCCTTATCCCTCCAGAAAGACCGGAAAAAATAACATAAAAAAAACATCAGGGCCAATAGAAATAAATAACCGACCTCTTCAATTCCAGTTTGCATGACACTCACCAAATCTTAAGTTCGTTAATGTTTTCCCTCATTTCCTGCAGCCAGGAAAATGGAAATTCGGTCACAACATGTTTTGAGTGACCAGAACTAAAAAGCAAGATGAATACCAATCGCACCAGAAAATATTATTATTTTAAAATCAGTGAGTTAAGGGTCGTTTTTTTAAACGGTTTGAAAAATAAAAAACACCTCTTCCTTAAAGAAGGTGCCATTCCTTCTGCAAAAGCAGGCTTAAAAATTCAACCTTTGTTGTTATTTTTTATAAATTTATGAAGGGGCAAGAATATTTATCGTTGCCAGCTAATGCGGTTATGGAGCTTTCCATGAAGATATTACTTGACTGGGAAGGCGGGCTTACTTGGGTTTGCATTGAGTGTCAAGGGCAGAGTAAATTCGTACCAGTGTGGCGGAGTAAAAGTGTACCACTCGGGTTAAAAAATATAGGTTATTAGGTCATG
>JACNKA010000113.1 GCA_014382285.1 Nitrospinota bacterium | reverse complement strand
TTCAGCGCCGATGGTACTGCACGGGCAGCTGTGTGGGAGAGTAGGACGAGGCCGGATTCTTATTTAAACCGCCACCCGCTTTAACGAGCTGGTGGCGGTTTTTTTTGCCCCCCCCTACCCTTCAAAAACTTAAACTCCTCCCAGTTTCCACCCTCTCCTCTCGGCTATTTTCACTTTCGTCCCCAACTCAAAACCAATCGCTATTCCTTTTAAAAATCACCACTTCAACATCTTCAATATATTCATAATTTCAACGCTTTTTCATTGACAATAAGTAGCGGCTTGGTTACTATCGGCCTTCTATTTAACCGCGTTTTACCCTCAGGTTCTATAATCAATTAACTGTTTGTTTTTGGGGGGTTAAGCCGGCTCTGAATGAGAAGTTTCTGATCGGTTGACTAATTTATGAGTCAGCAGGTTCGTCTCGGTCAATCGTGTTCATTAAAAATGCCAGTCCTTATACTTAGATAAGCATATGCTTGAACAATACGCAGGCGCCGCAATCATGTTCCTCATTGCCATGGGCATTGCCTGTGGCATGATCGTCATGACTTCTCTTTTGGGTCCCAAAAAAGAGTTCGCTGATAAAATGGAACCCTTTGAATGTGGCGAAAGCCAGTTGGTCTCCCCTCACCAACGATTCTCCGTCAAGTTTTATCTGGTGGCGGTTTTATTCGTGCTGTTTGATATTGAAGCTATTTTCTTTTTCCCCTGGGCCATTCTGTTTAGAAGGTTGGGGATGTTCGGCTTTATAGAAATGTTGTTGTTTGTTTTCATTCTCGGCATAGGACTTCTGTATGTCTGGAAACGTGGCGGACTGGATTGGGAATAACCCTCTGGGCGAGGGTGGCTAATAGCAATGGCTCGCTGAGCCGCCAACACATTGGATGCAGGGCCTGCCCTGCTATTTTAATTTAAAAAAATGTCTGATAAAAAAATCATTGAACGCATAAAAGAACATCACGCTTCTGCGGTGATAGACAGCCATGACTTTCGTGGTGATCAAACCGTCATTATGAAAAAGAACTGTGGCGGCGAATTCTTCAAGTTCCTACGCGATGACCCTGAACTGGCCTTTAATTTTTTGATGGACATTACGGCAGTGGATTACCTCTCCAAAAAGGATGATCGGTATGAAGTGGTTTACCATTTCTACTCCTTGAAACATAACCACCGCTTACGAATAAAAATTCCTGTATCGGCGGAAGATTGCAACGCCGAGTCGATAACGCCTTTCTGGAAAACGGCGAACTGGTATGAGCGCGAAATCTGGGACATGTATGGCATCAAGTTTCGCAACCATCCCAACTTAAGACGGATTCTTCTTTACGAGGAGTTTAAAGGACACCCTTTACGCAAAGATTACCCCATCAACAAACGGCAGCCCCTGATCGGGCCGCTGAATTGAAGGAAAGACCATGTGGGTCGACTTAATCATAACGCTGGTTAAAATCTCATTCATCTTAGCGATCACCGTTGGCTTTTTTGCTCCGGTTCTGACCTGGGTGGAACGTAAGCAGAGTGCGCTCATGCAGGATCGCATCGGTGCTAACCGTGCCGATATCATGGGATTCACCGTGCTGGGCCTGTTTCACATCATCGCCGACGCGCTGAAGATGTTTACCAAGGAAGACTTTATTCCAGACGGTGCCAATAAGATTCTTCATACCGTCAGCCCTATCATAGCTTTGGTCCCTGCCCTGCTTACTTTTGCGGTCATACCCTTTGGCGGGCAATACACACTGTTTGATAAAGAAGTTAACCTGGTCATTTCAGATCTTGATGTTGGCCTTTTATTTGTATTTGCAATTGCATCGTTGGCGACCTACGGCTATGTCATCGCCGGCTGGAGTTCCAACAATAACTGGTCTCTCTTAGGATCCATGCGAACAGCATCGCAGATGATATCCTATGAAGTCACCATGGGTCTCACCATCATTGGCGTGCTGATGGTTTATGGCTCCATGAAGCTGACTGAGATAGGTGCTATTCAGGAAAACTTCTGGATGTGGGGAATCTTTCTCCAGCCTGTTGGGTTTTTCATGTTCCTGACTGCATCGATCGCTGAGAACAAACGTATCCCCTTCGATGCTCCTGAAGCAGAGTCGGAGCTTGTCGCAGGTTATTTCACCGAATACAGTGGTCTTAAGTTCGGTATGTTTTTCATGGCCGAGTTTATCGAAATGGTCACGATCGGCGCGATCATGACTATTTTATTTTTGGGAGCGTGGCATATTCCATTTTTGACAACGGCCACGTTGCTTTCCTGGTTTGACTTTCTCGGCACTACGGGTTCGAACCTCGTTGTGATGTTAATTCACGTAGGTGTGTTTTTCGCCAAGGTGATTTTCTTTATCTGGTTGCAGATGATAATTCGGTGGACGCTTCCCCGGTTTCGTTACGATCAGATCATGAGGCTGGGTTGGAAGATTCTTCTTCCTCTTTCCCTGGCAAATATTCTCGTTACCGGGCTTCTAATCCTGGCGCTGAATTAAGGAGTGCGCTCATGGCTTATTATGTAAATAGAAGATCAGAAATGACTTGGTGGGAGAAGTCTTATATCCCCGAAATTATAAAGGGGATGTGGCTCACTTCCCGACGTTTCTTTTATAACTTGTTTGGGTTCATCCCTTTTTTCCTTGGCACTGAAAAGGATAGAAGGATCATGACCGTGTATTACCCGGAAGAACAGGTTCAGTATCCGGTAGCCTATCGGGGAAGACCCGTTCTGGCGCAGAATGAAGATGGACACCCGGCATGCGTTGCCTGTGGCCTTTGCGAAATCGCCTGCCCGGCTTACTGCATACATATTGAACCCGGTCAGAATACCGGCAAGCAAAATCAGTATGAAAGATGGCCGGATGTGTTCAACATTGATTATGCAATATGCATTTTTTGTGGGAACTGTGAAGAGGCTTGTCCTGAAGAAGCCATCTTCATGAGTGACGATTGCGAAATATCCATGTTGGATCGGAAACAAATGCTTTACACCAAGGAACAACTTTTAACACCGGTGGCTGATTTGCAAAAACGCATTGAATTCACCCGAAACATGTATGCAAAATGGAACTACTGATTTTTTATCCGCTAGCCGGATTCTGTGTGGTGCTTGCCCTGGGCGTTGTCTTTAACACCAGCCCTGTAGGGTCAGCTCTTTCACTAATCGGCATGATGCTGGGCCTTGCAGGTATATTTGTCTTGCAACAGGCACATTTCATCGCCATTTTGCAGATCATCATTTATGCCGGGGCCATTATGGTTCTATTCATGTTCGTGATCATGCTTCTTAACTTGAAAAAAGGCGATGACGCCGGCTGGATCGCCAGAGATCGAAACCTGCTGCTCTCGGTGTTGACGGGACTTTTGGCTGTAGGAATTTTATACAAACTTTCGGACATCATTTTCACCGCAAAAATGAATACACCCGCAATCCTTCCAGACAGTTTCGGGACAGTGGCTATCATCGGTGAAACTTTGTTTACGGATTTCGTTCTGCCTTTTGAGGTGGCTTCGATACTTTTACTGGCAGCAATGGTCGGGGCAGTGGTCCTGGCTAAAACTAAACTGGACTGATAATGCTCGAAGATACTGTTCCCTTATCGCATTACTTGATGTTGAGCGCGACTCTGTTCGTGATCGGCATCGTTGGCGTCCTGGTACGCAGGAACGTCATCGTTGTGTTCATGTCTATTGAGATCATGTTGAATGCGGTCAATATTTCGTTGATCGCTTTTGACAACTACATGAACCTTTCGAGCGGACAGATTTTTAGTTTTATGGTGATGTGTGTTGCCGCCGCCGAGGTTTCAGTTGGACTGGCTATTATCATCGCCTTGCATCGGAATAAACCGACTGTCAATCTGGACGAATTTAACCTGTTAAAGTGGTAAAAACGGTATGTTGCTAAAACTGACCTGCCTGGTCCCTCTTTTTCCGTTGATCGGATCGATCATCAACGGTTTTTTTGGGTTGAGAATTGGCAAAAATGCTGTGGGGCTTGTTGCTTGCGGCAGTATGGGCTTGTCTTTTCTTACCTCTATCCTGATCTATATCGGGTACCTCATGTTGCCGGAAGGGCAGCACATATATGAGCAGGTTGCCTGGACCTGGTTCGGGGCCGGTGACTTCACAGTTGATTTTGGTTTTCAGATCGACCCACTCACTCTGGTTATGATGTTTGTCGTGACCGGTGTTGGCCTCATTATCCATGTCTATTCCATCGGCTACATGCATGAGGAGTACAGCTACTATCGATTCTTTGCATATTTCAACCTGTTTGCCTCTGCCATGCTCCTTCTCGTTATGGGCAACAACTTCCTGCTCATGTTTATCGGTTGGGAAGGCGTAGGCTGCTGTTCTTATTTTCTCATTGGCTATTACTTCGAGAAAAAATCTGCGTGCGACGCCGGCACCAAAGCATTCATCGTAAACCGTGTAGGTGATTTCGCCTTTCTGTTGGCGGTCATGTACATATTCAATATTTTTGGCACCATTGATTTCTCCGATGTCATGCACGCCGCTCCAGAAAAACTGATTTATGGTGGAGAAATCGTCACCATCATCACCATGTTGCTGTTTGTCGGAGCAACCGGTAAGTCAGCACAGATCCCGCTTTATACATGGCTCCCGGATGCTATGGAAGGTCCAACACCGGTCAGCGCCCTGATCCACGCAGCCACCATGGTGACGGCGGGGGTCTACATGATTGTCCGCTGTAATGTGCTCTTCAATTTATCGCCTCTGACCATGACCACGGTTGCATTCATCGGCGGAGGCACTGCGGTGATGGCAGCTACGATCGGCATGACGCAATTCGATATTAAACGTGTTCTGGCTTACTCCACTGTCAGTCAGATCGGATATATGTTTCTAGCTTGTGGTGTCGGTGCTTACACTGCCGCCATTTTCCATCTCGTGACCCATGCATTTTTTAAGGCCTGTCTCTTTCTCGGTTCCGGTAGCGTAATTCACGGTATCCATGGGGAGCAGGATATGCGCAAAATGGGCGGGCTTAAAAGTCACATGCCCGTCACTTACTGGACATTTCTTGTTTCAACTCTGGCGATTGCCGGCATCTTCCCGTTATCCGGTTTTTTTAGTAAGGACGAAGTTCTGTACCACTCTTTGATGGATGGAAATATAATTTTCTGGGGTATGGGGGTTTCTGCCGCCCTGTTGACCGCATTTTATATGTTCCGGCTGGTGTTCATGACTTTCCACGGTGAATCGCGGGTCGATCCTTCTGTGCATCCACATGAATCCCCGAAAGTGATGACCATGCCATTAGTAATTCTGGCCGGACTCGCTACAGTGGGTGGCCTGCTTGGAATCCCGTTTCACCACTATTGGCATCTTCATACTTTACATAGCTGGTTGGAGCCGGTCCTGCATTTCGATCTGGCTAATGCGCTGGAACATTCCGGGCATATGCTCCATGAAGCGGGACGGCACGCACCTTCCTGGGCGCATCTATTAGAACCAAAAACACATGACTGGATGATCGAATTATTGTTAATGTTTTTCTCTTTGGCCGTTGCCCTTACTGGAATTTTTGGTGCCTACATGTTCTATATCAAACGACCCGACCTGCCGGAAAAATTCACAGAAGGACAGTGGGGTCTCGATTTAGTACAGAACAAATATTATATTGATGAGCTTTATGACGAGTCCATTGTGCAACCCACAATCGAAGGCTCCAAACTGTTATGGAAAGAATGCGATGCCAAAGCCATAGATGGTGCCGTGAATGGCACCGCCCAAACCATCGGCTGGTTCAGCCGTCAGGCCCAGGTATTTCAGTCCGGTTTCGTCCGCAATTATGCCTTATTTATTGTTGTCGGATTTATTAGTCTTTTGCTGGTGATGTTTTAAATGTTTTTAACTTTCATCACATTTCTACCTCTCATCGGGGCGCTGTGCCTGGCATTCATGCCAAAGGAAAATGAAAACGCGATCAAGCAGACTGCGCTTGCCATCGCGTTGGCAGATTTTCTGCTCTCATTAATGTTGTGGACAAATTTTGACGACACCACCCATAAAATGCAGTTTGGGTTGAACATTCCCTGGATCGAAGCCTGGGGCATCAACTACCACATTGGGATGGATGGCATTTCATTACTGCTTTATGTGATGACCACCTTCCTGACTATGATCTGCATTATCGCATCCTGGGATGTTAAAAAGCATATCCGCGAGTACATGATGGCCATGCTGGCTCTTTCAACCGGCATGCTGGGAGTTTTCATCGCCCTTGACCTTTTCATGTTTTATGTTTTCTGGGAATTCCAACTGGTTCCCATGTACATCATTGTCGGTGTCTGGGGTGGTCCGCGGCGGATTTATGCGTCCATCAAATTCTTCTTGTTCACCGCTGTAGGCTCACTGCTCATGTTGGTCGCCATCATCTGGATTTATTTCCATATTCAGCAAACGACCGGCGTTGCAACCGCAGACATTCTTTATATTACCGAGCACCTCGACGTTTCTCTGGACGCCTCAAAATGGCTGTGGATGGCCTTTTTCCTGGCTTTTGCCATCAAGGTACCAATGTTTCCATTTCACACCTGGTTACCAGACGCGCACGTTGAAGCGCCCACAGCAGGTTCCGTCATTCTGGCTGGTGTCCTGCTGAAAATGGGGACTTATGGCTTCCTGCGTTTCAACCTGCCCTTCTTCCCTCAGGCTTCTTACGAATTTGTTCCCATGGTGGCTTGGCTGTCGATCATCGGAATCATTTACGGGGCACTGGTGGCAATGGTGCAGGAAGACTTGAAGAAACTGGTTGCCTATTCCAGCGTCAGTCATCTCGGATTTATCATGCTGGGAATTTTTGCGCTGAATCCTTACGGAATTCAAGGAGCACTGATCCAGAATATCAATCACGGCATCAGCACCAGTGCGCTCTTCCTTTTGGTTGGTATCGTTTACGACCGCCGTCATACAAGATTGATCTCAGAGTTTGGCGGGTTAGCCAAAATCATGCCGAAATACACGATATGTTTTATGATCGTGGCACTTTCTTCGATTGGGCTACCGGGTATGAATGGTTTTGTCGGTGAGTTCCTGATACTGCTGGGGATATTTCAGGTTAACGGACTCTGGGCGGCCTTTGCCACCTCAGGAGTCATTCTCGCGGCCTGCTACATCCTTTGGATGTTCCAGCGCGTCATGTTCCTGGAATTGAAAAATCCGAAAAACGTCAACCTGAAAGATATGAATACCAGGGAGATGATCACCATCGCTCCCCTGATCGTTTTAATTTTCTGGATAGGTTTGTATCCCAAACCTTTTATGAAAACATTTGATGCATCGGTCAACCACCTGGTCTCAAGAGTGAACCCGGATAATTTCCGGCCTCATCAGGAGAAACACAATGACAGTCATGGGGAGCATGCTCAACTCATGACTCAAACTGAAATGGCAAGTTTGAACCATAAGCTTCAAATGCCCAAAAAAGTTTTGATTAAGGAATAAACTGTGGAACCCATTCTCGCACCTGAATCGATTGACCTGATTGCCCTGGCACCTGTGCTCGTGTTGAGTGTTTTTGCCATGCTGGTACTGGTGTTAGACCTTTGGGGCGGACGAAACAAAACCCTGCTGGTGTTTACCAGTCTGGTTGGCCTTCTGATGACGGCCATCAGTGCTTTTGCCAAGCATCCGATCCCTGCTTATTCCTTTAACGACAGCTATGTCGTCGATCACTTGTCGTTATTTTTCATATGTATATTCACCATCAGTTCCGCGCTGGCGATCCTTTTATCAGTGGAATACAACGAGCGGGAAGGCATACGGGCTGGAGAGTATTATGCCCTCATCCTCTTCTGTACGGTGGGGATGATCCTCCTTGCCTCTTCCACCGATATGGTCATGATTTTTCTGGGCATCGAAATTGTTTCGATCTGCCTGTATGTCCTGGCGGGAATACGCCGAAACGATCATAGGTCCAACGAAGCGGCTCTTAAATACTTTCTGCTTGGCGCATTTGCAACCGGGTTCCTGTTATACGGAATGACCATGGTTTATGGTTCTACCGGCTCCACGAACCTGTTTAAAATCGCCGAGTTTGTGCAAAATCCATCAGCCCAATCCAATCCTCTGCTTCTAATGGGGCTGGTGCTTCTTATTATTGGATTCGGATTCAAAGTCGCCTCGGTGCCATTTCACATGTGGGCTCCCGATGTTTATCAGGGTGCACCGACTCCCGTTACCGCTTTCATGTCAGTGGGACCCAAAGCCGCCGCGTTTGCCGCTTTTTTCAGGGTCTTTGCCGAGACCTTCCCGGAGATGTCACCGTCCTGGGAAATGCTTCTCAGCATCATCGCGGTCCTAAGCATGTTTGTCGGCAATCTCGGTGCCATCATGCAGACCAACATCAAACGCATGCTGGCGTTTTCCAGTATCTCGCATGCAGGTTACATCCTGATGGCGGTCATCGCTAAAAGTTCTCTCGGCAGTTCGAGCCTGTTATTTTATATGCTGTCCTATGCCTTCGTGACATTTGGAGTTTTTGCTATCGTCATTATCCTCGGCCGCAAAGGCGAAGAGAACCTGGAGATCAAAAACTATTCAGGGCTGGCTTACAAGCATCCAGTTATTGCCTTGAGCATGGCCATTTTCCTCCTATCGCTGGCTGGACTACCTCCGTTTGCCGGATTCGTTGCCAAGTTTTACATCTTCAGCGCCGCAATTCAGGAAGGGTTGCTCACGCTGGTTATCATCGCCGTGCTCAACAGTGCCATCTCACTTTATTACTACCTGAAAGTCATAGTCTTCATGTATATGAAAGAGCAGGAAGCAGAGTTTAGAATTTCCCTGACTCCGATGACCCTGTTCGTCGTTCTGGTCGGCGTGATCGGTACCATCAACCTCGGCATCTTCCCCAACGCTATCATCACCCTCGCCTCCCACTGACCAGCGAGCCGCCGGTGGCAAATAGCAATAGCCTTCATTAGCGGACTAATAACTAGCTCGGCTTAGTGAAACATTACCAAACCTTCTCTATAGCGCTAAAAAACCATCGGTAGTCGGCCTCATGCCGAGGGGTATGTTATAATTCCTTATCTAAACACAAACGACTAAAAAGGTAGATTAGCATTATGAAAATGCATCATCTGGACAAAGAACAAGTGGAAGCGGTCATGCAGAAAGTGAAGGAAGTGGTCGATTCGGGACAATACCCAGCCGATACCATAGAAGCAATTTTCAAACTATCCGAAGTGGATGGAAAAAACTTCCTTGAATGTAAGGCCCACCCCATTCAGAAAGAAAAAGTGAATTTTGAAATTGATCCGGAGAAAGGTGTACGGTTTTTTGATCCGTTCAACTTTTTCACACGCGGAATCTATAAGGACATGGACGGCCTGACCATCTGGACTACAGACAACCTTAAAGAACCCTGGGAATACGACGAGGATCCCCCAAGCCCATAAAAAAACCCCCGCGCCTGTTGGCACGGGGGTTTTTCTAATTCAGTATTTTACTCTTCAGCTTTTCTCTTTAGTTTTTTCCTGGTCCTTACTGAAGTCGTAAGATCCTTTACGCGGAAGAGAAGCGGTAAAACTGTCGGCTGCATCTTTCATCGCTTTATCTTTGGCCTCGCCTTCTTCTTCGGCCTTTTTACGAATCGCGGCTTCTTTTTCTTCTTCGGTCATATCTTCTTCGGCTTTACCCTCTTCAACCTGGGCGGCTTGCTCGCCTTCATCAACTGCGACGGCTTCGTCACCTTCCTGCGCTTCTTTCATGGAAGTTTTGAAGTTTTTGATACTACGCCCAAAAGCACTGCCAATTTCGGGAAGCTTTCCTGCCCCGAAAATAATCATAATGATGATCAAAATGACCATCAACTCAGGAAAACCAATTCCCATCATAATTCATACCCTCCCAGTATTTTAAAATAGGCTTTCGGCCTCAAACAGGCCCTCTACCTACAGAAACTATAAATCGAAATTGTAGAAAGTGCAGTTTAGCCTTTTTTTATAAATGATTACAAGGGGAAATGACCCCCATCAAGTCATCCGGGATGATCTCAACCCTGCCGAAGAGACTCTATAGCCTTTTTATAGTCTTTTGCGTTAAAAATCGCCGACCCGGCAACCAACACGCTGGCCCCTGCCTCCACGATATCACCCGCATTATCAGGATTGATGCCGCCATCAACTTCCAGTGCGATAGGGTGTTCGTAATGGCTCGTGATTTCACTCAGGTTCTCGATCTTGTCCAGCATCGATGGAATGAATTTCTGTCCACCGAAGCCCGGGTTGACCGACATAAGTAAAACTATGTCGATCTCGTGCAAAATTTCTTCCAGCGAAGAAAGAGGAGTAGCCGGGTTCAGCACAACCCCTGCCACTTTATCCTGATCCTTGATCAACTGAATGGTACGGTTCAAATGTGGACAGGCTTCAACATGAACAGTGATGATATCTGAACCAGCGGATATGAATTCACCAATATAATTGTCTGCATTTTCGATCATCAAATGCACATCCAGCGGAAGTTCCGTCACTTTTCGAATGGCCTCTACCACCGCCGGACCAATGGTTATATTGGGCACAAAATGACCATCCATAACATCGATATGAATCCAGTCGGCTCCCGCCTGTTCTACCGCTTTGACCTCATCACCCAGCCGGGAAAAATCTGCGGCAAGTATGGAAGGCGCGATGATTACCCCTTCTTGCTTCTCGGTCATTAGCTCAATCAACCTCCATTCAGAAAATAAATCGACCGAAGCATAGCATAAGCTGATAAATCGATCCATTTTTATAAGACGTCTATGTAATGCCTCTAGCACTCGATGACTTATTTCATTATAATGGAAGGCTTTACACCCACTATTTTTAAGCCCATGCAGACCATCCTTGAAAATCTCCGTGAGAAGATCAAGATCCTCTTAATGCAGGATCACAATATGCTACTGCTGGCGGCGGTGATCGGGTTTCTGGCAGGACTGGCATCGACTCTGTTCCGTAGACTGATCGAGTTTTTTGGGCATGTTTTTTCTGCTGATGGACTGGCTGTTATTGGAATAACCGGCTCTTCAATTCCTTTCCTTTTACCGCTCATGCCAATGATCGGTGGAATCATTACCGGCGTCATTTGCCATTTTTTCCCCGATGCAGTCAAAGAAAACGGAGTGCACCGGGTCATGCACGCAGTCGCCATGAAGGCAGGGAAAATCCGCAAACGTACCTTACTGACCTGTTCAACCACATCGGCACTCACTATCGGGTCCGGCGGTTCAGCGGGAAGAGAGGGGCCTACCGTGCAGATTGGCTCAGCTGTGGGCTCGGCCCTTGGCAACTTGTTCCACCTTTCTCATGAACGAGTCCAGGTTTTGGTTGGCTGTGGAGCAGCAGCGGGGATCGCCGCCTCATTCAATGCTCCCTTAGCCGGGGTTCTGTTCGCCCTTGAGATCATTCTTACGAACTTCACCATCCACACATTCAGCCCCATCGTGGTCGCCTCGGTCATTGGTACGGCTACAGGCCGGGCAATGGAAGGCAACGAAATCACTTTCCATGTTCCGGTTCATGAACTGGTCAGTTACTCCGAAATCGTTTTTTATTTATTCCTCGGGCTTCTTTGCGGAGTGGTTTCAAAGCTGTTCACTTATGCCTATTTCAAAGCATATGACATTTTTGACAAAAAGGTTAAACTCCCAAAACCTTTAAAACCCGCTCTCGGAGGTCTGATCGTTGGCTTCATCTCGTTATCTTTCCCAGCGGTTCTGGGCAACGGTTACGATTTTATGGAAAAGGCTCTGAACGGAGAGCTTTTCTGGGGCTTGGCCTTTGCGCTGATCTTTTTGAAAATCATCAGCACTTCCTCAACCCTGGGTTCGGGAGGACTTGGCGGAGTCTTCGCTCCCTCTCTGTTTATCGGAGCCATGCTGGGCTCCGCCTATGGGACTTTAGTGCATGCCATCAACCCCAGCTTCACCGCCTCGCCGGAGACTTATGCACTGGTGGGTATGGGTGCCGTAGCAGGAGCGGTGATGCAAGCTCCCTTGACTAATATTCTAATGCTGTTTGAGTTGACCAATGATTACACCATCATTTTACCGATCATGATCACCTGCATCGTTTCGGCTTACACTTTTCGTGCGTTTGATAAAAACTCAATTTATATACAAAAACTGCTGAAGGAAGGCATTAATATCAAGCATGGTCGAGAGGTTTCTATTCTCAACTCCATCAAGGTCAATGATGTTTTAAGCAAGGATGTCACGACGATCCCCGAGGGCATGCCTTTTAGAAAAATTTTGGAAACCATCTCATATTCCAAAAACTTTTATTTCCCCGTCGTAGATGGCAAAGGAGAGATGTCCGGCATTTTGTCTTTTCACATGATTCGGGAAATGATTTTTGAAGCAGAGCTGGGCGATCTGGTGGTCGCTAACGATTTAAAAGTCAAATCTGTGATGACTCTCACACCGGAAAACAACCTCAACGAAGCTATGGAAATGTTCGCCAAACTTGATGTGGAACAGCTTCCCGTAGTCCGACGAGATGACCTGAAACGAGTGATCGGCATGGTCAACCGGGGGGAAGTCGTCGCCGCTTATAACCGCGAAGTGCTGGTCTCTGGATTCGATAGATAGGGATACCCCATACCCCCCCCTTCAACTTTTCTTCTTTGCTTGCTCACCCTGGTTGCCGATTTTCTTCTTGAAAGTTTCAAAGAGAACCTCAGCCATTAGACTATGCCCGATTTCATTTGGGTGACAACGATCGGGGAAAAGGAAGGCTAACATGGGATCATCTTCCATGCTCTCTCCATACGCTTCAAAGTAGGTGACGAGCAAGTCGGGAAACCGGTCGTGAACCGTCGACAAATAAGGCTCCAGCGCTGAAGGAAAATTAAAGAAAGGGCTGTTTTTATTCCCAATGGTTTGCTGTGCTGCATCCTGATACGCAACCGGATTGCAGACATTGACAAAAATGGGATTGCCTCCCTTTTCCCGGACTCCCTCCATCAGGGCCTCAAGGTTTTCACGATATTGCTCTAGAGGAACCCGCAAACCCTGCTTCTGAATGGAAGTACGTTTTGGCAACCCAAAGCTTCTCATCCACCGAAAAAGTAAAAGATTTTTCAACCGCCAGTTAATTTTTCCTGCCATGGAGTTTCGCAGTTCATATTGGCGCCGGTCTGTTTGTAGCGAAGAATAAGCGTCATTCCATCCATAGGACAGGATCACCCAGTCGCCCTTTTCCACACCATCCATATCTTGCAACAACAATTTCCCCTGAAAGGATGAAAAACCCGGAAGCGACAGGTTCCTCAGGTTAAAGGGAGAAATGCTGTTCAACTTTTTTGTTAACAGGGCTGAATAGGATTTTTCATATTCCACCCCCCAGCCGAAACTGCTGGAGTCACCCAGCACATACAGGGTTCTTGCCGAAGCTTCTACTTTAGTCGAATTCATGGACGGCACACGAAACCCTTCGGCATCGGAGACAATCGTCCAGGGGGGAAGCTTGTCCACCATAAGGGCCGAGGAGTAGTTCTGCACCGTGGTCGAGAAATTGGGTTTTAACCGATAACCATAGCGCAAGTCAGGCTCGTAGGCATAGGCATCCTCACTCACGAAACCCTGCCCGGCCACAAACTCCTGATATTTTTCCAATACTACAGGGTCCATCTCTTCCATCCAGGAAGGAATGGTATAGGATTTATAGCGGAACACCGGCTCAAAACCGGAAAGCCTGAGAAGCAGCTCGATAAACCCGAAAAAGAAAAAGACCACCACTATGGAGAAGCAAAAAGACTGAATCGTTTTTGATCTTTCTAGCGGAGCCACGGCCTATCCCTGAAATTTGGAAGGAGAAAAGCGTTTCAACAAAAGAGAGTTTCCAACTACCGAAACAGAACTCAAAGACATGGCCAAAGCGGCAAACACAGGTTTCAGAAGGACACCATAAAAAGGATACAAGACCCCCGCCGCAATTGGAATTCCCATCACATTATAAAAGAAAGCCCAGAAAAGATTCTGCCGGATCTTCGCCATAGTCCGCCGACTCAATTCAATAGCCTGGGCGACAGCCCTGAGGTCTGAGGTAACCAGAGTGATATCAGAAGCCTCCATCGCAACATCCGTACCACTCCCCAAAGCAATACCCACAGTGGATTCAGCCAATGCCGGTGCGTCATTGATTCCATCTCCCACCATTGCCACCTTACGCCCATCTGCCATCAGCTTTCTAATTTCATCCCTCTTTCCTGAAGGCAGGACTTCCGAGATCACCTCATCAATATCCAGCTGTTGGGCGACAGCCTGAGCGGTTTTTTGATTATCTCCTGTCACCATCATCACTTTCAGCCCCATCCTTTTGAGATGGTGAACGCATTCCCTGGCATAAGGCTTTAACTTGTCAGTAGTAGTGATAAGACCTTCAATCTTTCCATCAACACTCAACAGCATGGGTGTCTTTCCCTGAATCGCTAATTTTTCCAAGTCATCACTCATGGAAGAAAAATCGATTTCCTGTTCCTGCATCAATTTAACATTTCCGAGGAAAACATTTTTATTCTCTATTTCTCCCTGCACCCCAAAACCGGGCAGAGCCTCAAATTCGGAAACTGTTTCGAGCTTTAGGCCACGCTTCTTCGCCTCCAAAACCACAGCCTGAGCTAAAGGGTGCTCCGATTTTTTTTCCAGAGAACCAGCCAACATCAGTAGACGGTCTACATCCAATACGGCGGCTGGAGATAAAAGCACATCGGCCACTTCCGGTTTACCAAAGGTTAGGGTTCCTGTTTTATCAAATACAATCGTATCGAGTTTTTCAGCCTGCTCTAAAGCCTCTCCGCTCTTTATCAGTATGCCCATCTCTGCGCCTTTTCCAGTTCCAACCATGATCGCCGTAGGAGTTGCAAGCCCCAGAGCGCATGGGCATGCAATGATCATGACCGAAATGAAGATCATCAGGGCAAAGAGAAATGGTGTGGTGGGCAAAGGACCGAATGAATCTCCAAACCCCCACCAGAATGCGGAAGCCAGAAGAGCCAGGCCAATCACCGATGGTACAAAGATTCCAGCAATTTTATCCGCAAGTCTTTGTACAGGGGCTTTCGATCCTTGTGCCTGTTCCACCAATTGAATGATCTGTGCCAGCACCGTATCTTTACCCATGCGGGTCACCCGCATTTTAAAAAATCCGGTTTTGTTGAGGCTCGCCCCGATCACTTCATCACCTGATTTTTTTTCTACCGGAACACTTTCACCGGTCAACATAGACTCATCAATCGAAGATTGCCCTTCAATCAAAATTCCATCTACAGGAATTTTCTCTCCGGGCCGGACCAGGACCACATCTCCCACAATGAGGTCTTCCACACCAACTTCAAGCTCCCTGCCCTCTCGTTCGACGTGAGCGGTTTTAGGTTGAAGTCCCATCAACTTTTTGATCGCGGAAGAAGCGTTATGCTTGGCCCGAGCTTCCATCCAACGTCCAAGCAATACAAGTGTGATGATCATGACTGAGGTATCGTAATAAACATCCAAACTAGCTGACCAACCCGGAAGAATGGTGACCCACGCGCTATAGAAATAAGCCGCTGAAGTTCCCACGGCAATGAGCGTGTTCATATCAGCGTAACCGTGACGGAGTCCATTGAACGACCCCCGGTAAAATTGCCCGCCGCAATAAAACTGCACCGGGGTTGCAAGAATCAATAATGTAATATTCAGCGCCTGCAATTGGATATTGAATAACGATTCGCCCTGCATCGAAATAAACATGACCATCAGACTGGTCAATCCGCTGAGGATCAGTTTTAGTTTAAGCTCAGCCAGATGCTTGAGATAGCGTTCTTCATCCCCATCCGAAGAAACAGATTTTTCAGGCAATAAACGATAACCGACTTCTTGCAAAGCTGACCGCAGGGATTCAAAACTAACCATAGCCGGGATGTAATCGACAAGCACCTGCTGGGTAGCAAGGTTCACGTCAACACTATAAATCCCTTGTAAAGACAAAAGTTTTTTCTCAACCCGAGAAACGCAAGAGGCGCAGGTCATGCCCTCAACAGGAAATATTTTACTCAGACGCGGGACTTCAAAGCCCAACTTTTCGATCGCCATTGGGAACTTATCAGCAGATATTTTTTGTGGATCAAATTCAATCGAGGCCGCTTCCGCAGCAAAATTGACATGGGCAGAGATCACCCCTTCCAGTTCACCGACCTTTTTTTCAATCCGCGCCGAACAACTGGCACAACTCATGCCCTTAACCGGCAGGGTTATCGTTTCTTTATTTTTGGATTTAATATCCGGCATGATGAACTTAGATAAACATATGAGGAGCCATTAATTTTTCCTGCGGCCAAGATAAGACAAGGCGCACACCTAAATTAAGGTGTTCATAGCACTATATCAGGAAACGCTTTTGTCAATGACACTATTTTAAGGGAGGCTTACAGGGGAACTCAGTATTTTTAGGTGAAGATCAATAATAAATCTGATTGCGACCATTTTCTTAGGCTTTATAAAAATCCTGGTCTTCATGATTTTCACGTTAACGGGTCAATGTTAATAAAAAATCAGTAGTGTTAAGATGTTGCCTTCATCCTGTTTCCGGTAGAAAGGTAGGCATGCTCACACCCCGGAATTCCTGGAATTGTCCTCGAACCTGACATAAGTGAACTTCTATATTTTTTGCTCCTAGATTATATAGCAGGTGAACCAGTTTTTGTTTGTCTGTAGGGACGATGAAGAGAGGGGTTCTACCGCGATAAAAATCAAGCTCCTTCAGAACCAGAGCCCCTGCCGCTTCTTCCGTCTCTGCGACACAGGGTCCCAGCATGTTAAATGAAGGGTGGCCACAGGAAATCATAAACCCTTCAAGCCCTTTTCCATCGGCTTTTTCTATAACAGAAACGTGCCAGATGCCTCGCTTGTTTTCCAGACAATAACGGTAGTCCTGTTCACGAATGATGCCGCTTACTTGCATTTCGAGTTGACCCATCGCGGAGATGTCTTCCAGAGTGGCTTCCCGAACGCGACCGATTTCTATCTCTGAGTTTATTTGTGATGCTGAGATCCCGCTGGAAGGAACTTCAAATATCATATCGTGATAACTGCAACGGGGGAAGGCTCCACCGCGAGTGTAAAGGGAAAAAGACTCCACATTGCAGGCGCTTTGGACAATGCGGAGCGAGGCAAAACCACCTGCATCCGTGTAGTTGATGATGTGGTCATACAGGGCGCTGGCTACTTTTTGCTTCCAGAAATCGGGATGCACGGCCATGATCCCCAAACTGACATGATGTTCTCTGGGGTGATAAAAGCATGCCCCCATCAAACGTCCGGTATTTTTTTCTATGGCCGCAATGTTCAGGTCGGGATCCATGTCCTGATAAATATCGTAGATAATTCCCATATCCTCTTGTGGGCAACGAAAATACTGATCGTTAAGGCCACGTTGACGGTACCAGGTATTAAATGAGTTATAAAGCATTTCGGAAAATGCATCTCGGTCGTCATCCACCAGCGGTCGGAGGTGGAAATTCTGAAGTTTTTTATTGGATAAAGTTTTAATGATCATTTTTGATGCCCCAGAAGTTTTCTAAATTATTATTCGATTTTTAATTTAGAAAATTTGTAATTGCAAGCCTAGAAGGTGGTCATCCTGATTTGAGGTTGTCGCCGCAGTGGTGGTGGAGGAGTTTGTGCCATCAAAAATGCTAAACTGATATTTCAGCTTGGAGTCCAGCGTGGTTCCCCAAATGGCGACTCCGTCGTCCCGGCCCGCGAAGATGGATGGATAAACTTGCACAAAGAGAAGATCCCATTCATTTTGAAAATACGGTCCTACTTGTTGCAATCGATCAGCAGGTGGAAGAAACCTGCCCGCCCAAACCTGGAACCAGTGATAGAAATTTAATTTAGCTATTGCGTCTAAGACTCGCATATCTCCTGTATCCGTTGAGTCTCTTTCGGCATTAAACTCAAAAGTAATACCTTGGACACTTGACCGTTGAGGTAAAGCCTTATGCTTTCCACTTCAAATTCATTGCTGAAATTTGAGCCACTGGGTGCGGTGTCTTCAACTGTCGCAAAGCTGGTGCGTAGCCCTGTGCCAATACTGATCCAACGTGTTTTGTCCAATTGAACCACCCCTCCAACTTGGGCTTGTGCGCTGGAACTAAAGAGAACTGAAAAAAATAGCGCCACCCAATAGTGCCACCCATAGTGTGATTTTATTTTCATGCTTCATCTTTAAGTTCATTATCTAAATCCGGGTTCTTTGTTTGTGTTTTTCCTTCATTTTGCACTCTCTTATAGTGGAAAACTAAACTGAAGGTGGTTCCCTGCCCTTCGGTGCTATCCACTTCTATGGATCCGCCATTGGCCTGCATGATGCCATGGCTTACTGACAACCCCAGCCCAGTTCCTGTGACGGACGGTTTAGTGGTAAAAAATGGTTCGAAGATTTTATCGAGATTAGTTTTGCTGATTCCACATCCATTGTCGCGGAAATGAAGTGTTACCTGGCTCTCGTTAAACTCAGAGCTGAGCCAGATTTCTCCATGATTTTTCGGACAGGCATACTCGGCATTTTGCAGAATATTTAACATAACCTGTTTGATCTGGTCTTCCACGACTATAACCTTTGGAAGTGCAGGGGCATAGTTTTTCGAGAAGCTAATTTTGTGTTTCTTAAACGTTTTGCTAGTGATAATCAGCATTTCATCCAATATCTCATGCAAATCGACAGGTTTAAATTCTTTAGAGGAGGGTTTATTGAAACCTTGCAGTTTTTTTATCAGGTCAGCCATTCTTTTGCATTCCCGGATGGCTATAGCCAGCAGTTCTTTATAGTCTTCACCCATGAAAACGCCTTCGCCAATTTCTTGTATGGCCACAGTGACTCCGAAGAGTGGATTGTTAAATTCATGGGCGAAGGAAGCGACTAGTTTTCCAATGGCTGCCAGTTTTTCTGAGTGAACCAGTTGATCTTTTGAAAAATTCAATTCTTTGGTGCGCTCTTCAACCAGTTCTTCAAGATGAAGACGATGCTTTTCAAGTTCCAGTTCAACCAGTTTTCTCCGAGTGATATCCTGAACGGTGCCGATCATGAAGTGTGGCAAGCCGTCCGTATCGTATTTAATGAAAGATTGCTCGTTAACGTGCCTGTTTTCTCCGCTGGGCAGTGTAATGCGATGTTCAATGTTGTAGGGTTTTTGATTTGCAAGTGACATTTCCACAGAATCTTCAACCAGGCTTCGGTCCTCAGGATGCACCCGATCCAGAAATGCGGGGTAGGTAGCCGGAAACTCTTGGGGAGTCAACCCAAAGAGCCGGTAAATTTCATCAGACCAGCGCAAAGAATTATCTTTTATATTCCAAACCCAACTTCCTACCTGCGCTATACGCTGTGCCTCTGCCAGATCTTCCTGACTTTCCTTTAATTCTCTTTGGGCGTTTAATTCTTCACTAATATTTCTTGCGATGGTGGAGACACCTACAACATTCCCTGCTTTGTCTTTAATCGGTGACAGGGTCAGGGACACATCGATTATTTTCCCATCATTGCAAAGTCTTTGTGTTTTAATGGCAGTTAACTTAGCTCCATTTTTCAGGTCTGACATGAGTTTATTCATCTCATGTTGTCGATCCCGTTGAATGATAAGGCTGATACTTTGACCAATGGCTTCATCCGCTTTATATCCATACATGAGTTCTGCCCCCCATTCCAACTTACGATGTTTCCTTTTATATCTTTTCCTATAATGGCATCAGGACTGTCTTCGATGATGGCGGCCAGGTAATTGTTGATTTTGGTAGTTTCCTTCTGATCTTGTACGTCTTGAATCGAACCCGCCATTTTCACGGGATGGCCGAACTCGTCACGTATCACCTCTCCCCGTCCTCTAAACCAGCGGTATACTCCTTCTTTGTTTCTGAGGCGATATTCCACCTCAAAAGGAATATTGTTTTGAAGATGTTGGCTGAGCATGATTTCAATGGATTTTATGTCGTCAGGATGCAACAGTTTCATGAAGTTATCGTAACTCGCTTCAATTTCACCGTCTTGGTAACCCAGCAACTGATAATATCTCGGTGACCACCATTCCTGGTTTTTCGACATATCATCCCAGACCCAGAATCCGTCAGAAGATCCTCTCATGGCCAGTTCAAATTTTTGGTTGGCGCTGAACAATTCTTCCTGACTATGTTTCAGCGCCAACTCTGATTGTTTTTCTACAGATATGTCACTTACGAGTACGGAGCTTCCAATCAGGCTTCCTGCGCTATCCTTAATTGGGGAAATAAACAAGACAACATCTGTCAGGCCTCCATCCTTTCTGACACATTGGATTTCAAAGGAGTCACTTTTTTGGCCGATCATTAATTCCTCAAAAGCCTGTGAGGCACTTTCTGAATTATTCTGGGGGGAAAGAATTGCGATAGTCTTTCCTTTAACTTCCGTTTCGCCGTAGCCAAATATAGTTTCAGCTCCCCTGCTCCAACTGGTGATCTTTCCGTCGATGTCTCTCTCAATGACCGCTTCATTAATGTTCTCCACAATCAATGCAAGATAGTTTTGAACATTCAGGGCTTTTCGGAAGATGATGACCCAGGTGCGATAAAACACCAAAGTCCCGGCAATGATACAAATTATCGCGATCAAACTTCCAAATACTGCGGCTTTTAAATAGGGGAGTCTGATTTCAGACATATCAATTTTCGCGACAATACCCCAATGGGGTATCGCGAGCGGTTCGTATGCTGCCAGTACCTGTACATTTCTATAATCCGGCCCGACAACGGTTCCTGATTTATCAGTTAAGGCCCTGCGCATGGGCTCTGCTATTCCGGAATTTATAGGGACAGATTCCGGGTTTTCCATATCGTAATGCCGGTGACTTAACAAAAATATAATTTGATTGTCTTGTAGTTTGGCCAAGGTGAATTCCCCCGTTTTGCCCAACCCCTCAAAACGTTGATGAGCTTCCCTTATTAGGAGGAGAGTGGTTCTTAGTGAGCCATCTGGACCTTCCTGATTATTATTGGAATTGAATTGATGTATAGATTCTATCAGCAATTTTTGATTTTTTACGGTTTCGATCAGTCGTCGCTTGTGCTGGTCAAAGGCAAGTTGATACAGCGAAAAAATGGTGAACAATAAAACTGTAAACACGATGATTGTGATTCCAGATAGAATTAAAATCTGATTTTTGAGGGCCTTTATATTCATTTCGAGTAGTGGCTAAATTAAATGCTATTTTTTTCTGCAAGCAGATGTCTCCAAGAAGTAGCGTACCCGCTGTCTGCAGTGACATGGAGAGCTTTGATTTTTTGACAACAATATTTCCTGACCAAAACAGGTTTCAATATGTTTTTTGCGCCTTGGGAAACTGCACATAAAAATGACTGCCTTCCCCTTTTATGCTTGAAAATCCGATCGATCCGCCCATAAGATCCGCCAATCTTTTCGACATTGACAAACCTAACCCGGCCCCGTGAATATTGGTGCCTGTTACAGACAATCTCGAAAACGGCACAAAAATCTGGCTCTGATCTTCAGTGCTGATTCCCATTCCCGTATCAAGGATATTCAATCTAATACCGTTGCCATTCTGAGTTTCTTCCAACCACACTTTCACGCTCCCTCCGGCTTTATTATATTGAATGGCATTGACCATCAGGGTTGAAACTATCTCATGAAGATGTTGTGGGTCAGCCAGAATGGTCCAGTTAGCGGTTTTATTAAATTCAGTTATTATTTCCACATCGAACTTTGTAGATATAGGTTTGACCTGTTCTAAAACGTTTTTAACGATTAAGATCAGGTTTGTGGGTTCTATTTTGAAGTCAGGGATATTTTTTTCCATACTGGCATATTCCAGTATTTGGGTGACCATTTGCAGAAGTTGGTCCCCCGCTTTAAGGATATGTTCAATTGATTCTTGAAATCCAAAATTCTCTGTCTGATTTTTCATTTGCAGTAACTGGGCGAAACCCAGGATCGCGTTCAAGGGGGTTCGAAGTTCATGACTCATGCTTGTGAGGAATGCTGATTTAGCCCGACTGGAGGCTTCTGCTAGATTCTTGGCTTCCCTTAGTTCTTGAGTTCGTTTGTTAATCAGATTATCTAAATTATCCAGATGGTGTTTCAGGTCTTTTTCGACTTTGGTTCGCCGGTTTATTTCTTCCTGCAAGTAATAATTGCTTTGGGCTAATTCTTCATGTTGCGCTTTGACCATACTTTTGGCATCCTGCAACTCCGAACATTTTAAAATCTTCATTAAAAGTTCAGAACGATCGCAAGGTTTTTGAAGGTAATCAAAAGCGCCATTCCGGAGAGCCTCTATAGCCGAATCCAGACTGCCATACCCGGTAAGAACCAAGATCATTACGTCCTTATCGATCCTCATGATCTCTTCGAAAACTTCCAGCCCTGAGATACCTTCCATCATCAGATCTGTGATCACGATATCGGGATGTGTCTTTTTAAATTTTTTCAGTCCTTCTTCGCCGGAACTGGCTGTGTCTACATTGAATCCATTCTTATTTAGAAAAAAACCAAGGGTTTTTAAAATGGATTTCTCATCGTCTATAAAAAGAAGCGATTTGTTGTCAGTTTGCATCAATTTAGTGCCTCTGAATGATTTAAAACAGCATTAGCTGGTCAAGGTTAGGGCTAATTAAAATTCTTTCACGCAATTAATTGCAAAAGGCGGGCCAAAAAGTAATGGCAGCAAGCAGAACGCTTAATATTAATATAAAACAATTAGTTAGCCAGCTAATGCCTGGGTCGTGCGTGCTGTTGAAGGATAGTTTTTGTAATATAATTGAGCAACAATCTACTAGGCTTGTAAAATATTTTTATGATAGGAAAATTGGAGGGGGCTGTATCTGAAAAATTCTTGAGCCGATTCAGAAATAATAAATCCTGCTGTATGGGTGTTACATGTAGGGGTATGGCGGGTTTTGAGTACGGATTGTCATCGAAATTCCGCTGCAAAATTGACATGGGCAGAGATCACCCCTTCCATTTCACCGACCTTTTTTTTGATGCGCGCCGAGCAACTGGCACAATTCATGCCTTTAACCGAGAGGGTTATACTGTTTTTATTTTCAATATCTGGCATGTTGAATTCAGGTTAAAAGAAAAGAGCCTACACTACGTATCAGGACACACATTTTCAGGAGCCTAATCTAATAACTATGAATGGGAAATCAGGAAAGTTGCCTGGAAAAAAAGGTCTTTTATTTCTCGCTGAACAGCGTTTTCAGGGTGATCACTCCATAACCGATGAGCAGGAGGGCTATCAGTCCACTGGAAAAAGAGTTCTGGCTCATGGCACTGGTGAATACAAAAATGCCGGCTGCGCTTAAAATCACACCCAGAACAAAAAAACCGAAGGAACGGTAGATGGGTGGTTTGCTTTCCAGACTATCGCGTTTTTGTTTGAGTTGCCAGCGCCAGCGGAGGATGTAGTAGGTCTGGCGAATCCAATTAAACAATCCACTGTCTTCAATCAGGCTGGTGCGACAGTACATACATTGGCTATCTGTATTGCGATTGGGGAACCCACAGTTCAGGCATAGTTTGCTGTCTGGACTTTGGTTTAAAATCACAGGTTCTTTTTTAGGCTTATCCATCAAACTCCTCGGCGGAGGACCCGGACATTTCGTGCCTCGCAGGGGTAAACATAAACAAAGGCTTAACAAGTTTCAGCTATCTACCTTTACGGCAAAGGGGTGACTCTTGGTAAGAGTTAAATTGCAGAAATGCCCTATAAAACCTTTATTACAGATATATCAGAATTTTATTACTTAAGGAAAGCCCTGTCAATCTCCAATGCTTTTAGCAGTATTACCCTGGCCTGCGCCAAATTATTATTCGTGATTGAACTGTGAGGCCCAATTGCCTATAATCCAGCTCCTACTTTAAAAATTGAGAACTCCATTTTATATGAAACAAATTCTTTTCATCCTGTTATCACTTTGTATGGTTTCACCAGGTTTTGCCGTACCCACTGACGAAGAAATGGCACTCATCCCAGCTGGAAAATCCCAAATGGGCAGCAGAAAATCCCTATTGGAACTCAAACCACACGATTTATTTAACACCGACCGACACACTCTGGGGCCAGAAAATCCGGCTCATGAAGTCTCTCTCGATGCGTTCTACATAGATATATATGAAGTGACCAATGCGAAATACAAAAAGTACGTGGACGAGGCAGGAGCAAAAAAACCCCAAGGCTGGGAAAATTCTATTTTCAACGGCGACCAACAACCCGTTGTCGGCGTTTCCTGGAAGGAGGCCGTGGCCTATTGCAAATGGAGCGGAAAAAGGCTTCCCACAGAAGCGGAATGGGAAAAAGCAGGGCGAGGCAAGCGTCCCGTCAAATACCCTTGGGGGGATTCCCCACCCGATTCAGAAAAACTGAACTACAACGAAGAGAAGAAGAAGACCATGCCAGTGGGCTCCTATGAACAAGGCAAGTCCGATTATGGTGTCTATGATCTTTCCGGCAACGCTTCCGAATGGGTGCATGACTGGCATTTCCCGGAGTACTATCTATTTTCTCCCAAAGAAAACCCACAAGGCCCTGAAAAGGGACAGTATAAAATTATTCGCGGGGGAAACTGGAGAAACACCGCCGAATATGTCGACCTGACCTACCGCAACGCAACCACTCCGCGCATGAGGAACACTGGCGTGGGATTTCGTTGCGCTAAAAGTGCATCAGAATAGCAAAACTTCAGTTCATAATTTGCTCGAAATGTTGTAAATCACCCCAGCCCCTCTTTTAATTAAGGGCGTTTGAGCCGGGATAGAATTCGATCCAGCAGGAGATCAGCAATTTCTCGTTTCGGTTTCAGAGGCAGGTTTTCCATATTTTCTTCACGGTCGATGATCGTCACCTGATTGGAGTCGGACTGAAACCCGATTCCCGGTGCGCTGATATCGTTGGCCACGATGAGGTCGAGGTTCTTTATTTTCAGTTTCTCCAGAGCGCTCTCCACCAGATTCTGGCTTTCCGCCGCGAAACCCACAACCAGTTTGCCCGAATTGCGTTTAGCAACTTCCAGCAAAATATCCTTAGTCGCGACCAGCTTGAGAACCAGGCCTTCATCACCTTGCTTTTTAATCTTTTCCTTTTCCAGATTTTCTGCGGCAAAGTCGCCCACTGCGGCGGACATCACCAGCACATCGCAGTTTTCAAGATACTCCTGAACCAGACCATTCATCTCATCCGCACTTTTGCAGGGCTTAAAATCCACACCCGGCGGCGGCTTTAAATAAGTCGGCCCGCTGATGAGAACCACCTCCCCTCCCCGCGCCTTGACCTGCTCGGCCACGGCATAACCCATTTTCCCGGAAGACGGATTAGAAAGATATCGTACCGGATCAATGGCTTCATGAGTGGGCCCGGCTGTGATGAGAAACCGTATGCCGTTCAAGTCATCACGCTGATTAAAATAACTTTTAATCTTGTTCAGAATAACGGGAATGTCGGCCAAACGCCCCGGCCCAATCACTCCGCAAGCGAGTTCACCCGACTCAGGATCGACAAACTCCACGCCGCGGGATTTGAGAACAGCAATATTTTCTTTCACTGCAGCATGCCCCCACATCCCTTCATTCATGGCAGGAGCAATGAGCACCGGGCCTTTAAACGCCAGATGCAAGCTTGACAAAGCGTCATCAGCGAGACCATGCGCCATTTTCCCCAGCATGGAAGCGGTCGCCGGAGCCACGACCAGAAGGTCTGCATTCTCAGCGATGCGGATGTGTTCCATTTCAGCAGAGTTCTGCGAATCAAACTGAGTGTGATAAACAGGGTGCCCGGAAAGCGCTTCAAATGTCAGAGGGGCCACAAACTGCCCGGCATTGGCGCTCATCACAACCCGCACCTCGACCCCTTCTTTCACCAACAAGCGCACTAACTCCACAGCCTTGTAGGCGGCTATACTGGCCGAGACACCCAATACAATCTTTGCATTTTTCATAATTCAATTATAAGTATTAATTCTCAGCCAATCAATGTTTTTAGGGTCCAGGGGGTGATTGACTTTTCATCCCTCATTTCATAGAGTATTGCCACTATTTCCTGACTGCTTCCCGATCGCCATAATGTCCGATGAGAAAAAATTCAGAATTGCCATCCGGGTTCCAGAGGTGTTCTATGCTCCCAGGAACCCTGAGTTGGTCGAACCGGACAGTTTTATTGCCGAGGCAAATAAAGTCCCATCGATTGATGATCCCCCGGTTTCAGAGGAGGTACAATTAGGGCGTGACCAGATCGATGCCATTTGCAGGACACTCGAATCAGAGTTCATCACTGAGACAAAAAATATAACCGCATTCAAAAGCTATGTTCATAACCTGGAATCTAATTCCCTGGAAATGGCCCTACAGGAAGTTGAAAGCTTTCTCAAAGAAATGAGAGTGTCTGGGCAGGATTATAAAGGCGACAATATATCCAAGTTTTTCCGCAACCACTGGGCACAATACGGAGAAGATTTTTATTTCATTATAAAAAGTATTGATCTTGCCGGAATCAGGGTGGTGCGAGATAGTAGTCTCATAGAACATCTGACCGATGAACAAAAAATCAGAATCTATCTTGAAACTTATTGATGGCCTGGTTAATTTCGAAAAAAATCCACCCAGGGGAGCTGAGTGGCCCTCTAGCGAGGGAGGCAACTGGGCAGAGGTTTTTTATAAGCCGCGAAACCCTTTGCTCGCCAAATAAAGTTATTGCTCATTGGCAGCATGTGATACCCCTGCACTTATTTCATGCCCCGAAGCAACTGTGTTAAATGTCAAGCATTGGAGATGAGATTTTCATTCCAGAGTGTTT
>JACNKA010000182.1 GCA_014382285.1 Nitrospinota bacterium | reverse complement strand
CGTCAAAGGAACGCCGCTTGATCATGTTCCCATACACCACATTTGACTATAACTCTAATTTGTCAAAGCTTTATCCCAATTTCGGGATTGCTGATAAAAAATAGCCCGGTTGAAATAATGGTCACTGTTTTTTTGGATATCCGGTCCCGGTGTTACCGGTGGCGGCAATGCTCTGGTTTTGGGAGTAGAAGTATTGACAGGAGTTTCTGGAGCTTTTTCTAAATCTTCAAGTTTGATTTTTATGGAAGGCTCTGTTTTGGTCGTACTTTTTTTTGCGGGGACTTTGACGGCAGATTTTTCCGGAATCAAAGCTGGTTCCTGCATCATGTTTTTTGTGGATTTCTTTTTAGGCCCCGGTACGGGTTTTGGATTGAGCTCCTCTTCGTCATTTTCGGGAACAGTGACTTCTGTCATTCCCGGCTCAATCACTGGAGCATTGTCGGGTTCTTTTGCTGGAGCTGTGTCCTGGATGGGTGTCGGAGACGGCTGACTGGGTACTGGTTTTGGAACGTGTGTGACGGGAGGGGCCTTTGCCACAACAGGGGGTACTGGTTGTGGATTTTTATTGGGATCAAAAGGGCTTGCCAGCAGTAAATAGGCCAAAATTGTAGCCGGTATAACGATGAGGATTACGAACCGCTTTACTTCTTTAGGGTCAACCTTGGGTTTGGTTTGGGAACCCAGATTTTTGAGAAGGTTGATTCCTGGGGTGACGTTGAAGGATTTTTCTTTTATGGCCTTCTTAAGGCTGTCTGCGATCAGGCTCAAGAGCTGCCCCTCTCAACCGGTGGTGGATACGGATAATAGTATGGGCTTCCGGCCTGAAAATTTTAACGCTTTCAAGTTCACTTTCGCGGAGTTAAGATCTTTAAACGGACCCACGTAAACAATATACCAGTCTTGCCCGGCCGAAACCGCTTTTTTCCAGAACGCGTCAAACCCTCCGGTTATCAATTTTTTCACATGCTCATCCGCTTTCGCCTGGGTTTTTAGTGAGTAGACCTGAATGCGATAGTTTCCTCCCTGCTTGGCCACAGGATGATCAACTGTAGATAGTTCTTGAGCCTCGGCAGCGGGTGGTACTAAAACAGGTTGGGTCATGCCGGGTTCTTCTAGTTTCAAGGGTGGTTCTGGCGTTGTTGCAGCTAGAGACGCGGCATTTAAGACCGCTGTTTTACTTTGTTCCGGTTCAGGTGCCGAAGGCTCTGAAGTAACGGGCCTCTGCCCTTTCTCTGGAATTGTTTGAGAGGAAGTATCGAAGCTCGCTTTGCGAAATATTTTGTCCGGCAGCAGAGCTAAGTTGATTTTCCCCGGTTCGATTTTAGAGAGGATGAAAAATGTCAGCCCGAAAATAAAAAAAAGCAGGGAAGCGGCTAAGGGTAGTTGTGTCTGTAGAAAGCGTTTTAAAAAATAGTTTTTATTCTCTTCGCCAAGAAGGCTTTTAATGGCTTCCCGCACATATTGCCGGTCGATCTCATCGGTCTGGGCATTATATCCCGCAAGTAGAGCCCGATCGCAAACGAGGTTTATCAGGCGGGGGTAGCCTTGCGAATATTTAAAAATTTCAGTCATGGCCGATTTGTTAAACCGGACCTGGGAGGCCGCACCGGCAACAAGAAGTCGATGAGTGATATAATTTTTGGCCTCTTCCTGAGTGAGAGGAGCAATTTTATAACGGATAGAAATTCTCTGGTTCAACTGTTTTAAGGTGGGGAGATTTAGTTTTTCGTTCAGTTCAAGTTGTCCCACGAAAATGATTTGCAGGAGCTTATCTTTTTCGGTCTCAAGGTTGGATAGAATGCGGAGCTGTTCCATAACATCCAGAGACAGGTTCTGAGCTTCATCGATAATCAGTACCGTAGATTTCCCATGTTCGTGTTGATCCAGAAGAAACGTGTTCAAGGCATCGATCAGTTCTTTTTTGGAAGCTTTGTTAATCCAAATAAGATCATTCTGCCGCAAGTCGTCATAGGGAGAAGGCTCCAGTTCGATAGCGATTTCCTCGCCGGTGGAGTCATCTTCAATCACTCCTGCAGGTAGCCTTGAATGGAGCGATTTGATGCGAAGGTCGTGTACAACATTTCTCAACAGATCCATATCTGAAAGCATGGGATTCAGAATGAGGGCGACTTCAACATTCTCGTCAAGCCTGTCCAACAGGCAACGGCATAGCGTTGTTTTCCCGGTTCCGACATCACCAGCAATGACCATAAAGCCTTCCCGTTGTTTGATGCCATAGAGCATATGATCAAGAGCTCCCTGATATTGCTTACTCAGGTAAAGGAACTTCGGGTCTGGCGTCAAGCTAAACGGCTTTTCCTTAAACCGGTAGAAATTTTCGTACATTAAACCTTACCTTCTGAAGGTTGGATTAGAAATATGATTGGTTCTTGCGTCATAGCCTAAATTTCTGAGGTCACTGCTTGCAGAATTAAATTTATCATCAACAGCCTGGCCCGCCATGATTTCTGGCGTCAACATTATGACCAGTTCGGTTTTTGATACGGTTTCATTTTCCCAATGAAACAGGCGTCCCACATAGGGAATGGCTCCTAAAAGGGGAACCGAATTGTCATCCACCTGTTTCTTGGTTTTCATCAGTCCGCCGATGACAATGGTCTGCCCGTGCTGGGCAAGAACCACGTTATTGGATTCCCGGACATCCAGGATGGGCACGATGTTTATCCCATCAGGAGAAGTCCGCTCGCCGGCTTTTTCCGTGATGCTGGTATTGATGCTCATCATGATCTGCCCGTTGGGGTTGATCTGCGGCACGACATCCAGAATGATACCGATGGTGATCGTTTCTGGTACATATTGAACAGTGGCCCCGCTTGTGGTTGTGGCTGCTGTAGTTTCCGGCGAAAAGAAAATATCATCGGTGCCCACCTTGATCACCGCTCTCTGGTTATTCAATGTGGCGATTTTGGGACTGGAAAGCACACTCACCTGTCCTTGTTTCGATAATGCATCGACAACAATGTTGAAGCTACTATTGGCCAGGCCGTAAGCAAAATTTGTTGCACCGGTTATGGCGGTGTCTCCAAGAAGAGTGTTTGCTGAATGCGAAATTGTGAGTGGGCTCACCTCAGCCCAATCGACGCCAAGTTTATATTCATCGTTCAGGGTTATTTCGATTATTTTGGCTTGAATGAATACCTGTCTCTGGATGGAACCTTCAATATTTTCCAGAAACTCGGCAATCTGTAGCAACACATCGGGGAAATCCTTAACGACTATCATTCCGGCTTGTTGGTTAACAGTTAAAAAAGCTCTCTCTTGAACTCCTTGAACCGCAGCACTGGAGGAGGCAGGGTTTTGTTCAACGGTGCCAGACGATTCCACTGTGGAAGAGGGGTCTGCGCCTCCCAGTAAGCTGGAAACCAGCCCGGCTGAATCTCCTCCAGAAGAGTCTCCTGATGCGGAGGCTCCACTCGAACTTGTAGAACCAGAAGAATTATTCTGAGTCGAAGCTGAAGGCGTGGCTATGCTTTTTAGTCCAGATAAGATATTCGTCCAAATATCTGTTTCCTCTGAGGCCTCAATGGAACTGGTAGACCGGGCATTGGCACTACTTGTCCCGGCACCTGCACCTGAGCCGGAGCCTGAACCTGCTGCGGTTGCACTTGTGCCTGAGGTTCCGGAGCTGGATTTTAATATGCTTTTTCCTACCCTTTTGGAAATAACATAATTTAGAAAAAAGGTTCGGGTCTGCATTTGTTTGCGTTGTACCCGAATGAGTTTCTCATCAATCTTATATTGCAAGTGCAAAGGAGGCAGTAAACTTTCCAGAGCTTCTGTTAAAGTGACGTTCTTCAGATCCACGGATGCCAGTTTGTTTATATTTGGATCGATGACAATGTTTTGATCAATTTCCTGAGACAGGGCGAACAAAACGTTTTTGATATCAACGCCCCGGGCCGACATGGTGAATCGTACCCCTTTGGGTTCCGGCTTTTTCAGATCCAATGCAGGTTGAATCTCTGTCAAGGACTCTGGCAGTTTGCTGGGTTGTGCTTTTTCCAGAGGAATGATTACCTCATGGGTTGGCGGTTTCTGCGCCTGATCCCTTGCCTCCGGGCTTTTTATATGCGCCAAATCCAAAGCGGAGCATGAAGCCAAGCCTAAGCTTAAAATCAGGACTCCCCAGCTACGGAAAGCGGAGGTAATGGTGGAATTAAAAGTCATCATAATTTTGATAAATTTAAACAAATTTACATTGAATTAATGTACAACGAAAAACGGCATAAGTCTAATAAAATCTGTGGGTTTATGGTGATTGCCGGGTTGCGATTCCGAGCTTTTGCCGCAAAGCATGTCTGGCTTTCTTCAGATTCTGAGATGCAGCGATCGAATAGTTGATGGGGAGGGGGTCATATTTTTAACAAACCGGGACTTGGATTTATTACATCGCCATTCGAGGTATTATTTTTTATTGTTTTTTCGGAGCTGGAATCTGCTTTTATCGAGGATCAGGACTTCCTCTTTCCCGTCTGCATGCAGAGTGACCTGATTGTTAGAAATTTCTATCACCTTTTTGCCAAACGCGAAGTCACCGGTTATAAAATTCTCCCCGCTGATGGTGGCAATTTTTTTACCTTTAATGTCAAATATTGCTTGTAGTTGCAGATTTTGCGGTTTTTCTTGAGGGGCATTATCTTGGGAGTAAATGCCTGACGGAAGTTCGAAGGGGTTCGGGCGCAATTCACTGTTATCGGCAGCAGAAACACTGGTGATCAAAGTAAGCAAAATAACAAAAGGCAGAAAATTAGATGGACCAAGGAAATTCAAGGTCGCGGTTCTCCGAAAACAGTTTCATCACCCCTTAACCATCTGGGAAGTTCAATTATAATACTATAACCTTAATGTGCAGGCGAGAGTCCAGTTTGGGAAGGATTTTTTCATCCCGGTTGGTTTCAAGGCTTTGAATGGTCATATAGGCGGGAAATTCTTTCAATGAGGTCACAAATTTTTTCAGTGAATCGTAGTCACTTTCAACTTCGAGGATCAGTGAAATCTCTTTCAAACGGAGACCTGCCCGTGAAAGATTTCTTTCACTGGTTTTGATGGACTTTAAAAATACCCCGTAAAAGTCAGCTTCGCTCTGAAGTTCGTTGAGGATTTCAAGACCCTGCCCGACCAGGCGGGTTTTGGTCTTCTCGATGTCGGATTGCAACTCGGCGAGCTCACCTGTAACAGCTATTATTTCTGCTTTCGTTTTCTGGGTGCGTGCTG
>JACNKA010000076.1 GCA_014382285.1 Nitrospinota bacterium | reverse complement strand
CGTTTCAAGATCGTTACGGACACGGCCTGACAGGGTGCGCATGATGGAGAGGAGTGCCTGAGGTTCTGATGCCAGATAAGTATGGAAATGCTCTTCATTGATTTCCATGAGCAGGGTAGGCTGCTCTGCCCGGGCAGAAGCGGAACGGGCTTTGGACTCAATCAGTGACATTTCCCCGAGATATTGCCCGGGACCTAAAACCGCTATCTGTTTGGGTCCCTTGAAAACTTCAAGCTCCCCTTCGAGAATGAGGTACATGGCATTTTCAAGATCATCCTCATGGAAAAGAACTTCTTTCGGCGAGAGAGAAATTTCCCGGCAATGCTCAACCAATTTTGCCAGGGTGGACTCATCGAAAAAACTGAGCAGATCAGTCTGCTTTAATAAGCGGATTTTCAAACGGTTTTCCATGCCGTAGATATATCATTAATTGCCCAGTCAGGCAACTAACCAGCCTTCATCCCGCTTTCTCCTGGGGTACTTTGGTGAGGCGGACTGCGGTTTCTACGTGCTGGGTCTGGGGAAACATGTCGATCAACCGGATATCCTCCACTCGATATCCATCGAGCCGTTCCAAGTCACGAGCCAGGGTGGATGGATTGCACGAAACATAAATGATTTGTTGCGGTTGGGCATTTATCAGGGCTTTGATAACTTCTTCTGAGCAACCTTTACGGGGTGGGTCCACGATGAAGGTATGAATGGTCTCATCCAAAGCAAGCGCATGTTCTTCGACCGTTCCGGTCAGGAAGCGGCAGTTCGACAGCCCATTGCTTTCAGCACTCAGCCGGGCATCTTCCATCGCCGGTGCGAATTTTTCAATTCCGATAACATTTCTACCCTGCTTTGCCAGCCAGAGAGCGATGCCCCCCGAGCCGCTATAGGCATCGATTATGGTTTGACCTTCCTCAGTCCATTGGCTGATCAGGGTATAGAGTTTTTCAGCTTGTCCTGAGTGAACCTGGAAAAAGGAGCCGAGGGAGAGGTGGAAGGTCAAACCGCCGAGGTTTTCCTTGTAACGGTTTTTGCCCCACAACACCCGATCTTCAGGGCCCATGATAACGTTGGTGTTTTGCATATTGACGTTCTGAATCAGCCCGACAATACCCAGATTTTTTAAATCATTCTCATTGGTCAACTCGGCGAGGAACCCTCTTGGGAACTTGCCCTTATAGGTGACCAGACCGACCAGGGTCTCTCCTGTAGATATGGAATGCCGGGTGATCAATCCGCGCAGGAGCCCCCGGTAATTGCTTTCGTTGTAGATAGATATATCGTATTTTTCCACAAGCTGGCGCAGCCATTCCTTTGTCTCATTAATCTTTGGCAGAAGAATATCGCAGGTGGCCGAGTCGGCTATATCATGAGAGCCTTCTGCGTAAAACCCGATCTGAGGTTTCCCTCCTTTTCCCGTCACCGCGAAACTACCTTTGTTGCGATATTGGTATCCGGTATCAGCTGGTATGATTTCAATGTTTTCCGGGATTTCTATATGGGCAATGCGTTGTAGGCTGTCCTTGACCACTTGAACCTTGAACTGCAGTTGTTTTTCGTAGCTCAGGTCCTGGAATTTGCAGCCGCCACATTTGAAAAAAACCGGGCAGGGAGGATCGACACGGTCTTTCGACAAATCAATCCTTTTCAATATATCCACCACGCCAAAACGCGGAGTGATTTTGATTACTTTTGCGAGGACCCGGTCGCCGGGCAATCCGCCTGGTGCGAATAGGGTGTAGCCCTCATGCCGGCAAAGTCCATCGCCACTGGAGGCCAGGGTTTCGACACCCAGCTCAAGCCGGTCGCCTCTTTTTACCGGAATATTCAGTTTCAGCTTTGTCATAAATTAAGGGTTTCTTCTGAGTAATAAAATGGGAATTGAAAACCATAACACCCACCTCGTTGGGAAGCAAATGGTAAAACTGGCTTTTGGCAGTTTTCAGGTTCCGGGCGAGAGCGGTTATCTTTCAAGCACAATAAAGGATACTCTTAAACGTTTCTCGTTAGTGGGAAATGTTATACTTTGCTGTTATGAATGATTGCATTGCCATATTTGGAGCAGTAAAAGAAGAAATTGCCGGCATCAAACAGGCCATGAATATTTCAGATCATGTGCGTCTGGGTAAAACTTCGGCTTGGCCTGGCAAGTGGGGGAAACAGAATATTGTTCTGGTTCGGTCCGGCGTTGGCAGGCTAAGGGCCGAGGATGCCACTGTTCAAATCATCAACCGTTTTCAGCCCGGAATTCTGATCAGTACCGGCTATGCCGGGGCGGTTCAGCCTGAATTGAATGTTGGCGATCTGGTGATTGCCGATACCATTTTGGAAAAAAAAGAAGGTGGAAAATATTTCCCAGATGCTGATTGGTTGAACTGTGCTAGAGGCATCTCTTGTCCCGATGGAGTCAAAACCGTTGTGGGTGGACTGCTAACCGTCGACACCGTGATTCATGACTCAGCGACCAAACAGAAACTGGGCGAAAATCATGGTGTTCAAGCGGTGGAAATGGAAACTTCAGCGATCGCTAAAGTGGCTGAAGAAAAGGGACTGCCCTTATTGTCGGTGCGGGTGATTTCTGACAGGTTAGATCAGGAACTTCTGGACAGCTCCTCGTTTTTGGGAAGTGATGGAGAAATTTCGACCCTCAAAGCAGGATGGCACGTCCTGACGCATCCGGGTTCCATCAAAAATGCCTTGTCGCTTCGTACACAAACCCAATTTGCGACTAAGGTGATGACAAGTTTTTTCGCCGATCTGTTACGTTAAACTAAATACCTGGTTCAGGCATCTTCCGATACAACTTTGTTTCTGCCGGAATTTTTTGCAAGATAAAGCCTTTGGTCGGCCTGGTCGATGGTTTTTTCGATATTGCCATCTCCTGAATATTCGCTGGCCCCAAAACTCATGCTTGTGTGTATTTCCTTCCCTTCATGGACAGTGGATTTTGCGGAAACCAACTCTCGGATTTTGTTGCCGTGCAGAACCGCTCCCTTTAAGTCGGTTTCAGGAAGTAAAATTAGAAACTCTTCCCCTCCCCACCTTGCAACTTGGTCAATTTCCCGTTTTTCTGTATTCAGGAGTGTGCTGATATTTACCAAAACAGCATCACCGGCTAAATGGCCATGGGTATCGTTGATTTTTTTAAAAAAATCGATGTCGCCAAAAAGGATGGAGAAAGATTTCTGATTTCGCTTGCAGCGCATGACTTCATTTTCCATTCTTTTCAAAAAAGTTCGCCGGTTGAACAGGCCGGTCAAAGAATCCGTTTCACTATCCAGGGTTAATTTTTTGATGGCGGCAGACAATGTGAGATGAGTTTTGACCCTGGCGCAGACTTCTTCCTGCTTGAAAGGTTTCATGATGAAATCCACAGCTCCCACATTAAACCCTTCTATGATATCTTCGGTATCTCCCTTGGCGGTTATAAAGATAATGGGTATGTCCGACAATTCCGGGTCTTTTTTGAGGTGCTTGCATACTTCATATCCATTGATTCCCGGCATCATGACATCCAGCAATATTAGATCCGGTTTCAGTTTAGGAATCAGGTCAAGAGCCGTTTCTCCGTTGAGGGCCACTGTTATTTTGTATCCACTTTCGGCAAGAGTTTGTCGCAGAACATCAATGTTTGCCTTGGTGTCATCCACAATCATCAGGGTCATTGAATTAGTAGGAAACAATTTTTCCAAGTCTAATGCCATGTGATGCTCCTTAATTGTTTTAATTCCTTAATTAATGTGCCACAGAATTTTTTTTAATGAGGGTTTTATTAGTTGAAAATGTTGTGGTGCCTGACATCGAGGCAAAAATTGACGCAAAAAGGGAGAAATTGCGCAGAATAGAGGGAAGTTTTGACAGGGTGAGCGGCTAGAGAAAAACAATAAATATGTTTATTTATAAAGGTTTATGGTGTTTTTTTCTGTTGGAGCGTGAAGTGGCATGAGGATTGCTCTATAGATTATTGAAGATTCGAACTGGCACTGCCACCTCCAACGGATTGGGTTTACCTCCAAGTGGCCCAATCCGTGGCGTGCCAAATCGATGGCTAACAAGCTTTTCTCTCCGGCTCCCTATCAAGGGAGCCGCCCTCCCCCCTCTAAGAATTTTTCTTTCAGAAATCAATTGAGATTGAATACGTGGAGCGGCAATAACAAATTATGCTCGCAGTGACTTGTCGCGGTTTGATGAGTCCGGGTTATCTGCTTCCCTGTGTTGTATTTATCTTCACGGGTATGGGTGTTAAGGGGCTATTGTTTGTTCTTTGCCCCGAACAATCTGGTCGAGGGTGATCAGTTGTTCTAGCAGCTCGGGAAGCAGGTCGAGTTTCAGCATATTGGGGCCGTCTGATAACGCTTGGTCGGGGTCCGGGTGAGTTTCCATAAACAGGGCATCGCAACCCACTGCCACCGCTCCACGGGCGAGGTCGGGGATCATCTCTCTTTGCCCGCCACTCTTTGTGCCCTGACCTCCGGGTTGTTGTAGACTGTGGGTGGCATCGAACACTACTGGATAGCCATAGTCACGCATCAAAACAAGGGAACGCATATCCACCACCAGATTGTTGTAACCGAAGGTTGCTCCTCGTTCTGTCAGCAGGATATTTTTATTGCCGCTCTCTTCGAGTTTGTTCACCACATTTTTCATGTCCCAGGGGGCCATGAACTGTCCTTTTTTAACATTGACCGGTTTGCCAGTGTTGGCGGCTTTCACCAGAAGATCTGTCTGCCGACAAAGAAATGCAGGGATCTGTATAACATTGAGCACTTCCGCTGCGGGCTCGACTTCCTCTTCCTTGTGGACATCGGACAAAACCGGGATATCCAGATCGGTCTTGATCTTTTGCAGGATTTTTAATCCCTCTTTCAGTCCGGGGCCACGGAACGATTGAATGGACGAACGGTTGGCTTTATCGTAGGAAGCTTTAAAGATAAAGGGTACCCCCAGGTCTTCGGTAATGCGTTTTAGTTTCTCGGCGATATTCCGGACAATTTTTTCAGACTCAATCACGCAGGGGCCCGCGATCAGCGCCAGCGGATTTCTCCCTCCTATACTGAAGGTACCTGTAGAAATAGGTTGGGTGACTTTGGGCGTGTTGCTCATACAGGTCTCGGTGAAAGGGCGCTCTGCACTTCTTTGGAAATGGGGACGGGATGGGGCACTTCGGTTCGGGGAGGCAGCCCCTCTTCGGCAAGCAGGCCCAGCATAATTTCGCGCACCTTTTCTTTATCGCTGGCTTTATACACGTTGGGAAACCCGTTTGCCGTAATTTCCGCAAGGTTGATATCCTGAAGATCATCAGTGAGAATAAAAATCACAGGAGTTGTCCGAAACTTCTTTTTTATATTCATCAGATGTTTGATCTCGTTTTTTTCCTTACGCGGGACAAACACCATCAGGTCGCATCTAATAAGATCGGGATTTTTGAAACAATCGTTGGGAGAAATGAACGTCATGACGGTGAAAATTTCTTCACTGAGAAATTTTGCCATTTGAATGCGCTCGCTCCTGATGGGGTCAACGATGAAGATGGTCTTGTAATCCATAAAATATTCCTGAAGTTAAAATCACAGTCTATAGACCAAGTTTAACATTAAAAGCAGTGCCGGTAACGTAAAATCAGTTCCGGTCTGGATGCGAGGTTTGCTTTATTCATTTCCCTGTGGAACAATAATGCAATGTATGGATGGAAAACTCCGACAATCTGGTCATCTTGATGAATAAACAAATTGGTTTCCTATTACTGATTTTGTTTCTGGTCGTTCCTCCCGCTTATTCCAAAGACCGCGTGGTCGTCGTTAAGCTTTCAGGGGCGATCAACCCCGCAGTCGCCGAATATGTCTCCCATGAAATCAGCCAGGCCAACGCCGAGCAGGATGCGTTGATCGTATTGCGCATGGACACTCCCGGTGGGTTGGATACTTCCATGCGACAGATCATTAAAAAAATTCAGAGTTCCCAGGTTCCGGTGGCTTCATTTGTTGCGCCGAGTGGGTCCAGAGCCGCCTCAGCGGGGACGTTCATCACTATAGCATCGCATATTGCCGCCATGGCACCGGGTACCAATATTGGTGCCGCACATCCGGTGAATATGATGGGCGGGGGAGGCGATAACGAACAGGCAAAAACCATGGAGAAGAAAGTGGTCAACGATGCCGCCGCCTACATCCGTTCTCTGGCAGAACTTAGAAAACGCAACGCACACTGGGCAGAGCTGGCGGTGGTCAATAGCGTTTCCATATCGGCGGAAGAGGCCATGAAGCTCAACGTCATTGATCTCATTGCCGGAGATGTGAAAGCGCTGGTGCTGGCCGTTGATGGGAGGGAAGTGCAGGTCGCATCAGGCTCTGTCACGCTGGATACGAAAAACCTGGAAATTGTTTATCACGAGATGAACCCCCGGCAAAAAATGCTGGATATCATTTCTAATCCTAATGTTGCATACATACTTATGATGCTCGGGCTGGTGGGTCTTTATTTTGAGATGTCCAATCCCGGGCTGGTTCTACCTGGTGTGATTGGTTCCATCAGCCTCATTCTTGCGCTCTATGCGATGCAGACTTTGCCGATCAACTACGCCGGGCTGTTGTTGATTCTTTTCGGGGTGATTCTGTTTATTGCTGAAATCAACGTCATGAGTTACGGTCTGCTATCCGTGTCCGGGGTGATATCGATTTTTCTCGGGTCCACCATGCTGATAGACAGTGACGACCCGGCTTTGCAGATTTCCAGAGCCATTCTTTATCCGACCCTGGCTCTGACAGTTGTTTTGTCGCTGGGCATTGTTGTTCTGGCTACCCGCACCCGAAGTCTCAAAAAACTGGGAGGGATGGATGGAATGATAGGTGAAACCGGTCTGGTGAAAGAAACCCTGAATCCGCACGGTCGCGTTATGGTTCACGGAGAGTTGTGGGAAGCGGAGGCAGATACTCAGGTTGCCGAGGGGGAAAGCGTTCAGGTCGATTCGGTGAAGGGGCTGAAAATCAAAGTTTCAAAAGTTGACCACTAGCCCGCATATTGCATGAGTATTACTCGATGAGGATGCAAAACATTATTAAACCACCCTCACCTCATTCCTCTCCCCTCAAGGGAGAGGAAGCAAAATGTCCCTTCTCCCTTGGAGGGAGAAGGCTAGGATGAGGGGGATTTTATAGTGTTTTCAACCAACACGTAAGAAAGACTAATGCAATATGCGGGCTAGCCGTGAAGCTGTGATATCACCTTCATAAGTTTCATGCCCCGGAGGGGTAGTAACTCGTTAAACCTAGAGAACGTTTGCCCGCAAAATAAAGATATTGCAAGTTGGAGGTACTTCACCCATTTTTTCCAGGACGACTAAGGTGACGTGGACTCAGTCTGCCGGGCTGCTGGTTTTATTTGTCCTGGCTTATGTGGCTTTCCTGCTCTTGTTCGAGAATAAAATTATTTTTTATCCGGACCGCTATCCAAAAGGATTTTGGAATCCAGTATCTGCTGGTGTTCCGGCGCAGGATATTTATTTTAAGGCAGAGGATGGAGTGAAGCTGCATGGGTGGTTCATTCCCGCTCCCAACGCGGTAGCGACCTTGTTATGGTTTCATGGTAATGCTGGCAACCTCAGCCATCGACTGGATAACATCCATCGTCTTAAGTCGCTCAATCTGAATATTTTCATTTTTGATTATCGCGGTTACGGAAGAAGTGAAGGCGTGCCTGATGAAGAGGGAATTTATAAAGACTCGAGCGCGGCTTACAAAAAGGTTCTTGAACTGGAAGGTGTGTCTGTTGACTCCCTGTTTCTTTTTGGCCGTTCCTTAGGTGGCATTTGTGCGGTGGAAACGGCGATGAGCCATCCGGCCAGGGGGTTGATTCTGGAATCGGTCTTCACCAACGCGGCGGATATGTCGAGACAGGTTTTTCCGCTCATTCCTCTCGGTTGGGCGATTCGATCCAAATTGGATGCTGTGAGCAAAGTCCCTCACCTGAAACTTGCCAAACTGTTTCTGCATGGCACGCACGATGAGATCGTTCCCTATGACCTCGGGCGTAAATTATTCGAACAGGCGGCGGAACCTAAAACGTTTTACCCGATCGAAGGGGCCGGGCATAATGATACTTATATTCTGGGTGGACTCGGTTATTTTGATGCTTTGAACAGGTTTATCACCGAAACTCTGCAAAACTCCAACAATAGAGGATGACCTCGGTGAAATTTTAGGTTACATTTTCCCCTGCCGCTCACCGTGGTGGCAATAAAAACCCATCTTGTCAGTGAGGGGTGGGAGGTTAAACATTGTGCTCCTGAAATATTTAGGCCAGAGAACATGACCGTGCGTGAAGAAATTCTGAAAAATATAAAAACTGTGGTTGTTAAGATTGGAAGCAGTGTTATTTCCAATCGGGATAAAGGCCGATCGTCACTGGAGTGCGGATTGAGCAAGGAATGGGTGCGGCATTACGCCCGTAAAATAAAGTTCATCCGTGACAAGGGTTATAATGTGGTGCTGGTCTCATCCGGTGCCATCATGGCGGGGCGAGAGCGTCTGGAGTTTGGCCGCGCCGATTTGACCATTCCTGAAAAGCAGGCCTGCGCTGCCATTGGTCAGAGCTTCCTGATGCATACCTATGAGAAGGCTTTCGAGAAAAAAGATCTGAAGGTTGCTCAGATCCTTTTAAGTCATGAGGATCTCGGAAACCGTAGACGCTACCTGAATGCCAAGCATACTATTGAGGCACTTCTGGAAAAGGGCGTCGTTCCCATCATTAATGAAAACGATTCTGTCACCGTTGAGGAAATTAAAATCGGAGACAATGACACTCTTTCAGCAACGGTGGCCTGTCTGGTGGGTGCGCAACTATTAATCATTCTTTCTGATGTCGAGGGTTTGTATGACAAAGACCCTTCTCTGAAAAACAAACCTGGAACTGAAAAAGCGCAGTTGATTTCTCATATCCCGAAAGTCAATGAAGGCATCGAGAAAATTGCCGGAAAAAGCAATAACCGTTTGACGGTTGGAGGAATGATCACCAAAGTACTGGCCGCAAAAAAAACCATGAGCTTTGGCATTCCCACGCTGGTCGTTAATGGTCTTGATGAAAAAGTCATCGAGAATGTTTTTGCCGGTAAAGAAGTGGGAACATTATTCTGGTCGGGCAAAGGCAAAATCCGTGACCGTAAGCATTGGATCGCCCATACCCTGAAACCTTCAGGAACGCTGACCATTGATGAGGGAGCCCGAAAAGCTCTGGTGGAAAGAGGTAAAAGCCTCCTCCCCGCGGGACTGATGAAAGTGAAAGGCAACTTTGAATTTGGGTGCGCTCTGACCCTCATCGATGAAGAAGGAAAAGAAATTGGCCGAGGTCTGGTCAACTATAATTCCCGTGATCTCGAACAGATTAAAGGCATGAAAACCTCCGCTGTTCGAAGCCTGATGGGAGAATCTTATTACGAAGAAGTGATTCATCGTGACGACCTTGTTGTCTTCGAATCTTTGGGTAATGAGTAATAGCATGTTGAGCCGAGAAACCACTTGCCCGCAGATAACTTTATTGCCCGTTTCCAGTGGGGGAACCCCACATGGCTAAGTGGTGGGAAAAAGAACCGATTCGTTTTGAATGCCAGTCCGATTGTTTCAAGTGTTGCGTCAAACCGGGCATCGTGCATTTTGACCGTAAAGATATTCGCAATGCCGCTGATTTTCTGGAAACTTCTCCGGCTGAATTTAAGAAAACTTATCTCACCCGTGATGAGGGTGAGTGGGTTCTCGAAGTCGGGGATGATGGCGAACCCTGCACCTTTTTGACCGATCAGGGATGCGGTATCCACGAAGGCAAACCTAAACAATGCTCCTCCTACCCGTTCTGGCGGGAGAATATGGATTCCAAGTTCATGTGGATGCTGGTTGGCGGGTTTTGCCCCGGTATTGATATTGGCCCGATGGTTCCCTTGGAAACCATAAAATCCTTCCTCAAAAAATTCCGCCACTAGCCGTGGGGCCGACTAACAAAAGGTTTTCTCGGCTTGATGAGCCTTTGCTCCGTTGTCACGGGCGGCAACCCAACGCCTTACTTTACACTTTCGGCGGTCGCATAGCGTCACCGCCATATTGCCCCCGGCCGTTGCCTGGGTTGACAAGATGGGGGTGGGTGAGGATAATAACCCGCTGGGCGCAATTTTCATCTATTTTTATTGTTTATCAGGAGAGGTTCGTATGCCGGTTGCGGTGATAGTAGGAATGCAGTGGGGTGATGAGGGAAAGGGCAAAATTATTGATTTGCTTGCCGAAAATGCTGATGTGGTGGCGCGGTATCAAGGTGGACATAACGCCGGGCATACTATTTGTTTCAATGAGAAACAATTCGTCTTGCATCTCATCCCGTCTGGAATTTTCCATGAAGACAAATTGTGTGTGATTGGTAACGGGGTTGTGGTGGACCCACAAGCTTTGGTGGCGGAAATGCACCAGTTAGAAGAAACCGGAATTAATCTGCAGGGCAGGTTGCTCATCAGCGACCGGGCCAATATTATCATGCCTTATCATGGCACCAGTGATAAAGGCAGGGAGAGTGAAAGCGGATTCCAGAAAATTGGCACCACGGGCAGAGGCATTGGCCCCTCCTATGCGGATAAAATTGCCCGGGCAGGAATCAGGATCTGCGATCTTCGCGATGAAGCCTACCTGACCGAACGGTTGCGGGCCAATCACGATGAAAAACAAAAGATTTTAAAAAGCCTTTACGGTACCGAGTTGCCCGGGTTTAACAGTTTGCTTGATGAGTTGATGAGCCATCGTGAAACCATTTTGAAATACACTGCCGATACCCACATTTTTCTGCGTGACCAGATTGCTCAGGGGAAACATATTTTGTGCGAAGGCGCACAGGGGACCATGCTGGATGTGGATCATGGCACCTATCCATTTGTGACTTCCTCCAACTCAACCGCAGGTGGTGCTTGCACGGGCCTGGGCATTCCGCCCACGAAGGTGGATAGAGTGCTGGGTGTGATCAAGGCTTATACCACCCGGGTTGGCGAAGGCCCATTCCCCACCGAACTGTCAGATGCGGATGGCGAGCGTCTCGGTAAAGTCGGGCATGAGTTTGGCGCGACTACTGGCAGGCCCCGACGATGCGGATGGTTTGATGCGGTGGTTGCCAGATACGGCGTTCACATCAATGGTGTTGACGCGTTGATTCTCACGAAAGTCGATGTCCTGGATGGATTTAAAACCATCAAGGTTTGTACCGGTTATAAATATAAAGGAAAAGTTTTTCCCGATATGCCAGCGGACCCTGGAGTCATGGCAAATTGTGAACCGGTTTATGCCGAATTTGACGGCTGGTCGGAAAACACCGTTGGCATACAGGACCATGACAAACTGCCCCAAAATGCCAAAGATTACATTTCCCGGTTGAGCGATCTTGTTGAAACGCCGTTTATGATGATCTCCACAGGCCCGGATCGGGAACAAACCATTCAGCGTGAATCTTTGTTCTAGCTCGCCCCCCTGTTGACCTTTGCATAAATGCACCGGTTTTTTATTCTTCAAGATAAACCCTTGTCTTCGCGAGCCGCTGTAAGCGGCGTGGCGATCCAGGTTTTTTTCTGGATTATTTCACTTCGTTCGTAATGACGGGTTACGCAAAACTCGCCCCTGTCTGGGGCAAAACCAGTCCATCTTTGATATAATAATCCAGTCTAACTTTCTCAGGATGTGTCCATGTTGACTGTCGGCATTTTGGTTTCAGCCTGCCTGTTTTTTTATTTCGTGGGCTACCGGGCTTATGCCCAACGGCTGGATAGGGAATTGATTCGCCCTGATGCCTCCCGCGAAACCCCTGCTATAAAACAAAACGATGGTGTGGATTATGTGCCCAGCAAACCGCTGGTATTGTTCGGGCATAATTTCGCGTCCATTGCCGGGGCCGGTCCGGTCATTGGTCCTATCATTGCCATGCACCATTTTGGCTGGGCGATCACGTTAGTATGGATTGTACTGGGCAGTGTGTTCATCGGCGCGGTTCACGATTACCTGACCCTGATGGTCTCCGTGCGCAATCGCGGCAGTTCCATTGCTGATATTGCGGAGACCACCATGGGCTACCGCGCCAAAGCCGTGTTCGCTATTTTCCTCATTCTGGCGATGCTGTTGGTCATCGCTGTGTTCGGTGTGGTGGCGGCCAAGACCCTCATCGCACAACCGGAAATGGTTTTCCCCACTTTCGCGATCATTCCCGTTTCGATGATCCTCGGTTGGTGCATTTATAAAAAGAATTTCAGCCTTAAGACAGTTTCCACCGTTGCGGTCCTGGCGGTTCTGGTGAATGTTTATATTGGATTCAAAATCCCACTGCCCCTGCCCGATGAAGGGGTGTTGGGGCTTTCCCCACTTTTATTCTGGTTTGTTGTGTTACTGGTCTACGCAGGGGTGGCCTCGATCCTGCCGGTACAAACACTCTTGCAACCCCGTGACTACCTATCAACATTTATTCTGTTCGGTTCCATGGCACTGGGTATTATTGCGTTGTTATGGGTGGCACCGGGATTGAATACTCCGGCCTGGCGCGGTGCGATGTCTGATGTGCAAGGTCCGGTCTGGCCGATGTTGTTTGTGTTAGTGGCTTGTGGCGCGATATCAGGTTTTCATTCACTCGTTGCCGGTGGCACCACTTCAAAACAATTGGCCGATGAAACCCAAGGCAAGGCCATTGCCTACGGCGGCATGCTCACCGAAGGCGTGGTCGCAGTTGTCACCGTTCTCATGGTCGGCGGCGGACTTTATTGGGTCGCTCCAGAAGGAGGGGGAGTCGATATGGCCCGGCTGGGGTTCCGCGAGACCCTGCAATCCGGCGGATGGATTTTGGCGTTTGGCAACGGCTACGGTAACGTGGTGCACCAGATGCTGCCAATACTGAGTTTCACTTTTGCCTCAATGATTGCGGTACTGGCGTTGAATACATTTGTGCTGACCACCCTCGATACAGCGGTGCGCATCACACGGTTTCTGGTGCAAGAAGCTTTGGGACAGCATGTGCCGGTTTTTCGTGATAAATATGTTGTGACCATTGCGGTGGTGTTTGCCGCGTACCTGATTGGCGCGACCGATGGCTGGCAGAAAATCTGGCCCATTTTTGGCGCGACCAACCAGCTCATTGCGGCGGTGGCTCTGTTTGTGGTGGCTACATGGTTAATGGCGGTCAAGCGACCGACGTATTATGTGCTTTATCCAGCGGTGTTCATGGTGGTGACCACCATCGCTGCGTTAGGGTGGCAGGCCTACCAGTTCTTCACCGCGCCGGAACCGAATGTGTTGCTTGGGTCGACCGCAGTGGTGCTCATTATGCTGGCAGTTTTTGTTGCCTTTGAGGCCATGCAGTCCCTTAAAGGACGCCGGGTAGTGGTGGGCTCAGTTTCGGAAGTCCCCTCCAATGCCGAGTAATTCCAGATAATGTTTGGCTCCCAAGTTTGAATATATTAAAATGGTTTCCATCCTTTAAACATTGAAAGCCCTATTGTTGTGAAGATCAGCGAGATCCTGGCCATCCAGGAAAAATTGAAAGAAAAAAACGCAACGGCAAACAAGCCGAAGCCAAAACCAAAAGCCCGTCCCAATCTCAAGAAAGCTTTGAAAGTGGTGCGCACGAAAGAAACTCCGAATCCCAACGCATTGCAGTTCGTCATCAATGGGGTGATTCTCGATAACGGCAATATTTCCTTTGCCAGCAAAAAAGAAGCCGAGGGCGACAAAATGGCAGCGGCCCTGTTCGAAAGACCCGGTATCTTGAGCGTGTTTGTCATGGATAATTTTGTCACCGTGACGAAAGACGATAAGACAAGTTGGGTCCCACTCAAAGACAGGGTATGGAAAACCATCGACGATACAGTGACTCTTTATCAGGCCGAAGGCAAGGTGCAGTTGAGCGAGGTCGATGTCGTCAACTTTGCGAATCTTGATAACGAGAAAAAACTTCAAGGGATAGAAATGGTGCTCAATCGTTCGATCCGCACCAACCTTGCCGCAGATGGTGGTGGGGTGGAACTCAAAGGTATAGATGGCGACGAAGTCAGCATCCATTATCAGGGTGCCTGCGGCAGTTGCCCAACCTCCACCAGCGGAACCCTGCAATACATTCAAACTCAACTGCGCCAGCAACTCCACCCTAAATTGACTGTTAAATCAGTCTAACCGGCGAGCCGCCGGTAGCAATGAGCAGTGACCTGTAGGGCGAGATATAGGTTTTTCTCGGCTGAGGCTCAACTCGTCTGAGCATCGAGAATCACACTATTCATCGTCGCTGCAAAGGTCTCCTTGCCAGGGGGGAGGCTGTTCTCATCGGACTTTGCCCGGCCACAAAAAAGGGGTTCGCCCCCTTGACAGTGGACGAACCCCTCTTTGTGAGTAAGACTAAATAAAACTATCCAGCATTTGCAATGACTCGATCGAGCCGAGACAACTCTTGCCTGCAAGAAGAAGCCATTGCTATTCACCCCCGGCGGTTGCGCCGGTTAGAACATGATACCGCTGCAATGACTTGATTGAGCCGAGACGACTCTTGCCTGCAAGAAAAAGCCATTGCTATTCACCCCCGGCGGTTGCGCCGGTTAGAACATGATACCGCCGTGATTGGCGGCGATCATTCCGATCAACATGGGAATCGAAAGCCATGCGTTGGTGCGGCTAGCCAGAAACGCCATTCTTTTTGCTTTGTTCAGGGCATCGCCTTCCAGTTCACCAGCGATGATCTTTTTCTGGTTCGGCCAGATAATGAACCAGACGTTGCCGGCCATAATGATGCCGAGCAACATACCAATCATGATTTCGCCACTGGGGATTCCTTGAACTGTTCCCCGACCGGCCATGTAATAGGCAATGCCGGTGATGACCGTCCACAACGCGGCGTGCCGGAACAAGAACAGGGCGCGAGGCAGAATGATCTGGGTATAGGGTTTGGCGGCACCCGCCTCGACCATTTTAGGCATGGATTGAACCTGAACCAGATTGAAGAAGTACAACAACCCAATCCACAAAATTCCGATAATTACGTGAAAAAATTCATATACCCACATTTGTTTTTCCTCTCAATACATTGGTTGATATTTTTAGATATTTTCTGATCGTTCGATACTTTATGTTTTGCGATTCGCGCATCCTGGTGCTCTAAAAAGTGCGCTCATAGTCATGTGAAAAAATTTAGAGGTTTCCTTTATGGGGAAATTGTATGAAAAATTCAGGTGTCACTTTAACCAAGGAATCAGGAGAAATCTCAGTCCCCTATTAGAGGAAGCATTTACTAGGATGGTGGTAACGGTATTAAAGATTCAATGTTTCTTTACATTTCTCAAGAATTTTAGCAGAAACTGTCTATTTTTTCCATTCCTTTGGCAGGTGTTTTAGTTTCGGGTTATGAACCACAGCAGGGCCAGAAAACCAAAAACCAGCGCAAAAATCAAGCTGTTTGTAGAGGATGAGTCAGTTTTCTCAGGCGCAGGGTTTCCCAGTTTCGTGAGCCTTTGCCTGAGTTGTTGGTTTTTCTGCGCGAGGTTGGCTTTTTCGGTTTTAAGTGTTTCGATCTCGTCTCGGAGGCGTAGACGATCCACTTTGAGGGTTTTAGATTTTTCGATTTCCCTTTGCAGAGCTTCTTCAGGCCCCAGAGTCAGGCCGTCCTCTTCCTTGGGTTCTTCCCAGAGTTCGCTCATTCAATGTCCTTTTTTGACCATGGGGAACTGGTCGCTGGCCGCTGTCAGACGTTGCAACTGGCCGGAGTTCAGTTTCAATTCGACGGATTTGGCAAACTCCTGAACTTGTTCGGGTTTCCGGGACCCAACAATGGCGGTGAAAATATTGTCACGGGTGAGCACCCAGGCCAAAGCCACCTCGACCGGTTTTCGGCCCAGCTCTTTGGCGACATCACGCACCGTTTCCCAGACTTTTCTGGCGTGCGGGTAAACCTGATTTTGATATAGAAAATTGTGTTTTCGGGTGGGCATTTCAAGGTCTTCCCGATTCATAGATCTAGCCAGCAGACCCTGCGCTGTGGGTGAGAAGGCCATGTAAGGAATACCAGAATTTTTGCAAAGGGCCAGAGTAGCTCCTTCATAAGCCCGATCCAACAGACTATAGGGCACTTCGTTCATAGAAAATGTTTTGAGTTTACTTCCTAGCAGGGTTAAGTCCCGCGACTGGAAATTAGAGAGCCCGACTGTGGTGGCTTTCCCGCTTTTTTTGAGCGAGTTCATAAACTCGGCGAGCCGGTTGCTTTTGTCCTGGGTGTTGAAATAGTTTCCCGGCCAATGAACCAGATAAAGGTCAACATAATCCCTTCCCAGAGCCTTGAGGGAATCTTCAAGGCGTTGCTGGTAGGCCTTGAGAGTGAGTTCGGCATCGGGCCAGATTTTGGAGATGATGATAACGGAATCTTTGTGCGAACCGAGGGCTTTGCCCAGTCTGCGTTCTGATTCTCCATCGCCGTAGCCTTCTGCTGTATCGAACGCGGTGATACCATGATCGAGCGCGGAATGCACGACTTTCTCAGCGTCTTCGGCAGGGCAGAGGTCTCCCCAGCCCCCGCTGGGTGCGATTTGCCAGCACCCGAGGGTGATTCGGCTCCAGTCTTTGTCGATCCCTTTTATTCGGTCATAGATCACGCACGCCACCTGAAATGAGTGACGCGGGTCCGATATCCACTGTTGTTGCTACCGAGATTTTCCCATGGTTCAAAGCGGGAAACATTTTCACGAAACCGCCAGAGTTTCCACGCCACGGCCAGCGCAGTGATTCCAGCCAAGAGGATTATCCCTGCAAAGAAATAAGCGATCAGTGCGGGGTAGGCAAAAATAAGAACAGCAAGGAGAAAAAGAACTCCACCAAAAACAAATGTTCCCCAGGTTAGTGTTTTATGACCCTGTGAAAAAACTCCGTCTGAAAAAGGATAGTTATAAGTCATGGCAAACCTTTCTTTACATAAAAGTTTCTCTATTCATTATATACATAAAATTCCTCTGCAGACTTGTCAAGCTGCTTGCCGCAGGGGCAACGAATGACTGACTATTGCAATTGTTCAATGCTGGCGGAATTACGCCGGTATTTTTTTGAAATCTTTTTTTTGCTGGGCCATGGGTCGTTTCCAGTTGGTGACGCGAGGGCTGGGGTGGTAGAGCGGGAAGAGTTTGAAATCGGGAGTGGACAGAGATTGAGCAACGCTCGGGCTTAATTGAAACCGGGTGCCGAGAAGCTGATTGAGAGAGCTAAGGGCAACGGTGCCAAGGGTGACCACCACCTTGGGCCGGATGATTTCCAGTGACTCTTTTAAAAATGCTGTGCAGTTTTTAATTTCTTTTGCATTGGGTCTGCGGTTATTTCCGTCTGCAAGCGGATTGCACAAAACGGCGTTGGTGATGAATACTTCGGGCCGGGTCAATCCGATATGTTTCAGCAGGATTTCAAAATTGTCTCCAGATCGGTCGCCTTGAAAGGGGACACCTGTTCGACCGGCACCAAACCTGCCAGGTGCTTCTGCAACGAAGACGATATCGGCATCCAGTGAACCGTTAGCGGAACTCAGTACAGCGGGTTGATCTGCAAGGGCAGGGCACAAACGGCAGGAGGCCGCCTTTTTTTGCAACAGGCGAAACTTTTTACTCATTGCCCCCACGACTTGTGGGTTGCTCGTTGGATTCACGGCTTGTGGGTTGCTCGTTGGATTCACGACTCATGGGTTGCTCGTTGGCCCCACGCCCAGTGGTGGCTTCATCACAGGATTCTTCCTGATCGTCTTCGTCATCATCAACGGTTTGGCAAATCACGAAGAAGCCTATGATGAGAAGTACGCTGGCAACCAGAGTGAACAGGATATCCATGAGAGCTTTAAACGGGTTTGATGGTGGCCAGGTAAATCATGGAAGCGCCGACAATAAAAATAGCGATATGTACCATCATCGCGTATTTTTTAGGCAAAGAGTTTTCATTTATTTGTTTTCCGTTTTGAACGCCAAGCGCGATCAGAATCGCCAGCAGCCCCAATTTCCAGTATATCCATTGAGATTCAGAAAAAACCCCTGTCTTTACGGCAAGCACCGTTCCGGATATTAGGGTCACTCCCAAAATGGGATAGTAGATGAATTTATGAATTCGGTTCTGGGTTTTTCTGAGACCTTCTGCTTCTTCTGCGGATTTCAAACGCAGGCGGAACACAACGGAAAGAGATTGCAAAAACAAGGTTCCAATGACCAGGCACATGGATATCATGTGCAGGGTGAGAAAAAAATTTTTCATTCAAGAATACCTCTGAAAACTACATTGAGGCGAGAGAGTCTCTGCTCGCAATTAAAGATGTTGCCAGTCGCCGCTCCCCGCTTTGTCAGGAGTTATCCGGGGCGGGGGCAGTTGATTCCTTTGCCCAATAAGTGCGGCTGGAAATGATCAAGGCCATTCCTATGCCACAATAAATTGCGGCGACCACCACATATCCCCCCAGGTACTCATTATAGGACCGTAAGAGAACTCCGAGGCCCATCATCATCGGGATAAAAAAATAAAACGGCTTGGCAAAAAGTTGATGGATGCGAACAGGGTCCGCCAATTCATGAATCCGGGCTTTATTTTTCCGGGCGGTTTTGCTCAATACAAACCTTCCTTTGAGCAATCCGATTAACACCGCTGTGATTATGGAAAGGCTGATGGCAATTTGAGTCGAGTGTTGTTCCTGACCGGCAAGCTGATACAAACCGAATCCACGGAAAATAAGAAACATTCCAATGACGCACCACAACCCTCCGGCAATGGAAGTAAGGCTGTTTTTATTCAAAAGAACCCCCCAGTTGATAGATTTAGGATTAGATGATAATAGCAGCTAAAGGTTTCATCTGCATCCTGTAATGTTAGGGTCTAGGTAAATTACCCTGCACGAGGCGGACAGACATTCTACCTGTTTTGCTTTTATATAAGGGGCGGAATTCCCCATTTTTAAAATCGAATATAGTTCCCTCGTGCCCTGATTCGCTTTTCAGCCAGACGGTCGCTTGGCCTCCAGGAGGGAAAATGGTTTCCAGATGAATATCCTTTCCATACTTATCCTGGTTTATTACTTCGGGATTATACAAGGTCTGGATTTCTTCCTCATTTGGCAACTTCCAGTCTTGAAGGCCGCCAAAGTTTGTGCAACTTATATCAACTGCCCAATCCATAGCTTCATCCCAGGTGAACCATCTACCTTCCTGTTGCCATCCGTCTTCTCGAATCCATATAAGAGTGGTTTGGGTGTCTGTTACGGTGCCATTCTGATTGTCTATAAATCTATTTGAGCTAGGCATGATATTAATAGTTTCAAGTGTTAGGGTTAACGGTATCCAGAGGAATTTTTTCCAGGCGCGATTTCAGTCCTTCCAGGTCAAAAGCCGGGGGATTTTGCAACGCATTATCGTTGACGATGTTTGCAAAGGAATACTTCAGAAGATTGTTGGACCATGCAATAAAAGGGGTTCCTAATAAAATACGCTTTACAGTGCTTCGCGAAATTTTCACCTGGGCGTTTGAGTTTAGCAACGCAGGGTTGTTGTGCAAGACGGCCACGGTTTTAACTGCCATCCATAACGGCCAGATACAAAACAGGCGCAGGGCGATCTCGGTTCTGGGGATGGCCAGGGTGAATTTCAAGGCATCGTTCAGATGGCCATTGGTTTTGCTTAGCAAACCCTCCAGAATCAGCAGATTTTTATCCATGGATGCTCCAGAATGAAATTCATCCATGGTCAAACCTTTATCGGCAATGATGCTTCGGGGAATATAGGACCAGCCCCTGTCACGGTCCGCAATGATATCTTTGGATATGTTGGTCATCTGGAGTCCGAGCCCGAATGACACGGCATTTTGGCGCATGATATTACGTGCGGATTCCGGCAAATGAGGCAGTTTTTGGAAAAACAGGTTGCACAGCATTTCCCCCACAACTCCAGCGACAAAATAACAATATTCTTCAAGGTCCTGTATGTTTTCCAGCGGGGTGATTTCGCCAAACTGAAAGCGGTTTTGAAAAAAGGCCATGCCCTTTGCCATTTTTGCAACGGAAGGGATGATCTGGTTCTGATGATTTTTGGGAAGCGAATCGAAGACATTGAACACCCGGAAAACCTGATGGAGAAGATCCAGATCGTTGGGGGAGCCATCGACTGTTGCGCATTTTTCAACCCACGCTAAGAGATTTTTTTCGCGGTAATCCCGGTTTTCTATCAACCGTGAAAACTCCATCAGGAGTCGGGTTTTTATTTTCGGGTCCAGTTTTGCCGCATCTTCTACGGTGTCCACAGTTCGGCAAAAAAGATAGGCCACGAGAATGCTTCGGTGAAGCTCGCCCCTTAGAACGGATATGTTAAGCGCAAAGGTTCTGCTAACTTTAGGAAGCGTTTGTACGCAATAGGTCCAGTCATCCATTCTAGTAAACAATCCCCTCTGGGCAAAAACCCGGGGCAAAAAAGATTCAAAGTGATTACAGGATAAAAGAGAGTTGCTTTAAAAAAGGAATTCCAAAAACATTGGCTCTAAAGGCATTTGCTAGAGTTCGTCAATTTTTATCAGGAATGGAGCGCGTTTTCTTCCAGGCCTTCAACCTTTTTGGCGATCTTTAAAATTTCGGAATGTACCTGGTTGATGATGTCTTCCGGGGTGCTGGTCCCTGCTGTGATTCCCACATGTTGTTTGCCAATGAACCATTCCTGATCCAACTGGTGGAACGATTCAATATGGCGTGCCTCCACACCTTTCTCCTCGCAAACGTGAACCAGCTTTTTCGTGTTGGAAGAATTAAAACCTCCTATGACTATCATCAAGTCAACCTGGTCAGCCAGTTCATGCACCGCCACCTGTCGGTCCTGGGTGGGCTGGCAGATGGTATTGACAAATGCCACATCATCTACATAATCGAGAGCCCGGATTTTTTCTACAAGACTCTCAACTTTATCAGTTTGCTGAGTGGTCTGAGACACGATTCCAAGTTTACGGTTGCCAGAATCCCTGATTTTTTCAAAGTCATCTTCGTTATTGATGACCAGGTGAACATCCAGGTCTCCGACGATTCCTTTAACTTCCACATGATCTTTTTGCCCGATCACAACAGGAAAATAGCCTTTTGTCACTAATGATTTGATGGTCTGATGGACCCTCATCACGAGGGGGCAGCTTGCGTCATAGACAATGAAGCCGGCATCATGTAGTCGTTGTTTGGTTTTTTCAGCCGCACCGTGTGCGGTGATCATGACTTTCTTGGTTTTGATTTGATTTATTTCTTCGATTCCCGGTACGAGAGAGACTCCATTTTGCTTTAAAGATTCACTGACTTGCGGGTTATGGACCAATTGACCCACTATGGTCAGGTCGGAGTAAAATTCCGGAGACATGGCAAGGTCGATAGCATCTCGAACCCCAAAACAGGTGCCCATTGCGCTGGCAAGGGAGACTTTCATTATATATATTCCTCTATGGACGTATTTTAAATTCGTTGGTGGTTTAACAGTCTAAATCATAGCAAACTGAGTGAGGCTTTTAAATAAAAAACCCCCTTATTTTGTGAAGAGGTTTTTTATCGCCTGCCAGGTTGTTTGACGGCCTATATCGGCAATCGATTCGGTAAGTGGAATGTTTTTAGGGCATACTTCAACACAAACCTGTGCGTTGCCGCAGTCCGTGATACCTCCTTCGCCCATGACAGCATCCAGCCGTTCTTCCTTTTTCATTTCTCCTGTAGGGTGCAGATTAAAAAGGCGGACCTGATTGAATGTGGAGGCTCCCAAAAAGGAGTTGTCTATAGTGAACTGTGGGCACGCTTCCAGACAACATCCGCAGGTCATGCACTCTGACATGACATAACGTTTGGCGCGATCCTGATCCTGCATGATCGGTCCTTCCCCGATGTCATGGCTGCCGTCAATATCGATCCAGGCTTTGACCTTTTTAAGATTTTTGAACATGCGTTCACGGTCGACCTGTAGATCGCGCACGACCGGAAATTTAGACATTGGCTCCAGTGTAATCGGGCTTTCCAGGTTATCCACTAGAGCAGTGCAGGCCTGCCGGACCTTACCATTGATCAACATGGTGCAGGAACCGCAAACCTCTTCCAGGCAATTACTGTCCCAAATGACTGGACTCACTGTTTCTCCACTTCCCGTTGTGGGCGACTTCTGGATTTCCATCAGGCATGAAATGATATTGGCAAAAGGCCTGTGGGGTACCTTGAAGGTTTGCCAGTAGGAGGAGGAACCGGGTTTGTCCTGACGCTTGATTTTTAGAGTTATGTTTGTCATAGCGGGTCAATCATATTTTCTTGGCCGCGGGGTCACCAGTGAGGTGTTGACCTCTTCGTAGGTGATCTCTGGCTGATTGTCTTTATATTGGGCCACCGTTGTTTTAAGCCATTTTTCGTTATTTTTTTCGAACTGTTTCATATAGTCGAGATGACCGGCGGGGAACTTTGCCATGTTCACTTCCCCATATTGTTTTTGCTCCAAATAATCAATGTATTCATGGGGGTCAAAATCCCTGGGCTGGTTCATGTCGAAATCCGGTTTGTAGTGGCTTCCCCGGAACTCGTCTCTCATTAAAGCACCTTTGGTGATGATTTTTGAAAGGTGGATCATGCAATATAACTGGTTGATGAAACTGGGTGACGGGTTGGCCCAGTCGTGCGTGTCCAGACACTTTACATCCTTGAACCGGGCTTCAATATCACCGATGGAATGCCAAGCTTTTTCCAAGGATTTATTATCCCGGACGATGAGAACATTTGCCAGCATGATATCCCCCAGTTCGTGATGTAGTTTATGGGGGTTTTCCGAGCCATTCATTTTTTTGATTCCATCAAACTTGCTTTGCCAGTGTGAGCGGGTGTCATCAAAGACCGTGGAGGGGATATCTTCCACCGATTTTTCAAGAGAGTCTGTGTAGTTCATGATGCCCCGGGCCATCATCAATCCCGTATAAATACAGCTCAATAACGAGTTTGCACCCAGCCGGTTGGCACCGTGATACTGGTAATCCGCTTCTCCTGCCGCGAACAGCCCTTGAATAGAAGTCATCTGGTTCCTTGGCGACCCGTGATCGATCAAACCATCGCTGTCTGGACCGTAGTCGGTCCACAGTCCTCCCATGGAGTAATGCACCGCGGGAAAGATTTTCATGGGGGTTTCGCGGGGGTCCACACCGGTGAACTTGGTGTAGATGTCCATGATTCCACCCAGACGATTATCCAGGAATTTTCTCGATTTATGGGTCAGGTCGAGATAGACCATGGGGTCTCCGCTAACCCCAAGATTCTTGTTGTAGACGATGTCATAAATTTCCCGACTGGCGACATCTCGGGGAACAAGGTTTTTGAATAAAGGATATTTTTCTTCGAGAAAATAATAGCGTTCGCTTTCGGGAATTTTTTTCGGGTCTCTACTGTCATTAGCAACGCGCGGCACCCAGATGCGACCGCCTTCACCTCGGGCAGACTCGCTCATCAGCCGGAGCTTGTCTTGTCCGGGTATGGCAGTGGGGTGGATCTGGATGAACTCCCCATTGGCGTACTTGGCTCCCTGAAGGTAAGCGGTTGTGGCGGCGGCTCCTGTATTGACTACGGAATTGGTGGACCGTGCATAAACCTGCCCGGGGCCGCCTGTGGCTAATACCACCGCATCTGCCTGCAAGGTATAGATCTCGTCGGTTCGCAGATCGTGAATCACCGCGCCACGGCAGATTCCTTCGGAATCAAGAACAGCCCCCAAATATTCATGCCATTCCAATGTCTTGGCAGAGCCATCGTGCACATGGCGTCGGACTTGTTCATCGAGTGCGTACACGAGTTGTTGTCCCGTGGTGGCTCCGGCAAATGCGGTTCGGTTATAAAGCGTGCCACCGAACCTGCGGAAATCGAGATGCCCTTCACCGGTACGGTTAAACGCCACGCCCATCCGATCCATCAGGTGGATGATGGCTGGAGCCTGATAGCACATGTCGCGCACCAGAGGTTGGTGGGCGAGAAAGTCGCCTCCTTTGATGGTGTCATAGAAATGTTTTTCCGGAGTATCGCCTTCATTTTTAGCATCGATGGCGGCATTGATGCCACCTTGCGCGCAAACCGAATGGGATCGCTTTAACGACTGGTAAGACACAACGGTCACTTCCCCGTTACGTTCGCAAAACTTCATGGCCAGGGCTAATCCGGCTAACCCGCCTCCGATGACGATGATTTTTTTCTTTCGATTCATCATGTTATCTCGCCACCGTTGCTTCAACAGGAATAGGGTTCATATTAAATTCTGCTATCGTGGTCATGCCCAGAACTGTGAGCGCCAGGCCGATCATCGCGAAAACGATTGCCCCGTTTCTCTGAGCGTTCTCACCGATCAAAATCCCCCATGAAACGCAGAACCCCCACAGGCCGTTGCTGAAGTGAAAGGTTGCCGAAACAATACCGATGGTATAGATCAACAATCCCTGCCAGGTTTGAAACTCACCGTTCATAATGTCGATCAGAAAAGGTGCCGCTTCAAAATAGTGTTTGCCCTCCCATAGTTTGGGTGCCACCGTTGTTCCCAGGTGATAAATCAGAAAAACAAAAACAACAGCACCGGAAATGCGCTGCAATGTATAAAGGCCATTTCGGGGATACCTGTAGCGATGCGCATTGGTTTTAGCAAGGCGCACGACATAGAAACCCATCACGGAATGAAACAGGATGGGGATGTATATGAACGTTATTTCTATGATCAGCAGGAAAGGCAGGTTGTTTATTGCATCAATGCTGAGTTGGTAGGGCCATACGCCCACGGTACGAAGAGAATTGACACATAAATGAACAACCAGAAAAGCTCCTATGGGTACGATTCCGGTCAGGGAATGTAGCTTCAGGAGCAGATAGTGAATTTCATCTTTAGAAGGTTTGGCCATAGGTAGAAAGGGAACCGGGTCACTCAATTTAATATAATTGGAGCAGGGTGCTTTCAGGTTTCATTCCCATTCTGGCGCATAACCGGGTATTGTTCAAGAGTTATAACTGCTTGAGTGGGAAATAGTAAAACAGACAAACAGATTGAGGAGAAATTTAAAAGTCAGATTCGAGCAGAGGGCGTTGTTTAAAATCGGGGTTGATGGGTTTGTCTTCGGAACATATTTTCAAGTGGGTGGGGTCTTGCACATAGAAATCCACAAAGCCGCATTGACAGCAAATGCTAGGTAGCAGGGGGACACTTTTCTCAACTCCATGATCCTGCCGAACTACCATGATCAATTCCTTGTCCCTGCTGGTCCTCAGTCCAATTTCACCTTTGAGGATGCTTTTTTCACCGCATTTGCTACAAGTTTCCCTGTTGTTGGACATGCCAAGGCTCCCTGAGTGAAGGGACTCCTGAGTTCATCCTGAAACCAGAAGTCGTGTCCTGAAGCTCCATCATACCACAATATGGGCAAACAGCTACCAATGTTGAAGCTGTGACTTAACCTGCTGAAATGCTGAAGACATTTTCTGGTGTTTGAATGCGGCTGATTAAAACTTCTGCTTCCTGTGCCAACACCATATCTGCGTTCACTCGTTCACGCAACTCTTTACCTGCATGAAAACTGGGCTTATGCCGCACAGGTAATTGAATGAGTTCGCCTGTCAGTGGTTTTTTGGCGACTCTGGCTTTGTATTCATTGATTTTGAATGATCCAAACCCCTGAACTACCACACGACCATCTTTATGTAAGGTCTCCATAATTGAATCCAGAAATGCGGACAAATACAGATCAGCCTCTTTTTTGGTGACATCCATTCGTAGCGATAACTTGTTTACTAACTGCGCTCGTGTCATGGTTCCCCTCCCGTTGCCATATATTTGTAAACTTTTATAACGGGATAAAGCAAAAATCAGGCCAAAATGGCGCTGGTGATGTAAGGCTAAATTTTTCATGTGGTTATTGAATTGTCTAAGATTAATTGGTTTCGGGGCGGTTATGATATTTGATAAAAGTGTTAACTTATGTGCACACTATAACTACCGATTATCCAAGAGATTTCATAGCTGGTTTTAAAACTTCCAGACCTGAAACCATGAGATCAGTTAGTTGCTGGAGTGAACAGAAATCCTTTTTTATATGGTGAACAACGGTGTCTATTAAAAAAATTCTGGTTTATTTAACTCATCCGCATGTTGAGGCCTGGAACTTTCGGCCAGATCATAAAGCCTTGTTGGAGAACAGGGTTCCCGGCTTGAAAGTGGAAGTCTGCCAGAATTCCAAGGATTTTAAGGATCGTCTGCCTCAGTCTGAAGCGGTGATCGTCTGGTTTTTCAAAGAGAGTTGGCTGGACTCGGCACCCCGGTTAAAGCTCATTGCCACCCCGGCTGCTGGAAAAGACTGGGTTGAGGTGGAATCCGGTGAAGGACTGCAGGTTTCATTTGGTAGGTTCCATGGAGGCCTGATAGCTGAAAGCGTTGTCGGAGCCATGTTGTACTTTTTGAAAGCCTTCCCTTTGTCGGCAGCAATGCAGAAACAGAAAAAATGGGCACGGATTAAGATTTCTGAAAAACTGCAAACGCTCCACAAAAGTCGAGTCACCATTTTGGGGTTCGGAAGAATCGGTAACGTTATCGCTGAACGGTTGAAACCTTTTGGATGCGATATCACGGGCATCAAGAGAAATATTACTTCTGCTCCGGTGTACTTTTCTGCTTCAGATAGAATCCTTACCTTTGAAAATTGGCAAACCGTTTTTGCGGAAACCGATCACCTGATCTGCGCTTTGCCTGGAGAGGCTTCTGGAATCCTTCAGGCAAAACATTTCAAGGTATTGCCGAAGTCCTGCTACCTTTATAATGTGGGACGGGGGAATGTCTATCAGGAAAGCGAATTGATTATGGCGTTAAAAACCGGAGAAATTGCCGGGGCCTATCTGGATGTGTTTGAAGAGGAGCCCCTGCCTGAATCATCTCCTTTGTGGGAGATCAATAATGTTCTCATTCAACCGCACTTGTCAGCGGTCTCTCCACAATACCTGGAACATTTTATCGAGGAGTTGGCGGGACGAATTAATAGAGGCGAGTTGGGAGCAAAAAGTAAGAGAGTTTAATAACGATTACTTTTGGTCTTCGATTAACCAAGTTGCACTTGTCATAATTCGTTTGAGAATAGGTCCGGTTGTCAGCCGGACCTCCTCGACAAACATTTTGTATCTTACCCGTTAAACTGGCTGACAATATCCTGCATTTCTGTGGCTAGTTTTGCCAGTTCACCTGCCGCCGCTTGGGTGTCAGTCGCACCCTGGGTGGTGCTATGGGCGGCCTGAGCTACACCGGCAATGTTCTCAACGATCTCTTGAGACCCTCGGGAAGCCTCTGAAATATTGCGGGTGATCTCGTTGGTGGTAGCCGACTGCTCTTCCACCGCGCTGGCAATGGTGT
>JACNKA010000100.1 GCA_014382285.1 Nitrospinota bacterium | reverse complement strand
AAGGTAAAGAAATCATCCGTGTTACGGTTGAGGAGCCTTTCTATGTACGACCCGAAGAACATCCGGGTGCAATCTAAGGAGCAATATGACGCTCTGAAGATGGCAGCGTAAATAAATTGGAATGGGCAGGGGTTTGACCCCTGCCCGGACCAACGCATCTGCGAAGCGTGGAACGTAAACGGTATGTTAACGAGGAGGAAATCCTGTGAGTAAAAAGACTATTGTATTTATGATGTTGTTTGCTTTCGTACTCGGTATGACGAGTGCTAATGCAGCCACCATTAAAGCAGTAAAAGTTCAAGGGGAAATTCCGACAAATGCGGATGATCCTTTCTGGACTCGTTATGGTCCCACTTTCCACAAGCACACTGTTGTGGATATGGATCCTCAAATGATCACCAATCCCATGTGGCCTGCTCCGGCAACCAAATGGGTAAATGTTCGAGCCGTCAGCAATGGTAAAGAAATCGCAGTTCGTCTGAGCTGGACCGATTCAACCCGTAATGACATCATGGTTCAATCACAACAGTACAAAGATCAAGCAGCTGTCATGTTCCCTGTGAAACAGTCTGGCGAAGAGCCTCCGTTCACAATGGGTGGTGATGGTGAGCGTGTTAACATCTGGCAGTGGAAAGCGACCTGGAATAAAGAAGGCGCTGGAAACAACGGTAATGCTGGCATGCAGGACATGGAAGATCAATATAAATACATGGCTATGGGTTCAGGAAGTTACTACATGTACGAACCTTCTGGCAAACTTTCTGGTAAAGAGCCTGCTCATGCTTCTGGATCAAAAGAGTCTGGAGCAAAAGATGGTGGAGCTAGCGATATCAGCAAGCGTGGTACTTATGTTGATTTTGGTATGGGTAAAAACGAAGGCGTATACAACCCGGGTCGTGCTACCGGCAATATGCTTTCTGATGCATCCATGCGTGTCTCTCCTGTTGAAGATCTGAATGCAGAAGGGTTTAGCACCCTGACGACTCAGGCTCATCAGGATGTAGAAGGAAGCGGCAACTGGTCTAACAACCGTTGGTCAGTTGTTTTCAAACGTTCTTTGACCAATAGCGATGCTAATGACACGCAGTTCACCGGCGGAAAAACTCCGATGGCGATTGCGATTTGGAACGGTCAGAACAAAGAAAGAAATGGTCAGAAGGCTGTTACGCAGTGGAATGAACTGCAGTACTAAGTCTTAACGCGGAGAAATCCGTTAGATCAAAAGAATAAACCCAGGGGAGAAGCCGCTCAGGCGGTTTCTCTTCCTGGGTTTTTTTTATTGCAAAACTATTTTTATCTCTACTTTTGCACGGGCCATCCCATCTGCATCCAGCGTTCCATACCCCCCTTGCCCACACAAACAATATTATCCAGACCAGCATTGATCAAGGCTTCAGATGCAATTTTGGCGCGACCGCCCATTTTGCAATGGACATAAACTTTGTCGTAATTTCTTAAGTCTTCCACAATACCGCTGACTTCCTCATGGGGGGTATTTTGAGATCCTTCAATATGTCCCGCAGAATATTCCTCAGGGGAACGGACATCAAGAATCAAAATATTTTCACCCATCTTTTCATTCTCGTCATGCAATTCATCGATAGAAATAATTTCCATCACTTCCTCACCAAAAAAATGGTTCATAAAACTCAGTAAATTATAGAGTGTTGGATTATATCACGAAGAAAAAGATTCCAATCAAAATGAAAAATGTATTTGGAAATAAATAAACAGGGATTTTTGACTGGTGGAGGCACAAAATGCCAGCGGATCATTGACGCTAGTAAAAAAAATAAAACCTAAGCCAAAATATAGAAAACCGTAACCCTATTTATCAAAAGGACTTCTAGTCTTATATCAGATAAGTCATTTAAAATATTTCCTTTGGTACAAATTTTGCTGTTTATCAGTAAAAAAGAATCTAAAGGATCAAATTCAATGCACGAAGGAATATACATAGCGGCCTCAGCCGGAATAAAGCAGGGTAAAAAAATGGAGGTCATAGCTAATAACTTGGCCAACGTTAACAGCACCGGTTTCAAGCGTGACCGCCTGACATTTAAGGAATTACTGCCGCCCTTCCCACCGGATTCAGGACTGGAAGCTGGGAAAAACGTTTTGTTAACTCCTGACAAGTCCAATGCAAATGTTTCTTATGTAGCCGTAACAGAACAATACACGGATTATTCGCCGGGGGTGTTCCAGGAAACAAATTCACCCCTGAATATGGGGATAGATGGACCTGGATATTTTAGTGTATTAACAAAGGAAGGAATTCGGTTCACAAGAAATGGGAATTTTAGATTAGATACAGCAAACCAACTGGTGAATCAAAAAGGGGAACCTGTATTAAATCAGGAAAACCAACCGATAGTTATAGATGCACAGGGAGGAAAAATAGGAATTGACCCCAGTGGAAATATTTCTGTGGGGAAAGGTTTGGCAAATATAAACATTGGTAATCTAAAACTGGTTAACTTTGAGAACCAACAAACTCTGGAAAAAATTGGAGATGGTTTATTTTATCAAAGTGATCTGAAAGCGGAGGAAAAACCCGTTACTAGAACGACAGTCAGGCAGGGTTACCTGGAAAATTCGAATGTGTCTTCGGTCGAAGAAATGACAGATATGCTGGCGACTCTCCGGTTATTTGAGACATACCAAAAAATGATTCAATCCATAGATAGTATGGATGAGCAATCCGCAAACAATATTGGAAGAGTGGGCTAGCCCTTCCATGGCACTTGATATTTACAATTGAAAGGGATCTAGAAAATGATTCGATCTTTATACACTGCAGCAACGGGAATGAATGCCCAGGATTTAAATGTAAGCGTAATTTCCAATAATCTTGCGAACGTGAATACCATTGGTTTCAAAAGAAGCCGACCGGAATTTCAGGATCTTTTCTACCAAAATTTGAGACTGGTGGGAACGCTAACGCCTAATGGTCAGCAGGTGCCAAACGGGGCCCAGTTGGGACTGGGTGTTAAGACATCGTCCATAGGAAAAATATTTATTCAGGGAGATTTTTCTCAAACACAGAATCCACTCGATATTGCTATTCAGGGAAAAGGTTTTTTTCAAATCACCCAACCGGATGGAACACTTGGTTATACCCGTGCGGGTTCATTCAAATTGGACAATACAGGACAGATTGTAACTTCAGACGGTTTGGTATTGGAACCAGCTATAACCATTCCCATAGATGCCCTGGATATATCCATTGATCCTCAAGGAGGTATTTCAGTAACCCAGCCTGGTTCCCCGGCCCCAGCAATTGTGGGGACGATTCAATTGGCAACCTTTCAAAATGAAGCGGGCCTCCAGGCGGCGGGATTTAATTTGTTCAGACCGACGGATGCTTCGGGAACAGCAATAATCGGGAACCCACAAACACAAGACAGGGGTTCCACACAGCAGGGATTTCTTGAGCTTTCAAACGTGAGTGTTGTTGAAGAGTTGGTAAACCTAATTTCAGCACAACGGGCTTATGAAGTGAACTCCAGAACAGTTCAAACCGCAGACGAAATGCTACAAATCGCAAACAACATGAAACGGTAATGAAAAATGATTATTCATAAAAATAAATTTTTATTAAACTTCATTTTATACGCTTGCCTGTCTTTGTTTTTTGCGGGTATTGCAACTGCCCAGCAGATCCTGACTGCGGAGGAAATTGAACAAGGTGCGATGGATCGCTTATCGAACATCTTGCCCTGGGACAAGGAATTACTCGATATCAATATTTATTACAAAAGCGGGGATATCCTTCTTCCGCTTGGAGAAAAAGAACTGATTTACAAAGCAAGATCCAATAGCCAAAAAGCAGGAAGGATTCCCCTGATTCTGCAAATCAAAGTAGATAACAAACACCAAAAAACAATTCGTATAAACAGCCGGGTATCGGTTTCCCAGAAAGTGATCAAAACAATTCGCCAGGTAAAAAAAGGGGAGTTGTTTTCAAACGACAACATTCAATTGGAAACTGTTCAAACAGAACGCCCTTTGGAAAATGCAATGGGGAACCTTGGAAACGCATTGGGTTATGAAGCGAGTAGAAACCTGCCCAGTGGAAAAATATTGACTTCCAGGCTTCTAAAAAAACCGGCATTGGGAAATAGAGGGGACAAAATTTTAATTTTGGCAGAAAAGGGCGGAATGAAAATAACCACACCGGGGATTTTAAAAGAAGACGGTTATGAAGATGGCATGGTCCAGGTTTTAAACATTGAGACTAAAAAAACGATTTATGGCAGGCTGGTGGATGCTAACACGGTGAAAGTGAGTTTTTAATGAGAATACAATTGCTAAATATTAAAGCGGTTGGGTTCGCCGCATTGGGGTTATTTTTTCTCCCGGCATGTTCAACTTCGCACCGGGCGGTCGATAGCACTTCAACCATAATTCCTAAACATTTATATGCCAAGAAAAGTAAGTTCGAAGTGCAAGAAGGGGCGATTTGGCCAGGGAATACCCGGGGTAATTTTTTGTTCGGGGATGATAAGGCAGTGGCGGTGGGTGATATCATCACAGTGACGATAAACGAAACCGCTACCTCAAGCCAATCGGCTACTACCAACACTGCCAAAGATACCACGCTAAACATGCAAGCACCCAGCATACTGGGGTTGCCGAGCAGTCTGGGCGTGAAGAATTTTTTGGGTATGGGAACCCAGTTTGACCCAACGGTTAATGCAAGCGTCTCCAACTCAAGTCAGGGTAACGGTATAGTAACTCGCAATGGCACTTTAACGGGAACCATTTCCGCAATCATTACGGAAATTTTACCCTCTGGTAATTTCAGGATAGAGGGACGCCGCTCGGTAACGGTGAACAAAGAGGAGCAGATCATGGTATTGCGCGGAATTATTCGCCCTCAAGATATCGGATTTGACAATATAATTTCCTCAGTATGGATAGCCGATGCATCGATAAGCTTAACAGGTGAAGGAGTGGTGGCCGATGAGCAAAGAAAAGGCTGGCTGGCACAAATCTTGAGCAAAGTCTGGCCCTTTTAATTAAGTTTTTATGAAATTAAACATGACCATTAAAAAAATAATATCGCTATTAGTGATAGCTGGTGGAATTTCCTGGGGTTGTCAGGCCGTAGTGGAAGATTTGACAGGCCCCAGTAGCTTGGGAAATAACCTCGGAATTGTAAGCCAGCCCAACACTATCAGTATCGGTGGAGGTTCAACCACCATTAGTGTTACGGTCTTCACGGTGGATTCGATTCCCGTAGAGGGGGCGACTGTTACGTTAACTTCCACACTGGGAACTTTGGGGGCGGCTTCATTAACTACGAATGCGGGAGGTGGAGCCGAGTTATAGTCAAATGTGGTGTATGGGAACATGATCAAGCGGCGTTCCTTTGACG
>JACNKA010000031.1 GCA_014382285.1 Nitrospinota bacterium | reverse complement strand
CGTCAAAGGAACGCCGCTTGATCATGTTCCCATACACCACATTTGACTATAACTCCCTATTTCAAAGGAAAAACTTCAGATATTTACTCGCAGTACAATGCTATCCAAAAACGAATCGATGGTCTGGTGCAAAACCTGTCAAAAGAAACCAATCCGGATCAAAGCACCATGCTCACAGTTGTTTCACATAGTCTTGGAACAGTCGTTCTGTCGGACTATCTATACGACAAGAGAGAAACACTGGAACCCAAACACCAACTTGTCTTCTCTAACTTTTTCACCCTGGGTAGTCCGATCGCCCTGTATGCCAACCGATTTTATAATCATAACTCCCCAAACAATCCCTTCGCAAATTTCCAACCGCAAAAGGTTAAAGATCCTAACGGATTATGGATCAACCTGTTTGATGAAGATGATATTGTCGGCTATCCCATCCGCCCGGTAAATTCATACTGCAAAAAAGCAGTAGCGGCCGATTTGAATGTCTCTGTTGGCTCTTTCCTTACTGGAGGAACGCCTGCCAGTCATACAGGTTATTGGGTAGATAAGCAGGTCGGGAAAATCATCGCGGAGAAACTTTCTATCGACTGGCTCAGGGTAAATAAATGGGACAACAAAGAAAAGACTCTCGCACGAATCAAAAATTATAAAGATCGCTACAATATGCCCTCGCCTCAATACTTATAACCGCTAGTTATAATGATTTTTCCCATGCTTCAGCGCTGAAAATATACAGTTACGGAACGAAAGGTGCGGACTATGAAAAATTCTCTAATGATCCCATCAAATAGACTCCGCTATGAAATTCAATTCTGAAAATTTATTGCGCAGTTCAAAAGGTCTGGCTGTCGAGGAACTACAAATCCGCCTAGCGGGTTTTAGGGGAACTGTCTGGGATGGAGATTTTGGACCCGGCACTGAATTACAGGTTATCACTTTTCAAAAAGAGTATATGAAAGCAGAAAATCCAACTGGTATCGTAGATCAAAAAGTATTTGAAGCGTTGGAAGAATTTTCCAAGGAGTTCCCAATTGATTTTGATAAATTAAAGTGCCCGTGCGGTGAATGTGAAGGGTTTGGTAAAGGCCAGTTTAAAGACCAGTACCGGGAAGGCAAACCAAAGGTCGAGGCCTATCATAATTTTGAATATCCGGGAATTCACAAGGCCATACTACATAGTTACCGGGCCGCTCAGTGCTATGCAAAAGCTTCTGAGTTTGGCTCTTCTTTCCTTTCTTCAGGTTACCGTTGTCATGTGAATAACAAGAATAAAGGGAGGAAAAGCACCAATCATATGGGTAAAGCCCTGGATTGTGACTTCCCCTTAACAAGCAATGAAGATAAGCGCGATGATGGCATTCGATGTGACAAGTTCAGAGGGCTTCTTGTTGAAAAATCTAATTTCCAAATTGGCTGGCATGGCAGGAACAAAAAATCCCTGGAGCCTTCAAACATCGCACCCACTTGGGTTCACATGGATGTGCGAAGCTTTTCTAAACAATATTTACAGGAAAAATATTTTGTGACGACCGAGCAGGAACTGGACAGCAACGATTTATAATCCCCTAGCCATACAACGATAGTATCTACTTATGAGTGCTATTCCCATTCTTCAGAGATGAAGAAATGAAGTCTTTGAACAACGGATGGGGATTCATTGGCGAAGATTTAAATTCTGGATGAAACTGACCGGCCAGAAACCAAGGGTGGTCTTTCAATTCTATGATCTCCACAAGGTTGCCATTGGGCGACAAACCGCTGAAGACCAATCCAGCCTCTTCCATTTCAATGCGATACATATTGTTAAATTCATAACGATGCCGATGTCGTTCTTCAATTTCCCTTTTTCCATACGCCTTATAGGCGTTAGAATTTTTTCTCAACTGACAGGGATATTCACCCAGCCGCATGGTTCCGCCTTTATCTCCTTGGGAGTCCTGATCGGGAAGGAGGTCTATAACCAGATAAGGAGAGGTGGTAGAAAACTCAGCACTGTTGGCGTTTTTAAGTTTCGCCACATGCCTTGCAAACTCAATCACGGCACAATGCATGCCCAGGCAAATACCAAAATAAGGCACCTTCTTTTCCCGGGAATACTGGACAGCTTTAATCTTTCCTTCGATACCACGGTCTCCAAACCCCCCGGGAACCAGAATTCCATCACACTCTTTCAGCAGATCCGGGCCATCCTCTTTTTCAAGATCTTCGGCATCCACCCAGTCAAAGATGACACGAGCATTATTGCCAATCCCCCCATGAATTAACGCTTCCGTGAGACTTTTATAGGACTCCTTCAAGTCCACATATTTTCCAACAATACCAATCTTGACCTCATGCTTGGGCTTTCTCAATATCTGGTTTATCGATTGCCAGCGTTCAAGATCTGGCTGTTTCGGCTTCATCCCCATTTTTTCCAGAATGATTTCACAGAGTCCTTCTTTTTCCAGGCTAAGCGGAACTTCATAAATGGAAGAAACATCCATAGCGGTGATGACAGACCTGGCCTCGACACTGCAAAACAATGCTATTTTTTCTTTGATGGATTTTGAAAGTTTTCTCTCAGTCCGGCATAGCAGGATATCCGGTTGAATACCAATTTCCCTCAGTTTCTGAACGCTGTGCTGGGTGGGTTTGGTTTTCAATTCATCTGAGGTTTTCATGTAGGGAACGAGAGTCAGGTGAACATAAAGCACATCCTTAGGCTTAACATCAAAGCGAAACTGGCGAATGGCCTCAAGAAAAGGTAAGCTCTCAATATCACCAACAGTACCACCAATTTCGCAAATAACTACATCCACCCCACTGCTACTGCCAACCGAGCGTATATGATTTTTGATCTCATCTGTAATATGAGGTATCACCTGAACTGTAGCGCCTAAATACTCCCCTTTCCGTTCCTTTTGAATCACATTATGGTAGATGCGTCCTGCTGTAATATTGTTGGACCGGCGCATTTTTGCATGAGTGAAACGTTCGTAATGCCCAAGATCCAGATCAGTTTCTGCACCATCATCTGTCACATAAACCTCGCCATGCTGAAATGGATTCATCGTTCCCGGATCTACGTTGATGTATGGATCCAGTTTAAGAATAGTTATTTTAAGACCAGAGCACTCCAGTAAACTGCCTATGGATGATGCCGCAATCCCCTTTCCTAAAGACGATAGAACCCCACCTGTGACGAAGATGTATTTTACTTTCTTACCATTAGTTCGTTTTTTCACTTAATATCCTCAGCAATTTCAGGTTCAGGGTCACACCCTCTATTCAGCTAATCGTTCCTCTATCATCGCTATATCTGCTTCGCAATCCACACCAATCGAGTCCATATCTGTTTCAACAACTTTAATGCTGTACCCGTTCTCAAGGATGCGCAATTGTTCCAGCTTTTCAATTTTCTCAAGACGCGAATCAGGCAAACTGCCAAACTCCATCAAAAAATTTTTCCGGTAGGCATAGAGGCCAATATGTTTATACCAGAAAGGTTTTAAGAGATTGACATTGGTATCGCCGCCATCTCTATCCCAGGGTATCGGAGCTTTTGAAAAGTACAGGGCTGAATCAGATTTATCCACCACGACCTTAGTGATATTGCGATCCATCAACTCATCACACGTTTTAATCAAAATCCTTAACGTGACGGTCGATTGCGAAACCCCATCCAATAAAGGTCGCACAATGAGGTCAATATTGGCAGGAGGAATCAGTGGCTCATCTCCTTGCACATTCACAACGATATCACATTGTTTATCACGAACCACCTCGGCAATGCGGTCGGTTCCAGACTCATGATCCGGCGAGGTCATAACGGCATTTCCACCAAACTTACTAACGGCCTCCAGAATGCGGGAGTCATCGGTGGCGACAATCACTTCTGAGACACTTTTAGCCTTTTTCGCCTGTTCAAACACCCGCTGGATCATCGGCTTGCCTTGAATGAGGGCAAGGGGTTTGCCAGGAAACCGGGAGGAGGCCCACCGCGCGGGGATAACAGCTATAACTTTCAGGTCAGCAGGCATGAACCAACCCTCTAAATAATTGCATCACAAGAATTTTCAAATCAAACAATTTGGAATTTCTAGTTTCCCAGGAAATAAAAAACAACAGTTCTTGAAAAAACAGGATTCTTTAAGAAGAAACGGGAACACAGTTGACCGGGAGGATTCAGGCCGCAGGAAAAAACGGCCTGCACAAGCCCTCATGCAGGAGAATAACCCAAAACTCAATGGGCTTCAACCGATAAGTGAGGAGGGTGTTAAGAAGGCTAACTACTGAATCTGATTTAATTGGGCAAGAATTTTTCCACGCACTTCAGAGGGAGGATTCTTTTTCAAGGCGCCTTGAAGAACTTCAACCGCGCGACTGGTTTCCCCCTTCTTGGAATAGGTCAGACCCAACATATAGCGGGCGTCATGCACCTTGTTACCTCTGGGATATTTATTTAATACCGTCTCAAACTGGAGGACGGCGTCATCATACATTTCCAGAGCCACGTAATTAGTGCCAATCCAGAAAGCGATATTATCTCTTAATTTATTTGGCGCATTGCTAAGGGCTAAATTCTGGAATAATAAAATAGACTCGTCATAATCCTTATTGCGATAAGCATTCAGAGCTTTGTCATACTCTGGTGGAGTCTTTGCCGGTGCTCTGCGCATGCGTTTTTTGGGAGCTCGTGCGGGTTGTTGGGCACTTTGCATTTTGATTCGAGTGATCTCTTCATTGAGACGGGCCATCTGCGCCTTCAAATCCTCAACTTCCGGCTCGAGAAAATCAGCCGAATCTGTCACGGAAGAAAGACTGCCTTCCAGCCTTTCGCTCGCGGCATTGATCTTGGGCTCTAAGACACTCAAAACCTCTTCCAATTCCCGAACTTTACTGATCAAGGCCTCCTGCTGACTTTGCAGGCTTTCCACATCACCTTTTAACTCACTTTTATCCGTGCGCTGATCCACACTAGCGAAACCTTCCGGGTTCCCTTCAACAAAACCTTCTTCACTCTCATCTACATTCGATATATCTGAGAATTCGCTATCCTCAGCAAAAAAGTCATCTTCACCAGAATCCACTCTTTCATCTCTTCCCTCGCGTTTTTTTCCACCACGATCCATTTTCTCATCTTCAAAAGGAAAATCTTCCTCAAACGCCAAATCATCTTCATCTTCACCAGCCCATGGAAGATAACTACAGCCAGTAAAAGTTAAAGAAAATAAAAGCACCAAAACCAGGGTGAGGCGCATAAAAGTGTTGGCGGACGACATGACTGACTCCATCAAATTCCTAAAAGGTTAACTAACCCTTAATAATCAATGAATTATATGAGGTTGACCCTATAATGTCAACCCATTATAAAGGGTTTGCTCTGCTAAATAGGCAAAGTCCCATTGTCAGTTGAAATTGAACAATGCCTCACGCCACTTTAATAAT
>JACNKA010000034.1 GCA_014382285.1 Nitrospinota bacterium | reverse complement strand
ATCTGCTCTTCAGTCATTCCAACCACTTCAATTTTTCCGGACTCATGCGACATGATCAGGCGGGCACGTTTGGCCAGGCCCGAACAAAGGGTCCGGGATTTTTCAAATATTTCGTAGCCACGCTCAACGGGTACAGAATAGGTTTCGTTGCCCAGAGTGGGGCGACACAAAAAGACATAGTATGGAGGAACACCAATATAAGAAAGCTTGGAAAACAGATCCGCAAGCACTTCAGGGTCATCGTTGACTCCTTGCACCAAAGGGGTCTGGTTGACCAGTGAAACTCCCGAATTCATCAACAGGTTCAGCCCCTCAATGGCCTCCGGCGTGAGTTCCCTCGGGTGATTGAAGTGGGCCATGACGTAGATTTTCTTTTCGTTTGTGCTGTAGGTTTTGAACATTTCCAGTAAAGACGGGTCGTTCAAAATTCTGAAAGGATTGAATGCCGGAACCTTTGTGCCAATGCGGATAATCTGGACATGGTCGATCTCGCGAAGCTGCTTGATGATGGGTTCCAGCTTGCTGGTGGACATGACCAGTGGATCGCCTCCGGTCAGTAGCACGTTGTTGATTTCCTTGTTGTTTTTGATGTACTCCAGTCCTTCAGAGATATCTTTGGTCACCTCATCGTTTTCGTTCATGAACAGGCGTTTGCGAAAACAGAACCGACAATATGCGGCGCAAACCTCATTGACTAAAAGAAGAGCCGTGGAGGTGTATTTATGTTCTAGGCCGCGGACTTTGGTGTATTTTTCCTCGTTGGAGGCATCCAGTTCTCCCCATTCGTTGAGTTCCTGGACATCCGGCATGATGATCCGTTTGATCGGGTCATTGGGGTCGTCCCAATCAATTAGGGATTGATAATAATCATTGGTGCGGAATACAAATTTATCGTTAACTTTTTGCAGTTCCCGTTTTTCAGATTCGGTCAATTGGGGAATCTGGTCTAGTTTGGTTAAATATCTGGGTTTTTTCTTGTCAGGACTGAGGTGTTTAAATAGTACATTCACCCTTCACCTCCACTTGAAATAATTAAAATTTTGTAACGTACTGATATCTGGCGGATTTTTACGGCCTTAGCACCCGGGTCCGCCTGATCCAAACACAAAAATTCCCTACTCTTATCAAGATTGATAAAGAAAGGAAAATGCTTGTATTTAGGAGGGGTGTTATTTGAAGGCCTTTAATAATAACCTCTTCGAGCTTTAAATCGAAGAAGAAAGCCCCTTCAAAATGGATCGTTTTGAAACCCCATATCGGGCCGTTGTTGTAACAGCCGAACCCCAGGAACTTTGAATCCTGAAGCCCGGAAAAATACTGAGTAGTTTCGGCTATGGTCTAGATCATACGTGATTCAAGATGGGCTATCAAGTGAAATTGCCTCGGTGGAGAGAGCTTTAGTCGGCAAAAACAATAGAACTAATGCATTTTCAATGGATTATAGACTGAGTCGATAAGAGGGGGGAATGTCTGATAGCTGACCCCGTAATGAGGGGAAAAAGATTGAGTTTTCGGCGAATGTCGAGCTGTCTTCCCCGCATTTTTAGCGTGGGAATTTTCTGTTGACAGGGTATTGGAATGGATTATAATGCGATGCTCTTTTTTCAAAAGCAGATTTTTACAGAGTGTGTCTTCTGGTAGGGGTTTAAGGCATTGAATTTTTTGGTTTGGCCTTATTAATGCCTTGGACTCAGCCGGTAGTAATTTGACAAGCTAGACCCGATTTTAAGGTTGGAGTGATAAATTTAGGTTCAATTCACTATTAAATGAGGAGATTTTTAGATGAAAAAGGCTTTAATTTTAAGTGTAATGGTTATTTTCAGTTTGTTTGCTGTCAGCTCTGCTTTTGCTGGACCTGCGAAATGTCCGCAACCGCGCAAAACCAAAGCGGCTCCGGGCGGTATTGCTGGTAAGGATATGACGGCTAAAGCTGATGCGGCGAATGGTGAAGCAATTTACCAGAAGAAAGCCAAGCCGATGGCTTGTAAAATGTGTCATGGTGACAAGGGTGATGGTGGTGGAAAACTTGGTAAAGCCCTGAAACCTGCTCCGCGTAACTTTGCCTGTGCAGCAACTATGAAGGATGTTTCTGCCGGCCAGATGTTCCATATCATCAAAAATGGCTCCAAGGGGACAGGTATGGTTGGTCATGGTAAAACTTTGAAAGATAAAGAAATCTGGGATGTTGTTAAATATATCCGCAGCACCTTTGTAAAATAAGGTTAGTTTCTTAAAGGGGTGAGTCGTTTACGCGGCTCACCCCTTTTTTTTGTGCCATTTTTTCCGGGTCGGACAGCTATAATAGGCTTGACTTAAATCTTCTCCGGAGTCTTCCTTGATCACCCTCCGTGTTTCTCCATTATTGCAAATAGTTCTTCTGCTCTGGTTACCCCTTGCTTCCGAAGCACAATCTTTGGGCAGTGCTGAAAATCCCCTGCGGATGATGTTCGTACCTTCTGGAGATGCGCAGATGATACTGAAGGGGGGACAGGAAATTGGCCAGCTTCTGCAAAAAACTACCGGGCTCCATTTTAAAACCTCGGTCGCTACCAGTTATGCGGCGGTCATTGAAGCGATGGGTGCAGGGAAGGTGGATGTCGGCTGGCTGGCTACTTTCAGTTATGTTCTGGCCCATGATAAATATGGAGTAGAACTATTGCTGGTGGTGCAAAGGTTTGGTAGCCCATTTTATAGAGGGCAGATCATGGTTCGGGCAGATAGCGGAATTCAGGATCTTGCCGGGTTGAAGGGCAAGCGTTTTGCTTTTGTCGACCCGGCTTCCACATCCGGGCATTTATACCCTAAAACCCTTCTCCTCTCCCAAGGGGTTGATCCAGAGCATTTTTTTAAGAAGAGTGTTTTTGCCGGCTCGCATAACGCAGTGGTTCTTTCTATATATAAGGGCGAGGTTGATGGCGGGGCGGCTTATGAGGGTTCCCGTTCCGCAGTAGCTAAAACTTTTCCTGATGTGTTTGACAAGGTCAAGGTCATTGCTTACACCAAAGAAATTCCCAACGATACAGTCTCTGTTCGCAAGGAGCTGTCCGAGGATTTGAAATTAAAAATCCGCGAAGGACTCAAAAAAGTTTCGCATTCCTCCGAGGGCAGCAAGGTTCTCAAAAAAATCTATGGCATTAGTGGGTTTACCGATTTGGATGGTTTGTTTGACCCAGTTCGGGAAGCGGGTCGTTTGCTGAACTTGAACCTGAGTGACAAGAAGCCATGACCGCGATGCTAAAAATAGACCGGCTCAGTAAAACCTATGAAAATGGCACCGCTGCTTTGAGGGAGGTTTCTTTTTCTGTCGAGGCGGGAGAGTTTGTCGTGATACTGGGTAAAAGCGGTTCGGGGAAATCCACCCTCATGCGGTGCATCAACCGGTTGGTGGAACCCAGTTCCGGCAGAATTTTTTTGGATGGAGAAGAGGTCACAGGTGCCTCGCCGAAGCGGTTGCGGGAATTAAGGAAAAAAACCGGGATGATTTTTCAGCAGTACAATCTTATTCCCCGATACTCGGTTCAATCGAATGCTCTGATGGGTCGGCTGGCCTCGACATCATCAATCACTTCGATGATGAACTGTTTCTCGGACGAAGATGTGGCGCGTTCTCGTCAGGTGCTCGACAGGCTGAGCCTTGCTGATAAATATTCTCACAGGTCAGAAGAACTCAGCGGAGGACAACAGCAACGGGTTGGGTTGGCCCGCGCCTTGATGCAGGGGCCGGAACTGATTCTTGCCGACGAGCCGGTCTCCAGCCTGGACCCGGTTTCATCGAGGCAAATCATGGAACTGCTGGCAGAGCTTAATGAAGAAGACGGCGTGACCCTGTTGTGCAACCTGCACCTGCCTGCACTGGCGCGGGAATTCGGCTCGAGAATTCTTGTTCTGAGCGAAGGCCGAATTGTTTACGATGGCCCTGCGGGAGACCTGAGCGAGAAGGAGTTAAATTCTCTCTACGCAGACGGATGAATGTTAGCTTTAATCTATATTTGAAAACGTATCCGGCCATTTTCTGAGTGTGTGCATGACGGCTAAAATGCGGATTTGTTTCTTTGTGATGTAATAGGGAAGGATATAGGGCAAGCCTGCAATAATAAGCTCTCTTGTTTTCTTGACTCGTCCGAGTCTTCCCAGTTCCGGGTTGTGCTGAAGGGCGTCACCAGAAATCTTGATTTTTATCAAGACCCGGTAAGCGGCGGATGGGCTGTCTTTTTCGATATGGCGTCCAATTTCTTTTAAATCTTCTGTAGATTCCTTAAGCCATACAACTTCCATCATGGTTTGAAAGACTCAACGATTTTATCTACTTGATCACTACTTAGAAACTTCCCTCCCTTTTCTGCTTTTTTAAGTCGCTCTGCAATTCTTTTTTCCTGCCACTCATAAATGTCGAGATAGTTTTCAATAGCCTCGTTGATGAGCCAATTGCGTGAACGGTCAAAGCTGGCCGCAATATGATCAAGCTTTTTCTGGGTGTCTGATGAGACTCTAACTGTGACGTTTCCTGGATTTTGAGCCATAATTACTCACTCCGATTGCAATATAATCAAATACAATCATATCAGATAGTAATATTCCAGACCACCCCATTTTCTGAGAAGTTGAGGGGCTGTTTGCCCAATGCATTAGATCAAAACCTGCCCTAAGGAAGGATTTGAACTTATTCCTGTAGACTAGTGATCCTTTGAAGTCGTACAATTCGGCTGAAACCTTCTGGAGTTAATACATGAATCTTACTAATCCCACCGAAAAGCAGTTGCGGCAGTATGGCTTGATGATGGCCGGAGTGCTTTCCCTGTTTGTAACGCTTTTTCTTTATAAGGCCTGGCACACTGCGGCGATGGCTCTGGGTGTCTGGGTGCTGTTTTTCCTGGTAATGGGATTGTTGGCACCCACCCGGCTGGAAGGGGTTTACCGTGCCTGGATGAAGTTCGCGGAAGTGATCGGGAATTTTAATTTCAAGTTGATTTTGGGGCTGGTCTACCTTGTTTTTTTTACATTGACCCGACTAGTGGCTTCGTTGTTTCGCGAGGACCCTTTAACGCGAAAAATTGAGCCGGAAAAGAAAAGCTACTGGCATGACTGCGAGCCTCGCAGTTCAGATCCGAAACGTTTTGAAAAACAGTTTTGACTGTTAGAACTTTCCAATTCAAAGGTTATTTTCATGGAAAAAATACATAAAGAGATTTTAGGGTTGATGGGCAAAATTGATATCGATTGCAGAGATGAAAAAGACACCATCATCATTGATCTGGCAGGCCAACTGGATGTTTACAATTCTCAGGAGCTCAATCAGCTTGTGGATGCGTATAAGGATAGAGGATTCAATAAATTTATCATAAATCTGGAAAAAGTCACTTATCTCGACAGCTCAACCATCAGTGTTTTTATTCATTGTTACCAGACGCTTAAAGCTAGTTTCGGGGCCGTTTCCGTACCCACGCCAGAAGTCGCTGGCTAAGTCGTCCGCA
>JACNKA010000195.1 GCA_014382285.1 Nitrospinota bacterium | reverse complement strand
AAACACTCTGGAATGAAAATCTCATCTCCAATGCTTGACATTTAACACAGTTGCTTCGGGGCACGAAAACTAGTGAAAAATATCACGTGCTCATTGGCCCCACGCCTAGTGGGTGGTACAATCATTCATTTTCAGAGGCTTGCCGGTGAACACCCACGTTCAATCCAGTTTGGAAACTGTTCCCCCTTCTTCCCCTGCCGTGAAGCCTTTTGCCGAAGTGGTGTTCAACCTCCCTCTTAAGGAGGCCTTCACCTATATTATTCCTCCGCAATTCCTGGGCAAAGTGCTAGTTGGTATGCGGGTCCTCGTACCTTTTGGCAGAAGGCGCATTACCGGGTATGTGGTGAATCTTGCGGATAAATGGGACAAACCCATAGCCCTTAAAGCCATCGCCGACCTGCCTGACACCGAACCCATTGTCAGCACAGAGATCCTCAATCTCACTCGATGGTTGGGGGAATATTACCAATCTTCCTGGGGCGAAGCGATCCGTTGTTCCCTTCCAGCCGGGATTGACGATGAAAGTCGGGAGGTTTTCTCTGTAACAGAACAGGAGGGGTCTCTCTCAAAATCGGCACTGAACATCCTGACCTATGTTCGCCAGCAAGGTTCCGCCACTTTGAAGCAATGCCAAAAAGAACTGGGGAAAAACTTCAGCGCCTACACCCTTGCCCGTTTGAAACAAGATGGGTTTCTGAAGGCATCGCACCAGACCCGAAAAAGCAAGGTCGGTCACCAGTTCATCAAATCGGTGCGCCTGGCCAACCCCTTACCTGACGATAAAGAAATAGCACTCCTGCTTAAACGCAGCCCCAAACAAAAATCGGTGTTTGACCTGATAAAGCAAAAGGAAATCAGTCTGCCAGAACTGCAAACCCGAATCCCCAAAAGTCAGGCCGCACTGCGCAGTCTTAAAGAAAAAAATCTGGTCGAAGTTTTTACCGAAAAAAAGGAGCGGGACGCTTTCGTTCCTGAAGACGCGCTGACCCGGCCTTTTGGTTCTTCTCTAACCTTCACTCCCGAGCAAAAAGCAGTATTCAAGAAACTCAACCTGGCTATAGAGGCCGGGAGGTTCGAGTCTTTTCTGCTCCATGGTGTAACAGGAAGCGGAAAAACTGAAATATACATTCGCTGCATTCAGCGCGTTCTTGAAATGGGCAAAACCGCCATCATGATGGTTCCCGAAATCTCCCTCACACCACAAACTGTAGAACGGTTTCGCCAAAGGTTTGGAGACCGGGTGGCCATTCTGCATAGCGGATTATCACAAACCGAACGCTATCTGGAATGGAAAAAGATCCGTGACGAGAAAGTGTCGATCGCGGTCGGAGCCCGCTCGGCTGTGTTCGCTCCCTTTAAAAACCTGGGAATCGTGGTAATAGATGAAGAACACGACGGCTCGTATAAACAGGATTCCAACCCCCGTTATCACGCCCGCGATACGGCCGTCATGCGGGCTCGGTCGTTAAATGCAGTTGTCGTGATGGGTTCGGCCACCCCTTCTCTGGAATCGACGCAGAATACCCGGCTGGGGAAATATCAATACCTCTCTCTGGCAAGCCGGGTCGGCGAACGCATGTTGCCTCTGGTAAGTCTGGTGGATATGAGACGCGAGCGCAAAGAATTTAAAAATTTCGCCATGCTTTCCGGAACCCTGCGTAGCGCAATTCGTGACAGGCTTTCCCGCAAAGAGCAGATTTTCCTGTTTCTCAATCGCCGGGGAACGGCCCGATTTGTTTTTTGCCCTGACTGCGGTTACGTATTAGAATGTGCCCATTGCAGTGTCACCCTCACCTTTCACGGCAGGGAAGACCGCTTGCTCTGCCATTATTGCAACTTCAGAGCGCGAATGCCCAACCACTGCGTTGAATGCCACGGAGAAGTGATTCGCTTCAGCGGTTTTGGCACCCAGAAGCTGGAGGAAGAAGTCCAGAAACTGTTTCCGGATGCCCGAGTGACACGGCTTGACCGGGACACAACCCGGGGCCGCGACTCTTTTGCTGATATGCACCGGAATATGAACGCAGGGAATATCGACATCCTCATCGGAACACAAATGATCACCAAAGGACATGATTTCCCTAACGTCACTCTTGTGGGGGTAGTGCATGCTGATCTGTCTCTGAATATACCGGACTTTAGATCGTGCGAGAGGTCGTTCCAGTTGTTGACTCAGGTCGCGGGCCGGGCGGGACGAGGGCAAGTGCCCGGAAGGGTGATTATCCAAACCAATAATCCCGACCACTATATGTTCGAGTTTGTACGGGAACACGATGTGAATGCGTTCCATGAAAAGGAATTAAAGTTACGACAGCAACTCAACTATCCTCCGTTCACCCGGCTTGTTGCCATCGAAATTACCAGCGAGAATGAATCACTGGGGCAAAGCACCGCCGCAAAACTGGGTCGGGTTCTGACCCAACGAGCCACCTCAGGAGTAGAAATATTAGGCCCCTCCAAAGCGGCCCTGTATCAGATTCAAAATAAATTTCGCTGGCATTTGATATTACGCGGTCAGAGCATGCAGACTCTGCAAGGCATTCTGACAAACTGCAAGGAGCTTGGCGAATTCAAATCTGCCTCAAGTGGGAAAATAAAAATTTCCATCGACGTAGATCCTTTCAACCTTCTATAAATTTTATCTGAAATCTTATTTATGAAACTTTTCCGATCCATGTACGATTGGGTCCTTCATTGGGCCACCACTCCTTATGCGCTTCCGGCATTATTTTGTGTTGCGTTCATCGAATCGTCATTTTTCCCAATTCCACCCGATATATTATTGATCGCCATGACGGTCGCAGTACCCGCATTATGGCTCAGGTTTTCCGTCGTCTGCTCTGTAGCATCTGTTCTTGGAGGAATGTTTGGTTATTTTATCGGTCATCAGTTTATGGATCTGATCGGCAATGGCATCGTAGAGTTCTATCATTTGCAAGCCAAGTTTGAGCAAATAGGGGCTCTCTATGACGAACACCAGGGGTGGGCCGTTGCGGCAGCGGGCTTCACACCCTTGCCTTATAAAATTTTCACTTTAGCGGCAGGGGCATTCAAAATAGATTTCCCGACCTTTGTTCTGGCATCAGCAATCAGTCGTTCAGCCCGCTTCTTTCTGGTCGGATTTATAATTTACAAATTTGGCCCTCCCATCAAGGTGTTCATAGAAAAATATTTCAACCTTTTCAGCATCGTGTTTTTCATTCTGCTTGTTTTGGGTTTTTATCTATTAAAATTTGTGTTGTAACGAGGGCTTGCCATGAGTGAACATTGCGTAATATTCATCACAGCCGGATCAAAAGAGGAAGCGGATAAAATAGGCCGTGGACTGGTCGAGGACAAGCTGGCATTTTGTGTCAGCATCATTCCTGAAATCCAGTCGACCTATTATTGGGAGGACAAAATCCATGTTGACGAAGAATTTCTTTTAATCGTTAAGACCCGGAAAGACCGTTACGATGCTCTCGAAACATGGGTCAAAATAAACCATAGCTATGAAGTTCCAGAAATTATCTCCTTGCCAATCGAGCAAGGTCTGCCTGCATACCTGTCGGGGATTGATAACTGGGTCGCAAAAAAATTCTGACCATGATCCACATAAAAAAGGAATGGGCAATTTCAGATAATCTGGCTACTCCAGAGTCAGCCTATATGCGTAGACGGGAATTTCTCAAAGGCACTGCCCTGACCACCGCTGCCACTATGGGGGTGCTTTATGGTTGCGGCCCTTCTTCTCCTCCAAATGTTCTTCCTGAAGTGAAATGGAGTGAGTTGGAAAAGTCTATCTATCCGGCTAAAAGAAATCTGATTTATGAGCTGGATCGACCCATGACTGCGGAAAAAATAGCTTCCACCTACAATAATTTTTATGAGTTCGGAAGCGACAAAATCGACCCGGTGCATTACGCACAAAAACTGAACACACGCCCATGGGCAGTTCAGGTGGGTGGGTTGGTCAACAAGCCCACGACGTTCGACATCGATGACTTATTGAAAACCATGCCCATTGAGGAACGCGTATTGAGACTGCGTTGCGTGGAGGCCTGGGCCATGGCTGTGCCCTGGACCGGATTTGCCCTGCGCGAACTTCTCAAACGAGTCGAACCAAAACCGGAAGCCACCCATGTAAGGTTCGAAACTTTTTATGAGCCGTTCACCGCTCAGGGCCAACTGGCATTCTGGGAACCCTGGCCTTATGTAGAAGGATTGACCCTTGAAGAAGCCATGAACGAACTGGCATTTTTAGCCACCGGCATTTACGGGCACCCGCTGCCAAAACAACACGGCGCACCGATCCGCATGGTGGTACCCTGGAAATACGGATTTAAAAATATAAAGTCCATCGTCAAGATCGAATTGGTCAACTACCGTCCTGCAACTTTCTGGAACACGCTTCAAGGACTGGAATACGATTTCACCGCTAACGTCGACCCGAGAATCCCACACCCGCGCTGGCCTCAGACGCAGGAGAAAATGATCGACACTGGAGACATCCGCCCCACTCTCCCCTATAATGGTTATGGCGATTTTGTCGCCCACTTATATTCATGAGGAGCATAATGCCAGCAAAAATAATAATTTTTTTCATTGTCACTCTGTTCCTTTCCCCTGTGTGGGCAAACGAAGAAGCAGGGAAAGTTCAAAACGAAAAACATATCTATACCGTCATTGAGTTCGAGTCCGCTTTCATGAACCGCAAAAAAGAAAAGGTGTTGCAAACTCTCGGCGAGCCGGATAAGAGGTGGGAGCATAGAGGCAAAGAAATTTGGACATTCAACAATATCATCAGAGAACAGGATAAACTCTGGCATCAAAGTATCATGTTCGATTTCGGCCGCGTCAATATGATGTGGGGCGACCCCTCTGACGAGGGGAAGCAATGATCGGGCAACGCCCGAAGGGGTAATAGCAGTCAAATGTTATGTCGCCTCTCAAGCCGTTTGACGACATACACTATACTATCCAAGTTGGGACCAAAGCTAAGCAATGCACCTGTTTTTTTGCGGTCGGCTCACTTTATTAACATCAAACTCCGAGAATGATAAATGAGCGACACTCCTCCCCCATGCCCACAGTGCAACTCTGCATACACTTATGAAGATGGCAACCTTGTAGTCTGCCCAGAGTGTGGACACGAATGGAACCCCGATGTAGCAACTACAGAAATGGATTTGCTTGTGGTGAAGGATGCCTATGAAACCCTCTTACAAGACGGAGACATGGTTACTCTGATCAAAGATCTGAAGGTAAAAGGCTCCTCTTCTGCGGCAAAAGTCGGTACCAAGGTAAAAATCAACCGCCTTGTGGACGGCGACCATAATATCGACTGCAAGATTACCGGTATCGGAGCAATGATGTTAAAGTCGGAATTTGTTAAGAAAGCCTGAGATGAAAGCCAAGCTCTCCAAGGATCGAGTTGTCTACTCCACCGAACAAGGTAGAATCTGTCCCGACTGTGGTAATCCCATTAAGCAATGCACCTGTCGCAAACAGGCATCACCATCCGGTGATGGTAACGTACGAGTCTCCCGTGAGACCAAGGGCAGAAAAGGTAAAGGT
>JACNKA010000082.1 GCA_014382285.1 Nitrospinota bacterium | reverse complement strand
ATGTGTTTAGTCGTTCTCATGCCGTATCATTAACAGACTCCTTAGGGGCCTTTTTGATGTTAGTTGGAATCGCCTTTCATGAGGGACCGGATACGAATACGCTGAAAATTCTAGTGGTGTTGGCTTTACTGTATATCCTGAATCCAGTCATTGCGCATGCCACGGTTCGCGCGGCTCTCCGGTCTGGTTTAAAACCTTGGAAGAAGAAATCCTCATGATCTTTTCATATGAAATTCTTTTACTCCTTCTTATGCTTGTTACTGCCGCCGGCGCTATCATGGTTAAGGATTTGATGAGTGCCGTTCTGCTCTTGGGCTCTTATAGTTTTTTCCTGGCGTTGGTATGGGCATGGCTCGGAGCTGTGGACGTCGCCTTCGTGGAAGCCGTTGTCGGAGCAGGGTTAGCTACTGTCCTGTTTCTATTGACTCTGTTCCGTACTGCTCCCAAAGACACTCGACTTCGGCGACCGCCTCCTTCTCTGACAACGTTAATTGTTTTTCCTCTCTTGGGGGTTCTTTTGCTCTATGCCGCAAACGATCTTCCTGGATTTGGGGATCCGAATTCTCCAGCGAGTGTTCATATTTCGCCCACCTATCTCCAACAGAGCTATCAGGATACCCACACTCCGAATGTTGTGACTTCGGTACTGATGGACTATCGATCGCTTGATACGATGGTCGAAACCGTGGTGATTTTTGCATCGGGAATTGCTTGTGCTTTACTGCTTAGGAGACATGGATAATGATACGCCCACACGACAGCATTATCGTACAGACCTTAGGGCGCTTTGTCATTCCGGTGGTCCAAATTTTTGGTTTATATGTGTTATTTTTTGGGCAATACGGACCCGGGGGGGGCTTTGTTGGTGGGGTGATTCTAGGTGCGGGGATGATCTTATCAGTTTTGATTTTTGGTCATGACGCTTCCCGGAGTCAATATGCCAGAAATGTTTTGCATGGTGATGGGGTCGGAATGCTGATTTACGCGGGGGTAGGTGGTTTGTGTATGATTGGAGGAGGAGAGTTTCTCAATTATGCGAATTTGGATATTCCAGGTTTAGAAACCGCTTCTCGAAGATCTTTGGGGATCGTACTCACGCAAATCGGTGTGGCTGTAGATGTTGCGGTAACAGCCGTTTCTATTGTGTTCAGCTTGTCTGCTGAAGAAATTATGGAGGATTCAATAAATGGTTGATGCCTTTTTAGCGGTTTTGCAGCGACCCAATTTTTTGGCATTTGTCATTATTTTTCTGTGGGGCTTTTATATCATGGTTACACGATACAATCTCGTAAAGAAACTCATCGGGATGTATTTGGTGCAAACCAGCGTGATTTTTTTCCTGGTGTCTATCAGCGCGAAGAAAGGTGCAACGGTTCCAGTACTCTTGTCAACCACGGAGCCGGTGCAAGCGGCCAGTTACGCGAACCCATTACCTCATGTCTTGACGCTAACTGCCATTGTGGTTGGCGTAGCGACCTTGGGCGTGGGATTAGCCCTGTGCGCGGCGATCTATCGAGAATATGGTAGCCTTGACGAAGAAGAAATTCTTAAAAAACTAGAATGAGTCACCAACTTCCAGCAATCCTATTCCTCCTCCCATTGTTTGCCGCTATTTCAATGCCAGTGGTTTGTCTAAAACATCGTCACTGGAGCTACCCAATTTCTGTGGCAACTCTTGCGGTTATGGTGCTGGTCTCTATTTTGAATCTCCAAAACGTCATTCATCATGGAGAAGTGCGATATGTGTTTAGTGGTTGGACTGTGCCCCTCGGCATTGAGTGGGTGGCTGATGGACTAGCGAGTGTCATCTTAGTGTTATTGAGTGCCTTGGGTTTGCTGGGTGTGGTGTTTACTGGGTCAACTTCCCCAAAGGATCTAGGTGGCCGAATCGTTCATTATTATACTTTGATTTTGTTATTGGTTTCCGCCTTGACCGGCATTGTTTTCGCTGGGGATTTATTCAATCTGTTTGTGTTTTTAGAAGTTGCAGCCATCTCGAGTTACGCGCTTATTGGTGTCGCTGGCGGGAGAGCACTCTTTGCAGCCTTTCGCTATCTTGTATTGGGAACCCTAGGTGCTTCCCTTTATCTTTTAGGGGTGAGTTATCTCTATGCGGTGACGGGCACACTCAATATGTCTGATATGGTCGACAAACTTCCCTTTTTACTAAGCTCTAAAGCTCTAGTGGGAGGACTGATTTTTATGTTTATTGGCTTGGCGATCAAGATGGCCTTAGTCCCATTTCATTCTTGGTTGCCCGAGGCCTATACCTATGCTCCTGAGTCTATTTCCCCTATCCTGGCTTCACTGGTAACCAAAGTAGCGCTATTGGCGTGGTTCAGAATAATCTATTGGGTCTTTAATGCGTCAATTGTTATTAATGATATTCCGATTTTGCTACTGGTGGCAGCTCTTGGGACATTAGCGACGGTCATAGGCGCAAGTCTGGCCTTGGCCCAGCGAGACCTTAAAATGATGTTCGCTTATGGAGGAATTTCGCACATTGGCATCATTCTCATTGGAATCGGTCAAGGCAACCAAACTGGGTTTGCTGGAGGAGTTTTTTATTTGTTGAACGATGCCGTTATGCAAGCGGGCTTGTTTTTTTTCGCAGGGGTGGCGTTTTGTCAGTATGGGGTCAGAACTATTGATGACTTAGGGCGTGTTGGAAAACAAGCTCCCTGGCTTACGGGGTCTTTAATTGTTATGGCCTTAGGCATGGTTGGCCTACCTCCGACGGGTGGATTTTTTGGTAAGTGGTACATCATTCTTGGAGCGTTAGAAGCGGGCAATTATGTTTCGGTCGCTGCGGTGTTGCTTTCCACGCTCTTGACGCTTGCCTATTTTGTTAAACTGTTTGAGTGCATTTTCCGCCAATCATCAACTCAATTGGACGTTCAGTCTGGTGGAATTCCCTTCCCATTTAAATTGACTCTGGGAGTAACGACCGCAGCTATCATTATTCTTGGTTTATTCAGTGGTCCCATTGTTCAACTGTTGTTGGACCATGCATTGCCACCAGGTCTTTGAGGGAAATTATGACTCTTTTCGTTCTCATTCCTTTGCTTCCCCTCCTGGCTTCTATCATTCTTCTGCTTGGAGGAACGCGTTGGGGTGAGAACGGTCACCGGATTGGGATTCCTGCCATTGGATTTTCCTTTGTGTTATCAGTTGCCGCTTTTATTGAAGTGTTGAGAAATGGACCCTTTACTCTTTCTCTTTATCGCTTCTTTCAATCAGGTTCCTTGACCATTGATTTAACTCTGTTCGTTGACCAATTGACGGTTCTGCTTTTGCTCCTGGTCACAGGAGTGAGTAGCGTTGTTCATGTGTATTCCTCTCGTTACATGATAGGAGACTCACGATATAATCGTTTTTTCGCCGTCATTGCCTTGTTTACTTTTTCTATGATTTTGCTGGTCATGAGCGGCAACCTTTTGTTGTTGTTGGTAAGTTGGGAAGTAATGGGGGTCTGTTCCTATCTGTTGATTTCTCACGCAGCACAACGACCTTCAGCTTGCCGGGCAGCCACCAAAGCTTTTCTTGTTAACGCAATCGCAGATGTCGGATTCAGTTTTGGCATCATTCTAGCCTTTTATACCTTTGGCACACTCGATATCCAGACTATTCTTGCTCAGGCTGAAGGCATGCAGGACTACACCATCAATATTTTAGGGTGGATGGGGTTGGATCTTCATATCTATCCTGTGACGGTCATTCCCTTTTTACTCTTCATGGGGGCGATGGGAAAATCAGCACAAATACCGTTTCACGTGTGGTTACCCGGAGCGATGGAAGCCCCGACTCCGGTCTCGGCGCTTATTCATGCGGCCACTATGGTGAATGCGGGTCCCTTTTTGTTGGTGCGATTGAGTCCGTTGATTGTCCTTTCTCCGTACGCCATGACGTTCATTTTCATTATTGGTGCCACAACCGCGGTATTTGCTGGGATAGTTTCCTTGACTCAATCGGACATCAAAAAGATTTTGGCTTATTCCACAATTAGTCAAATCGGGTTCATGGTCATGGCTTGTGGTTTGGGCGCGTTTGCAGTTGCGATTTTCCATCTACTTGCCCATGGGTGCTACAAAGCGTTCTTTTTTCTATCTACTGGCAATGCGTTGCGATCAGTGGAACGGGGCCTTGAGCATGGTGACCAAGAACACCATGTCTCTGAGAACATGGGGGTTTTATATGGCGGAGCCTTGTTGTTGGCGTTACTCCCGCCGTTTGTGCTGTTTACCGGATCGTATGAATATTTGTGGGGGGTCACGGGTTTTGTTTCTGCTGAGGTTGGATTCAAAGTCATTGGCTTGATCACGGTATTTGTGGCTTCTCAATACCTTTTTAAAGGCGTCACCTCACTTTTTGCTCACGGTCCAAAAACGTACTGGCCAGCTTCAGGTCAGGATAGTTTGGAGGCGCAATCTATTCGGCCACAGCTTTTAAATGGCTCCATTTTAACGGGTCTTTTTCTGGTTACGGTTTTTGGAGGTGGATTATTGAATATGTTTTGGAGTTGGTTCGCCAACTTTCTTGCTCCGGCTTTGACCTTTCCAGGAATCAAGTTGGGCGAAGGTGCCGTTGAGAATGGCTTTCCTTTTTGGCTTATCGTTTCTCTTTTAACGGCAGTGGCGGGGTGGGTCTATGCATACTCAGCACACATACGATCTCAACATCAGGTCTCCAGAGCAAGTGGGAGAAGCAATGGATGGTATGTCCTATTTTGGAATAAAGGTTATTTTGATGAAATCTATGATGCCTATCTGGTAACCCCAACCATTAAGCTGGCAAACTGGTTGTGGCGAATTATTGATATAAGGGGTATAGATCATTTCATCCATTCTATTGCAACTTATTCGGTGTATTTTGCCGGGTGGTTATGGCGAATTATTGATAATCGTTGGTTGGAGCAGAAAGTGGGACAAGTAGCAGGACAAGTTAATGTTACGGGGAAATTACTGCAAGAGATGGAATCCCGCACCATCCAACATCAAATATTAGTAATGATTTTTTGGTTGGGGGCGATGACGGGCCTTTTTTATTTCATGATTTAATGAGTGCTTGATATGTATCCTATTATAAAATTGGATCGGGTTACGAATGACCTTGCGTTATTTTTATTGTGCTAACTTGAAAAGACGAGAGTTTGCTTTTTTCGCAGGACGGAGGTTTTTAAAATGGCTATATTGATGGATCATCTGATTAGCTGGATGGTTGCCGTTCCTTTTTTAGGTATCGTCATTCTGGCATTTGTGCGTGATGAAGAATCGATTCGACGAACTGCCTTTGGCATCACAATAGTGGAGTTTTTCCTTTCGCTGATACTCTGTAGTGGATTTGATTCCACTCTGCAAGGCATGCAGTTCGTGGAACGCGTGGAATGGATGTCCACATTTAATATTCAGTATGCGGTTGGTGTTGATGGCATCAGTATTCTTATGGTGTTACTCACAGCCCTTCTTTGTCCACTCTGTGTCCTTTGTTCTTGGACTGGAATTACAACACGAGTACGAGCTTTTCTCTCGCTGATCTTGTTAGTTGAAGGCGCCATGATTGTGGTCTTTACCGCCCTGGATCTTTTCCTGTTTTTCATGTTGTGGG
>JACNKA010000109.1 GCA_014382285.1 Nitrospinota bacterium | reverse complement strand
ATGCTGATGATGCCGTTCACATTAAAGAAAGCCATATTCACTTTAGATAAATCGTCTTTCTTGACCAGCGAATGCTCATAAACCAGAAGACCGGCCACCAATGCCACCCCCACAAAATAGACAGGGCCTAAAAGAACCGCAGGTTCCGATAAGACCAAAAGAAACACCACCATCAGCGCATGCGCAGCCAAGGCCATCTTCAAAGCCCTATCGACCCCGAACCGCCCGGGGATAGAGTGCAATCGGTTCACCCGGTCAGACTCGACATCCATACATGAATAAAGAATGTCGAATCCGATCAACCAGAAAACCACCGCCGCCCCCAACAATAATGAGGTGAAAGAAATTTCTTCACGGATAGCAACCCAGGCTCCGACCGGAGCAATAGAAATGGCGAGGCCCAACCAGAAATGCGCAAACGCAGTGAAACGCTTGGTCAGGGAATAAAAGAACACGATGAGCAAAGCTACCGGAGAAAGATAAAAAGCCAGTGGGTTCAGCATCCACGCAGAAAAAACAAACAACGCGGAAGAAACGACCAGAAACACTCCATATTGAGTGACACTGACCTTTCCCGCAGGCAGAGCCCGTTCACGGGTGCGCGGATTCTTCGCATCAAAACGAGCATCCACAATGCGGTTAAACGCCATGGCCGCACTTCTCGCACCCACCATGCAGACCACGATCCAAACCAGTTTTTCCACTTCCGGCATCCCACCTGCGGCGAGAAACGCGCTCATCACCGCAAACGGCAGAGCAAACACCGTGTGCTGAATCTTTATATCGGATAATATTAGTTTAAGCTTGCTGAACAAACCTGACCTCTATAATTATTTCTCCTGAATTAACCGGGAAAAACATAAGGACGCAAATGGAGTATATTAACCTTGCATTAGGAAATACCTGTTGGTAAAACTTCAATATCATTGCGGCCTTTCGGAGACCCTCCTTCCCATGCCAGAGATAATAAACTTTCCCGCCCATTGGGACAACATTTCAATCAACCAGGGGATGGCTCATCTCTATTATGCGTTTGATGTGGGATTCAGCATCAATCTGGATGTGGCAAACCAGCGTATTATATCACCCCGTCACCATCGCGGGTTCAAACTCAAAAAAAGACCAAATAAATATTTCAAACTAACATCTCCCCCTCTAAATATTTCTCAGTCCTGCCCCGAACTAAAGGTCACAGCGGTTCATAAATCCTTTGCGACTTCTGAAGCCACGATTTTTGAGTTTGGTGCGATATCCATTTGTATCAAGGTTCCTTTTTCCGGTAAACTTGAGAACATTGTCAAGCTGAGCCAGACCCTCTACGACAATCCAGAACTGATAGAATTGGCCCGGGATCTGCTTCAAAACATCCTCGGTGAGATTGGCCCTGCTATCAACAAAATGAAGGTCAACGAACACGTAGAAGACTATTATGTTTTTCAGTTTGAAGAACTAACTCCCTCAATTTCCGTAAATACACTATTGAGCGATTATCCTGATGCCCTTTCCTGCCTGTTACGTGCTGACACTGCCCTGTTATCGCAGGAAGAAATCAACGACATTATTTCTCACCGGGTTTCTTATGGACAGAATGATCTGACCCTTGTAGATTGGGACACCGCCATTGTATACAGTAAGGAAATGGAAGATGTTGGTACCGTCCTCGAGTATACCAATGTGGCCCTAACAGAATTTTTCTATCTTGAAAGCGAAATCAACAAGGCCCTGCAACAATTTTATGACTATTTCTCAAAAAGTCGCTGGGGCTCCTGGCTTCCCACCCAAACCCGACACAGCAAGCTGAAAAAAATTAGCCAGTTCCAACTCGACAGTGAAATTATGTTTGAAAGCGTAACCAATGCTCTGAAACTGTTTGAAGATGTCTTCCTGGCCCGACTCTATAAACTGTCTTACGAAAGACTGAAATTAAATACATGGGAAAACAGTATCACCCGAAAACTACAAACGGTTGAAAGCATTTATCAGAAGTTTTCAGACGCAGAGTCAACCCGGAGACTTGAAATACTGGAGTGGATTATCATTATTTTGATCACCGTGTCCATACTCATCCCCTTCATCCCTGGAGTTGAGGGGAAGCACTGAAAAATACTTTACCTTCAATGACAAACCTGTATTTGTTAAAAGCTAAAATCACCCCACTGACTAAAACTACAGCCATTGAAACCGTCGAATGCATAATTACAAGCGACTACTAAAATTACTTTCGCCTTACAAAAAGGCCTTGTTGCTCGGTGCCTTGTTTCTGGTAATCGCCTCGCTGACCAACCTGGCCGTGCCGCTCTACATCAAAAAGCTGGTCGATGTGGTCATGGTGCAAAAAGACATGGCCCTGATGAACAGCCTCACGCTTAGCATTGCCGGGTTATTTCTCATACAGATGGTCTTCACCACGGCGCATAATTATCTCTTTGACCTGACGGAAAAACGCGTCATCACCGATTTCCGCATCAAACTGTTCCGCCATCTGCACACACTTTCACTGAGTTTTTTTGTGAAGCGTCGTACGGGTGAGATCGTCTCACGCATGACCAACGACATCACCACCATCGAGAACATCGTCACCGACCTGCCCGCCACCCTGCTTCAGCAATCCATCCGCCTGTTTGGCGGCATCATCATTATCACTTATATGAACTGGAAGCTGACCGGGTTGATACTGGTGCTGGCCCCGGTTCTCGTCGTGTTCGCCCGCACCTTTGGGCGCAGGCTGAAAAAACTCTCAACCGAAATTCAGGATAAACTGGCCGTTTCCACAACCATCCTGGAAGAAAATATCTCCTGCATCCAGGTGGTGAAATCCTTTGTCCGCGAGAAACTGGAAAACCAGCGCTTCAGTGAAGCTTTGGAAGACAGTTACCAGTCGGCTAAAAAACGTGTCATCATTTCATCATTTTTTGGTCCCAGCATCGGCTTCATCGCCTTTTCCACTTCGCTCATCCTGCTCTGGTATGGCGGACGCGAAGTGATTCTCGGGGCCATCAGCCCCGGTGAACTCATCGCCTTCATCCTTTACGCCACCATCATTGCCGGCCCGATGGGGAGTTTCGCCCGTTTATACGCACGGGTGCAGGAAGGCATTGGCGCCAGCAAACGCGTCTTTGAAATTCTCGACATGAAGGGGGAGGTTCGTGATCTGCCTGACGCTGAAGCCATGCCCCGCATCGAAGGAAAGGTAGAAGTAGATGGTGTTCATTTTCATTACCGCGCCGATCAGGAAGTGATACAAGGCATCGACTTTACCGTAGAGCCGGGGCAAACCGTGGCTCTGGTAGGCCCCAGCGGTGCGGGCAAAAGCACGCTCGTCCAGCTTCTACACCGCTTTTACGATCCGATTGCGGGGCAAATCCGCATTGATGGCATTCCTCTGGAGTCTGTGCAACTGGCCAGCTACTGGCGGCAGATCGGCATCGTGCCACAGGAGACCATCCTGTTTGGCGGAAGCATTCTTGAAAATATTGAGTATGCAAAACCCGGTGTGACAAAAGAGGAACTCATCCAGGCTGCGAAAGCGGCAAACGCCCACAACTTCATCATGGAGACCCCGGAAAGTTATGAAACCGTGGTTGGTGAGAAGGGAATCCGCCTGTCAGCCGGACAGAGACAACGCATCGCCATTGCCCGCGCGATTCTCAAGGACCCGCGCATCCTTATTCTTGATGAAGCCACCTCAGCCCTTGATAATGAATCCGAATTACTCATTCAGGAAGCATTGGAGCGGTTGATGGTAGGCAGAACCTCGTTCATCATCGCGCATCGACTGTCCACCATCCACAATGTAGACCGCATCATCGTGATGGATCGCGGACAGATCGTTGAAAGCGGCAACCATGCCCAACTGATGCAGAAAGAAGGCCTCTATCACAAACTCTACACCCTCAAGAGCTTGCAAATGGTTGAAGATAACGAAGTTTCTAGCGATTTGCCCCGCCCATGAGGGTCTCCCACCTCTTGGGCGAACGCCAACACCCTTGTTTGTCTCCTTTTTCGACCCAGTGATCAGTGACTGGCTAAAACTATCGCCGGAAGTTTTCAGTTGCTCATGAGAATCACCTTTGATAATCATGACTTTGAAGTTGTATAATGTTCCCGCAGTTAACCGGAATTGAAAGGCACCAACCACAATGGACCTTACGACTCAAGATGATTACCCTGCGCTAAAGACCCACTATCGTTTCACTCCTGAAGACCAGGTATTGCTTCTGCAGATGAAACCTCAGATGGAATCCCTTGCCGATGAATTTTTAGAGGGGTTTTACGAATTCATCTGGGGCTTTGGCAAAACGGCAGACTTCCTGAAGGATCAGGAAGTGCTCGACCGACACCGGGGCAAGATTCGCGAATGGTATCTGGATTTATTCAGCGGCACTTATGACATTTCTTATTTCCTGAAGCTTTATAAAGTTGGTGAGATCCATGTCAAGCTAGGGCTTCCCACCCATTATGTGAATGCCGCATTCAACTATGTCCGAGTTTTCACTTTGGGACGCATTCACCAACACTGTATAGAAAGCGAGAACTTAACAAATAAAATAAAAGCATTTGAGAAAATTCTCGATATCAACCTGGATGTTTTAACAAGTTCTTACCGTCAGGAGGAGATGAGCCGGTTCCTGTCGCTCTCCGGCACTGAAAAAACATTATTGGGCTTACTAAAAAAAACCAGTTCCTATTTTAATTATATGCTGGCTGGGGCCTTGGTTATCGTGGCCTTTTTTGCGGTTGGACTATTTGGGTATGACGTCTACCTGCTATTTTCAGGACAGAATACAATAGAAGAAGGCATTTTGACCGTATTAGGAAGCCTGCTGATTCTATGGGCGGCCATCGAATTGATTCATCAGGAAATGAACCACCTGCGTGGAGGGTCCTTTGCCCTCGAAGGCTTTCTAACGCTGGCCATTGCAGCACTCATTCGGAAAATACTTATATTCTCCCTCTCTCCCGCAAAAACTATGGATGTTGTGTTATATGGAGTTTTGGTCCTCTGTCTGGGTATTTCATACTGGTTGATCACTCATCGAGCAAGCACCCTAAAAAGATAGCCTAAAAAAGCCAAAACAACCATTTGATCCTAGGCTAGCCCATAAAGATTCAGGAAGAATCATTTCTTGCCCTATATCTAGTAGCCCAGTTTTTCAGAAACCACTAGATAAGCGGTACTTAAAACGAAAGTTATTTGAATAAAGGCCTCAATGAGAGCATCGATGATCGAAAAAATAGCATTGTTTAATATAGAGTTGTCGTCTAAATGAATAAATATTCACTTTTTGAAAAATAAGTATTGCTTTTAAAGTTACCAGGCTCTATTATTACCGAGTCGAACGAATTACCAGGAAATCTTCATTTGAAAGTTTTTTCCGGAATTGAGTTGGAAAAGACTATCAAATTGAGATTTTATTGTCTTTTTTTCCAGACAATCAGTTGACAAACACTCTAAACTGCGTAGACTAACACGCTGTTTAGAACTCGCTCTTTGAAAATCGAATAGGTGTCAAATGATGTTGCGGGTCTAGCATCAATTACTTTGATTTAAATATTTGGATTAAATTTTCAAGTTTTATAACTGGAGAGTTTGATCCTGGCTCAGAACGAACGCTGGCGGCGTGCCTAACA
>JACNKA010000066.1 GCA_014382285.1 Nitrospinota bacterium | reverse complement strand
GGCAGTCTTTCGTCAACTTCCGAAGTGTAGGACGTGTCGAACTGGCAATCGATGTGTCGGTTATACTCCCGAGCGTGGTGGCTGCGAGGATCAGGTCGAGCTTGATAGGTTAGACGACGATGATTTCGGGTAACTCATAAAGCTTGAGGGTGGGCGCGGCCACGAACCGCGTCCATTCCTTACTTCCTTTTCGACATCGCATGGGGTGAGGTTTAAAAAAAGATCCACCGTGAATCACGGCGGCCAGGGTCGACAGCCCGCCACAAAAAAAACAAGCAAAAGAAATATAACTGGTTATGATCGCCGCAGTTTCATCGTTTTCAAAACATCGTAGTTCATCATTTATTTCACCGCCCCCGAAATATGCGCCGCGTTTTTATTCGTCGTCCCTACGACTGATAGCGTCGTCTATTGTTGTATTCACTCCATTTGAGACCCTTGTGCTTTTATCGGTCAGTGATCCTAATAAAAGGAATGAAGCCAGACCCCCACACAGACCCTCAAAGTGGGGGAGGAAAAATTCGAAAGACCTGTAAGTGTTTGAAAGAAAATGGAGGCGCCGGGCGGACTCGAACCGCCGATAGAGATTTTGCAGACCTCTGCCTTACCACTTGGCGACGGCGCCCTGCTAAGTTGTAATGATGGAAAAATGGAGCGGGAGAAGGGGTTCGAACCCTCGACTTCAACCTTGGCAAGGTTGCACTCTACCACTGAGTTACTCCCGCAACTATTTTTGTCTGGGATGGAAGACCCGAGACCAATTATATTTCTTCAACTGAAATTGTCAAATTCTATTTTTTAAAGAATTTTGCCTCGGTCCCTTCGAGCAGGCGAAGAATGTTGCCGTAATGCCTTTGTAATGTGAACAAACCGACTATGACGGCAAGATAAATATAGGGAAGTGGCAGTTTAAAAAAAATGGCAAACAGGGGCAGAGAAACCGCCGCCATGATGGATCCTATGGAAACGTAGCCCGAAATCCACAGGCAGACAGAAAACACCCCGACCGCGCACAGAGTCGCCCAGGGCATGATATAAGAAAAAAGACCCAGGCTGGTCGCGACCCCTTTGCCACCCTTGAACTTCAAGAAAATGGAGTGGAGGTGGCCGAGAAAAACCATGAGTCCGGCCAGAGCGATCAGCATCGGTTTTTCGTACAGCGATCCGGCACCAAAAACAACGATGAGTCCTTTCAGCACATCTCCCAAAAGGGTCAGCAGCCCGGCTTTTTTACCCAGCACTCTGGCTACGTTGGTTGCGCCAATATTGCCGCTGCCGTGTTCACGGATATTTAGATTCTGCGCCCTCGCCAGCACAACGCCGAAAGGAATGGAGCCGATCAAATAGGAAACCATGCATAGGGCTAATATTTCTGTCAGCATTGAGGGCGTCACTCTGTCTCGTCCCCCCAGGACTCGCTTTGAAGTTTGGCCTTCAGTTTTAACTTGGCTCGTTTCTCGATTTGTCGCACCCGTTCGCGGGAAAGACCGATCTCTTTGCCGATTTTCTCCAACGTTTTAACTTCTCCAAAAAAACCAAAACGCAGTTTGAGAATCAGGGCTTCTTTCTCCGAGAGGTCTTCCAATAGTTGATCTACCTTTGCGCTCAGCGATGCCTGCATGAGTTGGTCATCGTATGGGATGAAGTCCTGGTTTTCCAGAAGATCCAGGTAGAGCGTGTCTTCACTATCTTTTAAGGGAGAGTCGAGCGAAAGGTGAGTCCGGTAGGCACGCATGATGGAGTTGACCTCCTCATCTCTATACCCCAGGCTCTTGGCCAGTTCCGCCTGGGTCGGTTCGCGCTCCAGATCCTGCACCATCTGCTGGCTTCTTTTGTTGATCTTGAGCACTTTTCCGGCCTGCTTGACAGGGAGCTTGACGGTGCCGGACTGTTCGGCGAGAGAATGCATGATAGCTTGCTTGATCCACCATACCGCATAGGTGATGAATTTGACATTTCTGGAAACGTCAAAGCGTTTGGCAGCCTGGATCAACCCAATATTCCCTTCTTCAATCAAGTCCTGAAGAGAAATGCCCATCCCTCGGTATTTATTGGCTACGGTCACGACGTATTTTAAATTTCTACGCACCATTTCCTGAATGGCTTTGGGGTCTCCTGCTTTAATAGATTCTGCCAAATTGATTTCTTCTTGTCGGGTGAGAATCTTGATCTTGCCGATCTCTTCCATGTATTGGGTGAGCGGGTCGTGGTTGGTCCCTGTGTTCCTCGCCGGAGAAGAACGTTTTATTTTTATTGGTTTGGGTTTGGGAGTTTTTGACATAATTTTTTGAGTTCAGCGCAGGATTTTCAGGCGAAGTCGTGCCTCTTTGGCTAACTTGCTTCTGGGAGAGCTTTTGATAACGTTTTTATAGTAAGCACTGGCTTCGGAAAAATTTTGCTCATGATAATAGGATTCGCCCAACAAGAACTCTGCTTCGAGAATATAGGAGTGGTCAGGGTATTCGGCTTTCAAGCGTTTGAACCTCTGGATGGCCGACTGATAAGAACCGGTGCGGTAATAAAACTTGCCGATTTCAAATATGTTTTGCGCCAGAAGATCCAGACACTGGGTAATTTTTAATTGTGCCGGTTTGGAGTAAGAGCTTTGCGGAAAATCTTCCAGAAAGCGTTGAAAGTCTTTCAACGCCGAATTGACCGGAGTCAAGTCTCGGGAAGCCAGGTCGGTCAGCTTGAAATTGGTCATGGCTTTATAAAAATGTGCCCGGTCGACAAACTGATGAGCGGGGTAGAGTTCGGTGAATTTCTGGTAATGAAATTTAGCCTCTTCATATGCCTCATCTTTAAAATGAATGTCTGCGAGCAACATGGTGGCCGCTACCCGTTCTTTGCTGTCGGGAAAATCTTCCATCAATTGCTGGATTTTGGCTTTGGCTGCTTCGGTGTCATTTTTTTTCGCAAACTGCTTGCCTTGTTGCAATAATTGGCGTGCGGAATAGTTTTTCTCTTCTTTTGTGGTGGCGCATCCGAAGAAAAGCACCAATACGGAAACCAAAGTAAAAAAAGATGCAAATTTTGAGGCAAGGCTAAGTGGCGACATCAGGCTCTTTGATGGTTACAGGTTGTTTTCAAATATATACTAAAAAACCTTGTGTTTAAAGAGCTTAATCATCTTGCTGGGCTTTAAAGCCCCTTGCTTATCCAGAAAACTTCATGCTATAACTTCAAGGATATTCCCATCTGTAAAATGGGAGTCCTATCCGAAAACAGCCATCATTATGAAACAAATCATTAAAATTGTGCTTTTAAATTTGTTGGGTTTCCCTGGGCTTGCCTTTGCCGCAGATCCTGGCTCCGCAGATTCGTGGAAGCTGCTTTCCCTTTTTGAAAAAGGCGGGATCATGATGTATCCCATTCTTTTCAGTTCTGTTCTCATGCTGGGGATTGCCATAGAGCGTCTTTATAATTTAAGAAGAAAGAATGTTATCGATTCCAACTTTCTCCAGAATGTCCGGAACCAGTGGGACTGGAAGGACACTCACAAAACTTTACAGTTGTGCAACTCCTACGACAATTCACTTTCGCGGATTTTAAAAATCGGGCTATTGCGAGTAGGGGGCAAGCTCGATGAAATTGAAAGAGCGATTGAAGGCGCGGGTCAGCATGAGGCGTCTTTGATGAATTCGAATCTTCGGGTGTTGGGCGCAGTGGCAAACATCACTCCGATGATGGGCCTTTTGGGAACTGTATTCGGAATGATCAAAGCCTTCAATGTGATTTCTCTCAGTGGTACCGGAAACCCAGGCCTTGTGGCAAGTGGTATTTCAGAAGCTTTGATCACAACCGCTGCAGGAATGGTAGTCGGTATCCCGGCTTTGGCTCTGTATCACTATTTTCGGGGAAAAATCGACCGCTATGTTTTTGAGATGGAGGAAATTTCCTTCCAACTCATTGAAGAGCTTTCCTACGATGACATGCGCAAGGCTAACCCTGCGGATTCAGCATCCAGAGAAAGACCTAAAAGGGCACCAAGCGTTGGTTGACCGCTTTTCTATTTAAAAGAAATCACCATGCGATTCAGAAGAGAAGAAGAAGATAGTTTTGCGTTGGACATGACCCCCATGATTGATGTGGTGTTCTTGCTTATTATTTTCTTCATGGTGTCCACGGTGTTTGTTGACTTCAGCCGAAAGATGGATATTAATCTGCCGACTTCCAAGTCTTCCGTCCTTGATGAAAGCACTAAAACCCTGGAGGTTGAGATGTCGAAAGACAAAAAAATCTTTCTTAGCGGCAAGCCGCTAACGCTTCTGGGTTTGGAAACAACCCTTGCTAAAATGGAACTCAAGGGCAAAAAACCAAGCGCGATTATCCGAGCCGATAAATCCCTTCCTTATGGAGATGTGATTCAGGTCATGGGCCTTTTACAAAAAAAGGGCATTCCTGATATCAGCGTTGCAGTGAAATAAGGTATACTCAAGTCTGTTCCCAGTAACATTATAAACAGTGTCCGGTTTGTGGGTTTGAGCCGGGCTCTTTATGTTTTAAGGAGATTTTGCATGGCAACCTACACGAAGGAAAAAGATGTCGAAACCACATTGGAAGATGATGCCGCGGCGCGGACTGCAATGCAGGAAGTGTTTTCCAATACCGCTCGATGGCCGGCCGGGTTCGGCGGTTTCACTGCAGATGCAACGGCAAATATAAATGGCGTTGAACACAAGGGCACGGTAACGGTTAAAGGTCCGAAAGAAATTGAGACCGATATCAGCGAAGAAAAATCTAAAGGATTTCTGACAGAAAACCTGGCTTCTATTGCTATGCATAGAGGGCCACGTTCTTTTGATGAGTCAGATGGCAAATACAAACTCAGCTTTGGCGATGAAGGCACACACCCATTGGGAAGAAAACTCGTCATGGGTGGCGATGGCATGAGTTCGTTCTACCGCATCAAAGACGGCAGAATCCAGCAGATCAACCGGCAGACACCGCGCATGTCTTTTTCCATCAATATTGAAGAGAGTCGGAAAAATCAGGATGGTAAATTTCTGACCCATAAATATTCAGTATTCTATTTCAATCCGGAAACCAAAGGCTTGAAAGATGTGGAAAGCTACACCGATGCATATACCAGAGTGGGTGCGGCTGACCTTCCTGAACAACGCCGCATCATCAACTGCGAAGAAGGCGCGATTTCAGTTTCGACGATGACGCTCAGCAATCACAAACTTTTGTAGACAAATATCAGTTGGTGCGGGTGATTATTCATCCGTGCCGACTTCGACCTTCCTCTTATACTTCAAGAAAACTATACAAAAGCAACCCCCCTCAGTCCCCCCTTGTCAGGGGGGAAGCTCACAAAATGGTAATCAATTTATTTTTGGAAAAAACGGCTTATGGTTTACTATTGGCATAGCCAACTTTAACCCATGGAAAATTTATGATTTTTGATGATGAGTTTATAGAAAATCTGCCGGAAGATAAAATAAATGCTTCGCAAGTAATAGGAGACCATTTTTCAATTTATCATAGTCAAATGGGTGAAAAAGCTGAAGATAATCATGTGAATTATTCCACTCTTGTTGAAGCATACAGCTTTTTGTTAGCGTATTTAGAAAAAATTGAATATCCGGAAAAATTTCTTGAGTTATAGTCAAATGTGGTGTATGGGAACATGATCAAGCGGCGTTCCTTTGACG
>JACNKA010000036.1 GCA_014382285.1 Nitrospinota bacterium | reverse complement strand
TCTGGAATGAAAATCTCATCTCCAATGCTTGACATTTAACACAGTTGCTTCGGGCATGAAGCAAATGAAGGGGATATCACATGCAGCAGATAGCAATGGCCCGTTGAGCCGAGACGCCGTTTGCCCGCAACATAAAGCTATTGCAGTCGGCCCCACGCCTAGTGGCTATGTTGACAGGGAGGAAGATGCCCTCTATAATTCGTAACTAAATCCGTGAAATATAAGCTGTTTTCAACCGTTGTCGATTTGGCCTGATCGAGAAGATTGAGGGCCTTGGGATTCGGCGGACGTTTTCATATTTTAATTACAAACGCATTTATGTGAAGGTGGGATTTATGGACGAGGGTAGAAAGTTTGAGAAGCTCGGTTATGAGAACTTACAGCAAAATAATATTGAGGAAGCAGAGTCCAACTTTCTTGAAGCGTTGAAGCATATGGAAAAAGCCGGGGACGACACCGGTCAGGCATATGTGCTGGGCAACCTTGGCAATATTTGCTTTCAAAGTAAACAGTTTGACAAGGCGGAAGGTTTTTATTCCCGCTCCCTGACCTACATGGAAAAACTCAAGGACGCCAAAGGCATCGAAAGTTCCCTCGGCAATCTCGGTAGCGTTTATTTTTATCAGGGCAGTCTGGAAAAAGCTGAAGAGAGTTACCAGCGTGCCTTGCAGATAATGATTGAGGCCAACGATCCGCTTGGGCAGGGCATTTACAACGAGTATCTGGGCAATACCTCCCTGAAAAAAGAAGATTTGGAGCAGGCCATTGGTTATTACCAGAAGGCCAAAGACTTCATGGCAGAGGCAAAGCAGGATGAACGCAAAATCCAGCAACTGGAAGGCAGAATCGACTCCCTTTATAAACACCCTGCATATTTAGGGAAGAACGAATCGGCTCTGCTGGCCGAAGTGGAGTCGCTCACATCAAGCGGACAAAAGACCCAGGTTATCGCCAAACTGCAGGATCTGGAAGAACTCTATTTCCAATGGAAGCGGATGGATAAAGTGGCAGAAACCATTCTAAAAACCATCACTGTGCTGGAAGACATGGGCGACAAGACCTCAGCGGGAGTTTGTTACGCCAATCTGGCTGGAATCTATCTGCAATTGGCCAGTGAAGGGCAGGCGGAAAAAATCGATGAGGCTGAGGCCAATTTCAAAAAGGCTCTGGAGGTGATCGGGGATTCTGACAAGCGCAGAAATTCGTACCTGCTGGGGAGCCTGGGAAATATTTATCTCAACAAAAACCAACTCGATCTGGCCTGGGAATATTACGAGAAATCTCTCAAGACCATGCAAGAATTGGGAGACTCATTGGGAGAAGCCAGAGGTTATGCCAATCTGGGTAATGTCAGAGGCTTGCAGAAAAACTGGGATGGAGCCCAGGAGCAGTATTTCAAATCTCTGAAACTGATGGAGAAACAGGAGAACCGACCAGGAATCGCCCAGCAATGTGAATCGCTGGGAGATATTTTTGTGAAGAAAGAAGAGTTTGACCAGGCGGAAGATTACCTGATGCGGGCCAGCGATTTGTATGAAGCCATGAAAGAGCAGGGGTCGGTACAGGAGGTGCAGAATAAACTGATATTCATCTTCTCTCAGCCGAAATATCTGGAAAGTAGAAAACAGCAGATCCGCGAAGCCTTGAAAAAGCCAGAAGCCGAAAAGGATAGCAAGCTCAAGCTGGCTTTGTTAAGTGATTTAGGCAATGTATTATTCATGGCCAATGATTGGGAAGAAGCGGGCGATGTGGCAAAAGAAACCGTTGCCATCCATGAAAAGTCTGGAGACAAAGGGGGGTTGAGCGCGGCTTTGGGAAACCTTGGCAGCATTTCGATGGAAAAACAGGATTATGCAGGGGCAGAAGAAAACTATGCCCGAGCCATTGAACTCAAGGAGGAATTGAAGGATCAGAAAGGCCTGCAAGATTTGCGTGGCAGCTATTTGAACGTTCTGATCATGTCCGGGAAAGTGGACAGCGCAGAAAAGCTGGTCAAAAAATCCTTGAAGGCTCATCAGGGCAACAACAATATGCGTGGTGTTATGCTTGATCACCGCAATCTGGGAAATATCTGCCTGCAGAAAACCGATTGGCTCAACGCCGAGAAAAATTATTTGAAGGCATTGGAAATCAATACTCAGTCCGATACTAAGGCAGAGATGTCAGAAGATAACAGGAATATTTATAACCTTTATCTGCAAAAAGAAGACTGGAGCCAAGCGGAAAAATTTGCACTCAAAGCTCTGGCAATTTCTGAGGGAATCAAAGACTATCGCAATGTTTGCGCCGATTGCCGCATACTCACGAACATCTATGTTGAAAAAAAGGAGCGCTCCAAGCAGGAGGTCTATTACAAAAAGGCTCTGGAAAACTCCCAGCTACTCAATGATCCGAAAGAGATTCTCATCGACCTCAGATATTTAGGCAAGTTCAATATGGAGCGAGGTTACAGGGAAAAGGCAGGGGAAAGTTTTAAACAAGCTTTTGACCTCTCCACTCAGTTGAATGACAAAAAAGAAATCGCCGAAGATTATCGTAATCTTGGCAATCTCGCTTTCAGTAATGGCGGACGCAAAGAAGCCGAACGATCTTACCTGAGTGCCCTGGAGCTCACCCGCGAGGTTGGAGATTTTAAAGGGGCCGGTCAGGATTTCACCTACTTGGGCAATCTGAAGTTTAAAGACTATTTGTTTGAGGAAGCGGAAAACTATTTCGCTCAGGCCAGTGAGTGTTTTGAAAAGACCAGCAGTTGGACCAGTTTTATTCAGTTTTATCTGACGGTAGCCCGAATGGAGATCCTGGTTTCCCGCTATGATCAGGCGGACGAGTATATCAGTAAGGCTAGAAAGATTGCCAAGGACCTGGGTGATCCTGAGCCGATCATGAAAGCGATTCAAGAAATTGAAAAACTTAAAGACTCTGTTGATAAGAAATAGTCTCAGTCCTGAAACGAATAAACGGACAATTCTGATGTCGATGCTATGGGTGGGGGAACGGGTTGTTTGCCAGATAGCTGTTTGAAGATTTGAGATTATGACGTTTTGAAAGGCCAGTCTGGGTTGTTTGTGGCATGCAAGCCTTTTTCAAGGTTAAAGATATAAAAAATAAAGGCCATTTGTCTTGACACAGGCCTTTAAAAGAAGATAAGTTAAGGTATCACAGGCTTTTAATTCGGGGGGCAAGGTTTGTCTTGGCTCGCCGATTTTCAGTATTTTTAACCCTACTATTTGTGTGAATGAATGAAGGTCAGTTATAGCGCTCAACTAATGGAAGAGTCTGTTTTTCGGCATCTTAATCATTTAGAGCGGTCTGGTTACCGTTCTGATTATGACGAGTTCCATTCCCTCGCCGATCCTATTTATGAGCTCCCGGAAGATGATCGGGAAGCGGCTTTTGAAAAGGTCAATCGCCTGTTTTTTCTTGAGAGATTAAAACTGGGTGATCACGTGTTGCGTGCCTTGGAAGCGGTAGGTCTTATTCCTAAACGCAAGCGCACGGTTAGAAAGTCTGCTCTGGTTCAAAAAACCGATGTGGAAGAGCCTGAAAATCAGGAAGCCGTGCCCGAAGAAGCGTTGGTGGAACAGGCCAGTACCGAAGGAGAAACGATTGAGTCGGAAGAAGGCGTGACCGCCATCGCTGAAATGGAAGATGATGAAGAGCCTGAACAAGATGACGAGGTTTCTTACGATCTGGCTCGTGAATTCGAAGAGCGCATCAAAGAGGTAGTGGTGAAACGGGGCATCAATAAAGTGGACGAAGGCTCCAATGTTCTCAACCGGGTTTCAGGGAATCCCATCATTGAGATGAGGGTTCTGGCGAGTCGGTTCAGTAATCCTGAGGAAGCTCAGGAACTTGATGCTTTCCTGATTCATGAGTTCATGCACGCCAAGGATATGGTCGATCCTGAGTTCGACTATGAAGATGCTTTTATCCCTGGCAATCCCTCGGTGAAAAACCTCATTACGGCGAGGTTCAAGCTTTTGTGGAATATGTATGTGGATGCCCGACTGGCGCGCATGGGCGTTGTTTCTGTTCAGCCCAAAGAATCAAGGTACCGTGAATTTGATAACTTTTACCGTAAAATCCCGGATAAGCAGCGAAAGGGAATTTTTGAAGGGCTCTGGCAGACTGAGAAACTGACACACGAAGAGCTTCTCTCCATGGCCACCGACCTCGATACTCTGATGAGTAAATATGTCGATCCGGGAGATATGACGGAAGAAGAAAAAGATTTTATTCATTTGCAAGGATCGCCTTGTCCGCTCTGCAAATTCCCGACTTATAACTGGGTGGATGATCCTGAAAGTATTTGTGATGAAATGGTGATTGAAGCGATTCAGATTGACTTTCCCGACTGGGAAAGCCGAGACGGCGGTTGTGATCGTTGCATTGAAGTTTATGAATTAAGGGCTGGTGTAGGTTAACCAGCCTTTTTTTGTGTTTGGAAGTATTTTATAAGGGGAAGAGTCAGATGTTTATTTTTCGACACTGGCTATTGCAAATTAAGGAGGTACGATAATGCCTGAAGTCTATAACTGGCAGCTGGGTCGGATGGCCACATACGTCTACGACGAAAAGCATCCGAAAGAGCAGTTCACGTTTGTGTTTAACACAAACCGTTGTATTGCTTGTCAGACCTGTACGATGGCCCATAAATCTACCTGGACCTTCTCGAAGGGTCAGGAGTATATGTGGTGGAACAATGTAGAAACGAAGCCTTACGGTGGCTACCCACAGTTTTGGGATTGGAAGATTCTGAAAATGCTGGAGCAGTCAAATCCTGGACAGAATGTCTGGAATGTACGTAAGACGTCAAACAAAGCGATCCATGGTGTCTACGAAGGTGTGACAATCTTTGAAGCGCCTGCCAAGATCGGTTTGAATCAGCAAGCAATCGGTTATGTACCGACTGATGAAGAGTGGCGCTTCCCGAACTTTGGTGAAGATACCGCTCATGGTCGTGAGTTCACCCAGTCCCGCGAGGGAACGTTCGGTGGCGACAACGGCACACGGTCAGTATTGCCGGAGCATAAAATCTGGTTTTTCTATCTGCAACGCATTTGTAATCACTGCACGTACCCGGGTTGTCTGGCGGCGTGTCCTCGAAAGGCGATCTACAAGCGCCAAGAGGACGGCATCGTTCTGATCGATCAGAGTCGTTGTCGTGGTTATAAAAAGTGTGTAGAGCAGTGTCCTTACAAAAAGCCAATGTTTCGTGGTACGACACGAATCTCTGAGAAATGTATCGCCTGTTATCCGCGCATTGAGGGTCTCGATCCTCTGACGGAAGGTGATCAGATGGAGACGCGTTGTATGGCGGCCTGTGTTGGTAAGATCCGATTGCAGGGTCTGGTCAAGATTGGCAGCAATGGCGAATGGGCACATGATCCGGATAACCCACAGTACTATCTGATTCGGGACCGGAAAGTGGCCTTACCGTTGTATCCGCAGCTGGGTACGGAGCCTAACGGGTACTATGTACCATCACGGCACGTTCCTCGAGCGTATTCTCAGCAGATGTTCGGACCTGGTGTTGATCATTCAATTGATCAGTACATGGTGCCGGATCGAGATCTGTTGGGTGTGCTTCAGTTGTTCCGGACGACACAGCGTATCATCTTCAAATGGAAACGTGAGCCAGGTCCGAAGATTTTCGAGACCAACATTCACGGTAAGAAGTTTGAAATGTATAACGATACGGTCATCGGGTTTAACCGGAAAGGTAAAGAAATCATCCGTGTTACGGTTGAGGAGCCTTTCTATGTACGACCCGA
>JACNKA010000067.1 GCA_014382285.1 Nitrospinota bacterium | reverse complement strand
CAAATGCCTGCAGGGTTTTCCCGGTGTATCCTTTGTCCTGTTTCGCTCTGGAATTTTTCGCAAGCGTTGCAATTCTTTTTCCCGAAACAGGACAAAGGATACACCGGGAAAACCCTGCAGGCATTTGTTGGCAGTGCCGACTGCAATGTCGATGGAGTTGAAATTCACTTCATCTCCTGCCAGACTGCTGATGCAGTCCACCAAAAATATTTTTTTATAACGCTGGACAAGTTCACCGACTTTTTCCAAAGGGTTCAGAAGTCCGGTTGTTGTTTCATGGTGTACGAGAGCCACCACTTCTATGTCAGGGTTTTGTTTTAACTCGTTTTCAATGTCCTCCAGGTTGGGTGGTTCTCCCCATTTCAATTTGATGGTGTGCTGGCGGAACTGGTAAATCTCGCAGATTTTGCTAATGCGCTCGCCATACACGCCGTTTTGAATGACCAGCATCGACCGGCCCGGAGTCAGGGAGGAAGAGACGGCCATTTCCAGTGCTGCTGTTCCCGACCCGGAAACCAGCACGGAGGTGTACTCCTCTTCAATGTCAAAAGCTTTGAGTAATTTCGAGCGGATCGCTGCCATGAGATCGGAGAATTCTTTTTCCCGGTGGCAGAGATCGGGGAGCATCAATGCCTGTCGAACCCGTTCGGTTACGTTTACAGGGCCGGGGTTGAGCAAAACAGTTCGTGACATAAGTTTTATACATAAAGGTTGGTAATTAGAATGAAGTTTACCTTAGCGAACCCTGACCTACAAAAAGAAATATCACTAGCCCGTATATTGCATGAGTATTCTTAGTGAATGGTTTTAACCCACCTAATCCCCCCTTATCAGGGGGGACATTAAATTAATTCCCCCTGACAAGGGGGATTGAGGGGGTTGCACTTCGCGCGGGGGGTGCGTTTTGGGAAATAGAGGCTTGTTCTTACCGGGTTTGCTTTTTTAAATGTCGGGCTTTTTACTCACGCAATATCCGGGCTAGAAGGGCAATGGGTTTTGATCCATTGCTATGGGGCCTCTTCTGATTTAAACTTTCAACGATGCAAAAACTCTTCACAATATTTGTTCTGGTTCTGTTTTTTGTCACCTGGGGAAAAAATATATCCCCGGCTGTGGCAGGTTATTCCAGCCTGACCCTTCCCTGGATCAAGTATCAGGGGGGGAACGATAACCCCCGGCCGGATGCCCTGCGAAGCCTTCTTGCTCAGGTCACACGCAGAACGTCCATTGAAGTCAACCGCGAGCCGGTAGCGTTAAACATCTCAGACCCTGATTTGTTCCGGCATCCCTTCATTTATATGGGGGGCGATGAGGGGTTCGACCCTTTCCCGGAAAAGGATCTGAAGGTTTTGCGGAATTATTTGAGCTATGGAGGGTTTCTTCTTATTGACGACAATTCAGCACAAGCTGATTCCGCATTTGATACCTCGGTTCGAAAAATGGTGTCGGCATTGTTTCCGCAGAACCCACTCAGAAAAATTCAGCGCGACCATTCCATTTTCCGGTCTTTTTACTTGCTCAATACGGTGTCTGGCCGATCCATCGTCAAACCCTATCTGGAAGGGATATCCATTAAGGGGCGGACTGTCCTGATATACAGCTCCAACGATCAGGGCGGCGCATGGTCACGCAATAAGTTGGGGCACTGGAATTATGATGTGATCGCGGGCGGGCACAAACAGAGACAACTTGCCATCCGTCTGGGCGTTAACATCATCATGTACGCGCTGACTCTGGACTACAAAAAAGACATGGTGCATTTGCCCATTATTCTTGAACGTTTGCGCAGGTACAATTCCAGATGAACGGGTTGACAAAATTATTAGGGATTGATCCCGAAGTTTATAACCAATGGCAACTGCATTGGTCGCCGGAAGACCCGGCGGTGATTTATGGCGTGCTCGGTGTTGTGATTCCGATAGCACTCTGGTTTTTCTGGACCAGTTTGAACCGGGTTGGTTCTCGATCCAGAAAACTTCTTCTCTTTGTGCTCAGATTGGCGGCGTTCACGCTTTTGTTGTTGATCTTGTTAAAACCCGAGTTGGAATTTCGCAAAAGCCAGACTCTCAAAAACTCCATAGCGGTTTTGCTCGATAACAGTAAAAGTCTCTCCATAAAAACCGATGAGTCTCCGAGGATTGACCTGATAAAAAAAGCTCTGGCGACCAACGCTTCCTATCTTGAAAAGCTGGGACAAGATTTTAACGTGGATTATTATTTTGTTTCGGATGACATCGAAAAGGCGGCGGCCAGAACGGTTGAAAGCCTCTACCAGCCGCATCGGCCTTTTACCAACCTGACCCGGGTGTTCGAAGAATTGGCAGAGCATTACCCGAGGCCATCGCTCCAGGGAGTATTTTTGTTTTCGGATGGCGCGGATTTGACTCAAGAGTCAGGCGAAATTTCCAGGAATCTGGTGGAGCGGATCAAGGCTCTGGATAGCCCGATTCACACCTTGCAGGCTGGGAGCAATGAGGGCTTTAAAGATCTGGCGGTCGAATCGGTCTCTGCATCAGATTTTGGGTTCGTGCAACAGCCTCTCAGGATTTCTCTCACCGTGTTTTCCTCAGCGATGGGAAATCGCAACGTCCCTCTGGTTTTGAAAGAGGGAGATCGTATTCTGGTTTCAAAGATTGTTGAGGTGCGTGAAGACACAAAACGATATGAAGTGGAGTTGGAGTTCATCCCTCAAAGTGCAGGTAAAAGAATTTATAGCCTCGGCCTGCCCAAGTTTGCGGGTGAGTTCATTCTCACCAACAATGAAAAAGAGTTCGAGATAAATGTGGTGCGAGACAGGATCAGGATTTTGCATCTCAATGGTCGTCCTTCGTGGGATTCCCGCTACCTCCGTGAAGTTCTTGCTCATAACCCGAAAGTGGATTTGCTGTCGTTTTTTATTCTTAGAAATATTGGCGATGATGTGGAGGCCCCAACGACCGAGCTTAGCCTGATCCCTTTTCCCTCCAACTTGTTGTTTGACGATTATCTGAGTTCTTTTGATCTGATTGTTTTCCAGAATTTTAAATATGATCCGTTCATCGACAAGAAGTATCTGGGGAATATTCGTAAATACGTCCAAAACGGCGGAGCCTTTTTAATGATTGGTGGTGAACTTTCTTTTCAGGGCGGAGGCTATTCGCGGACTCCAATTGAAGAAATTCTTCCGGTGATTTTTGAGGAGACCCCTCGAGTTTTTGTGGACGAAGCTTTTCAACCTGTCTTGAATCAGGAGTTTTCGCGCCATCCGATTTTGCATCTGGAAAAAGACCTGAAATTGAATCAGGAAGTATGGAGTTCACTCCCACCACTTCAGAGCATAAACCTGGGGTTGACCCCGAAAAAGGAAGCGCATGTTCTTGCCCAGCATCCCAAGGGGGCTTCTGTTCCCCTTCTGGTTGCCGGAGAGTTTGGCAAAGGTCGAACAGCATTGTTGGCTACCGATTCGGTTTGGAGCTGGAATTTCAGGAATGTAGGGGGTGGCGGCAGTGGCAGATATTTCCAAAGGTTCTGGAATAATATCATCGACTGGCTGATTGCTGAACCGGAAACACGAAGGTTGCAGTTGGAGTCTGATAAGGAACAGTATCGGGAAGGTGAGCAGGCCCTGATCAAATTCAAGCTGCTGAAAAAAAATTATCAGCCTGCTGTCGATACTAAGGTGCAACTGACTTTGAAATCGCTCAATAAAGAATCTGGCCCTGAAACAGAATTGAAAACGGATGAGCAGGGCGAGGGGGTCTTTCCGTTTCTTCCTGCCAGGGAAGGGTTTTATACCGCCCGAATAAAGGCTGATCTGGAGGGAGAATCCCTGGCAGAGGAAATCATGTTCTCGGTGTTAAAAGATACTGCGGAATTTGAAAAGCCTCTTATTAACGAATATCTGCTGAAAAAAATTTCTGAGCTCAGCGGCGGTAGTTACCGTATTCTCAACGGCAGTGATGACCTCAGTACTTACCAGTTTGCTAATCCTGATGTGCGGCTTAAAAGTCATAGCCGGTCTTTTTCTCTTTGGGATAACTGGTGGGCCTATAGCCTGATGGTGGGCTTTCTGGTGGTGGACTGGTTTTTACGCCGCAAGTCGGGTTTGAGCTAACCGGCGGGCTGCCGGTGACCGTGGTTTTCTTCCTAATATTTCTCTAACAATAGCGTTGTATAAATGTGATGAAGATTGCATTGTGAAACATTAGTTTATCCTGTAATATCACTGCAAGTATGACGTTGGACTTGTCGTGCTCTTCCTTTATTGTGATCGCCGAAGGCGTGGAGCTTGTTCCCACCGGGTGTGGTCCGGTCAACATTTAAAATTATGACTAAAGCCGTAAAAAGAGGCGGAGTGAATGTTCGCAAATGGGTGCGTGACCGCATCGTGTTTCTGGCCATGACCATCTTTGTGGTTGGGGCCGGGACTTACATTGGCTCTGAGAAGTTGTTCGATGCGCATAGCATCTGGTTACACCCGGTTCGCGAATTTGCTTTGCTGATTTCCTTGATCGGGGTGATTTCACTTGGCTACGAAGTTTTTTTGCGGGAATTGACCTTCAACGAATATAAAGAAGCGCTGGAAGAAATCGTCAATCCCGATGCGGTTCGCTTAGGCATCCACGGGATCTATAAAAACCGTTCCGAACTCGCTCAGGCCACCTCATTTGAGGAGTTGTTCAAAAATGTTAAAGAAGAAATTTTTATAGGAGGCTCTTCTTTGCTGTCGATCTCGACCGCAAGCCGGGAACTGATTAAGGAAAGAGTGTTGAGTGGAATCAAAATCCGCTTATTGCTTATAGACCCTAACTCTCCAGTGGTGGAGTTGATCACCAAACAGGGAGGGGGCAAGCATACATTTTTGAACGAAATAAAAACTTCCCTGCTTTTGTTGCAGAAGCTTCACGATGAAATTCAGCAGGACAGTCCGCTAGAAAATAAGGGAAGACTGATCGTGCATAGTTATGACACCATCCCTTCACATTCTTTCATATCGATTGACCCGGAACTCTCTTCAGGGGTGATCGTGGCCGACATTGGGCCTTACCTGGGTCGCAGTACTCCCCGGCCGAGCATGTTGGTGGTCAACAAAAAGAAAGGCATGTTCGAGTATTGGAAAGAGATGAACGAAATCATGTGGGAGTCCAGCACACCTGTGGATATGGACGCGGCCGACCCCATTGCTGCTAAGACTAAAACACTGGTCTTGGCCAGTAGTAGTGAAACCGAATATTACGAAACGGATTCGGAAACCTGGATGAAGGCGTCCATTTGTCAGATGGGAAGCGGCTGGCGTGCTATCAAGGGGAGCCAGTGGATATGGGTCCGCGAGATGGTTTCGTTAGAAGAAGCCAAAACCGGGAGCCAGCATAAATTCCGTTTCAAGTTTGATCTCCCCATCAACAACCCTAACGCCATCCGCCAGGCAGACATTCTGCTACGCTCGGACGATACCTGCCATATCTCGGTGAACAACGTCAGTCTCAAGCAGGAGTATGGCGGAGCGGAATACCCTGACCCATTTTTGATCGACATCGAACAGTTTGTCCAGGCCGGGGAAAATACCATCAGCTTCGAACTGATCAGCTACGCCCAACCCGATGCCAAAGACCCCGGTGACAATCCCAGCGGTCTCATTTACCGCCTGCACATCGAATATTCCTGATAGATAAAACCCTCTTTCTCAAAGAGGGAGTAGCTCCTTTGATCGTCATCGCTGTAAAGGTCACATAACTCCTATCAACGAATTATGTGACCTTTACAGCGATGACGATTTATCTAGTTAATTCGTATATTGTTGTAAATCACCCCAGCCCCTCTTCGGCGAAGTGGGGTTCATTAAAGCTCCTTCCTGTCAAAGCGGACATCCTTGCAGGTAATGTGTCCTGCCTCTGCCGGTCAGGACTCCTCACCACCCCAAGCCCCTGTTTTTCGGTCTTGCTAACCCTTTTAAACTAAAGGTTTTCCGGATTCTGTGCTGGCCGGAATAATGCTGGTATCCATCGGTAAATCAATTATTGACAGGGTAGGGCAGACTGATATAATCCCGACTCCAGTGGCTTGTTCCCCCAATCTTTTGAGGGGGGTGCTAACCTGTTAATGTTAAAAGGGGTTTCGGTTTTCCCGGCAAGTATTCTGGATCTCTGTTAATAAAGAGGAAACGATCCCGGTTTTATTGGACAGGATCGATATTAAGGTATTAAATGGCTGAATATTTCTACATTTCTTTGTTCGCGGTGGTTGCCCTTGTAGTGGTGGGGGCCTTGCTGGCATTGTCTACGGTGTTGGGCCCGCGTAACCCAAGCCCACAAAAGATGCTCCCATATGAGTGTGGTATAATCCCGACCGAAGAGGCCAAGGGCCGTTATCCGGTGCGGTTTGCCACCATCGCCATGCTTTTCATCATTTTTGATGTGGAAGTGGTGTTCATGTATCCCTGGGCGGTGGCATTAGGTGAACTGGGTTTATTTGGATTGGTGGAAATGGCCATTTTCATAGTCATTCTGGGAATCGCATACGTCTATATTTGGGGACGAGGAGGTTTGGAATGGGATTGATCGAAGACGCAGCCGAAACTTTCGAAGCCGAAGTTAATAATCTTAAATTGAATGTTCAGGATGCCATCGAGGCACTGGACAGTGAATACGCCGGGTCTTTGTATGACACGATCTTGACGACCAAGCTGGGCAAGGTTGTTGGTTGGGCGCAAAAAAATGCTTTATGGCCCGCGACTTTTGGGCTGGCCTGTTGTGCTATTGAGATGATGGCCATGGCTAACTCGCGTTGGGATGCGGCGCGTTTCGGGGCTGAGGTTTTCCGCGCTTCTCCGCGTCAGGCCGACCTGATGATCGTGTCGGGACGGGTCTCGCAGAAGATGGCGCCGATCCTGAAACAAATTTTTGACCAGATGCCCGAGCCGAAGTGGGTGATTTCCATGGGAGCCTGTGCTTCCTGCGGCGGGGTGTTCAATAATTATTCCATAGTTCAAGGGGTGGATCGCGTGGTGCCGGTGGATGTTTATGTTCCCGGATGCCCTCCCGGTCCTGAAGCTCTGCTATATGGTGTGATCAAACTTCAGGAAAAGATCATGGCGGAAGCGGGCACCGACAAGGCCAAAAAGAGGGTGGCATGACGAGTGAGGAGATCGTTGAGAAGGTGAAGGCCAGCCTTCCCGATGCTATACAGGATACGGCATTGCCCCAGGGCGATGCGGTGATTTTTGTGGCTCCCGACTGCCTGCAAAAGGTGGCGGCTTTTCTCAAGGACGACCCATCCCTGAAGTTCGATTACCTGTCTGACGTGTGCGGGGTGGATTATCTCAATGAAGAACGCGAACCTCGTTTCGAAGCTGTTTACCTGCTCTACTCCATCGACCATCAACATTCCATTCGTGTTCGTGTCGGCATAGAAGAGGAGAACCCTTCTGTGCCTACTGTGTCGGAAATATGGAAGGGAGCATTGTACCCAGAGCAGGAGCTGTTCGATATGTTTGGAATTCATATTGAAGGGCATCCAAAAAATGAACGGTTGATCATGCCAAAAGAATGGACAGGCCACCCGCTTAGAAAAGATTATCCTTTAACTACTGAGACCGTTACTTTCTCGCATAACCGGGATTTTAAAAGTGATCTGGTCAAATCTAAACCACCGACTCGTTAGGGCAACACGTGAGCGTAACTGAACAAGGACTGCTGGAGCGCGATAAAGACACCATGACCCTGAATATGGGGCCGCAGCACCCGAGTACCCACGGGGTCTTCCGCGTTATTCTTGAAATGGATGGTGAGGTGGTGAAAACCGCTGAACCGGAAATTGGTTACCTGCACACCGGCATCGAGAAAACCTGCGAAAATAAAAGATACGTCCACGTCATTCCGATGACAGACCGACTGGATTACCTCAATCCACCGGGAAATAATCTGGCCTTCTGTCTGTCGACGGAAAAACTGCTGGACATTGAGATTCCCGAGCGGGCTCAGGCTCTCAGGGTCATCATGTGCGAGCTGTCCCGCATCGCCAGTCATCTGGTGTGGTTGGGAACGCATGCTCTGGACATTGGTGCCATGACTGTTTTCCTGTATTGCTGGCGCGAGCGCGAGATGATTCTCGACCTTAATGAAGAGATTTCCGGTGTGCGTATGATGACCAGCTATATTCGTGTCGGTGGTGTGGCGAAAGACGCGACCCGTCCGTGGCTGGATGGCATTCGGGATTTCATTGATTATTTCCCTGCCAAGGTGGATGAATATGAAAAGTTGCTGACGAGAAATCCCATCTGGTTAGACCGAACTGAGGGTATTGGCGCGTTCACAAGAGAAGAAGCGATTAACTGGAGTTTGAGTGGGCCGGCATTGAGAGCCTCGGGAGTGAACTGGGATATTCGCAAGTCTCAACCCTATAGCGGTTATGACAATTACAGTTTCGATATTCCCACTCAGAGTAACGGGGATATCTATGACCGCTATCGCGTGCGGGTTGAGGAAATGCGCCAGAGTCGGATTATCATCAAGCAGGCTATGGAAAAACTGCCAATCGGAGATTATAAAACGCCGGATAACAAAGTCTCTCTTCCACCTCGGGAGACTCTGCACACCAGTATGGAAGCGTTGATTCACCATTTTAAGCTGGTGTCCGAAGGAATCAGTGTCCCGAAAGGTGAAACCTATGTTCCCATCGAAGGGGCAAGAGGCGAGGTGGGGTTTTATATCGTCAGCGATGGCACCAATGTTCCTTATCGGGTCAAGCTTCGTGCGCCTTCGTTTCTGGCGATTCCCGGAATGTGCAAAATAATGGAAGGCTGTTATATCGCCGATGTGGTGGGCATCATTGGCAGTATCGATATTGTAATGGGAGAAGTCGACCGCTAGTCACTAGGCGTGAGGCCAGCGTGCAATCACCTTGTCTGGCTAGCAACGATGTTCTCGGCTCAACGAGCCATTGCCAGTTGGCCCCACGCCTAGTGGTCGTAGAATTTTTTTAAAGGATATTTATTAGATGTCTGGGTTCACGTTTTCTGAAAAGCAGGAAGAGGAGATTGCGGGTATTTTAGCCAAATACCCTTTTAAGAAATCGGCGATGCTACCTCTGCTGACTCTGGTTCAACGTGCCGAGAGAGTGATCTCTCCTGAGGCGATGGTGGCGATCAGTCAAAAGCTGGATTGTTCTCCAGCTTATGTGCAGTCGGTTTTGTCTTTTTACACGATGTACCACACCGAGAAGGTCGGAAGGTACATGATCCTTTTCTGCATCAACATCAGTTGCCAGTTGAACGGTTGCGACAAACTACTTGAGTACACGGCTGATAAACTTGATATCGAGGTGGGCGGAACGACGGCGGATGAAAAGTTCACCCTGCATCGAGAAGAATGCCTGGCGGACTGCACCAACGCGCCGATGATGCGCATCAACGACACTTATTACGGGGATTTGACCGAGCAGCGCATCGACCAGATTCTCGATTCTTTGGACTGACGCATGACACAGATTCTTTTTAAAAATATAAATATGAAAGACCTTCACACGATGAAGGTCTATGAAGAGCAGGGCGGCTATCAATCTCTGAAGAAAGCCTTTGACCAGAAACCGGATGAGATCATTGATGCGGTCAAGGCTTCTGGCTTGCGCGGACGTGGGGGCGCTGGTTTTCCGACAGGGTTGAAATGGAGTTTTCTTGCCAAGGATGTGTTTCCTCGCTATCTCTGTTGCAACGCTGATGAATCTGAACCGGGGACATGTAAAGACCGCGAACTCCTGCTTAAGAATCCGCATATGTTGATTGAGGGAATGATTCTTTGTTCCTACGCTTGCCGGATCGAAACCGGATACATTTATATGCGCGGAGAATTCCATGACTTGAGTTTTATCATGGACAAGGCCATTGAAGAGGCGCACGCCAAAGGCTATCTGGGCAAAAATATTATGGGAACCGGATTCAACCTGGAGATCTACACGCATCTTGGTGCCGGAGCTTACATATGTGGTGAGGAATCGGCCCTGCTTAATTCTCTCGAAGGCGGGCGGGGTGAACCGAGGATGAAGCCTCCTTTTCCCGCTGTCGAAGGTTTATACGCCAAGCCGACGGTCATCAATAATGTCGAAACCCTTTGTGTTGTTCCTTATATCGTTAACGAAGGCGCGGAAAAATACGCCTCACTTGGAACTGAAAAGAGCAAGGGCACCAAGCTGGTCAGTGTCTCCGGGCATGTAAAGAAACCGGGGAACTATGAAGTGGTGATGGGCACCTCGACACGTGAAATTATTTATGATCTGGCTGGGGGAATCCGCGATGACAACGAACTGAAAGCGTTCATACCCGGTGGCTCATCGGTCCCAATGCTTCCTGCGAGTCAGGTGGACGTGGGTTACGATTATGAATCGTTGGCTGCTGCAGGCACCATGCTGGGGTCGGGAGCGTTGATCGTTATCGACAATAAAGCCAATATTGTTGAGACCACTCTTCGTTTGATCAGCTTTTATATGCACGAGTCGTGTGGCAAATGCACGCCATGCAGGGAAGGGACTCGCTGGCTTCATCAAATCGTCGAACGGATTTTGCAGCACAAAGGGCAATTGGAATACGTCAATAAGCTGGAAGATATTTGCGACAACATGGCATTTAAAACATTTTGTCCGCTTGCCGATGCCTGTGTGTCTCCTGTTATGAGCAGCATCAAGCACTTTCGTTCTGAGTATGAAGAATATTTTAAAAACACACCGGTAGGCTCGGTTTGAGGCAACTATGTCTGACAACGAAGTAACCTTAACAATTGACGGGAAATCGGTCACGGTTCCCAAAGGCACCAAAGTAGTGGATGCGGCCAAACAGGTCGATGTGGATATCCCCGTTTTCTGTTATCACGAGAAGATCGGTCCGCTCGGCTGTTGCAGGATGTGTCTGGTCGAGGTCGAGAAGATGCCGAAACTGATGACCGCCTGCACAATGGATGTCATGCCGGATATGGTGGTCAAAACCACTACCGACAAGGTGGAAAAAGCGCAGAAGGGTGTTTTGGAGTTCACGTTGCTCAATCACCCTCTCGATTGCCCGGTCTGCGACAAGGGTGGCGAATGTCCCTTGCAGGACAACACCTTCAAGTATGGTCCGCCGGATACGCGTATGGAATTTCATCGGCATAATAATGCCAAGGCAACTCCGCTCAGCCCGGTTATCACCATTGACCGGGAACGTTGTATTGCCTGTCAACGGTGCACTGCCTATAGCGAACGCATTGAACAGGATCGTGGGCTGGTCATGTTGAACCGTGGTTTTCATAACGAGGTTGGCACATTTAATAATGAGCCTTACGACACCCGCTTCTCCGGGAATGTTATTGATATTTGTCCGGTCGGGGCGTTGACCAATACGGATTTTCGTTTCAAAGCCAGGACATGGGATTTAACCAACGCCGAAACACTTTGCGCCAACTGTGGATGCAACTGCAATATCACGATGGGTACTCGGCTTAACGAACTCCTGCGTATTGAAGCGCGCCCTAATGACGCGGTGGACGATGGCTGGATTTGCGACAAGGGTCGCTGGGGTCACCAATTTGTGCACAGCAAAAATAAAATCCTGACTGCCCGTGAAAATAGTGCGGGCGGCGGCAAGCCGACTTCCTTTCCGACCTTTCCTCGTGACTGCACCATTGAGGAGGCGGCTGGCAAGGTGGCCGAGGCGTTTAAAAAAATCGCCAAAGAACACGGGCCTGAGAGTGTTGGCTTCATCGGCTCGCCCTATGGCACCAATGAGGAAAACTATCTTTACCAGAAATTGTTCCGCCAGGGTCTAGGCTCAAACAATATAGACCACAAGCCTTATCGTGATACACCGGGCCTTCCTATTGACCATTACGGGATTGAGCAGATTGAAACTGCCAATGTGGTGTTGTTGATTGCCAGTGACCCAACGGAAGAACTGCCCATTCTCGATCTTCGAATCAAAAAAGCAGTGACCGGTTGCGCTACCCGGTTGGTGAGCCTGAACGATCAAAAAATTGTGCTGGATAAATACTCCACACAGTCGGTGCAATACAAGGTGGGGTCTGAAGCCTTGGCCATCGATGCTTTAGCCAATGGTCTGGCTCGGGAGTTGGGTGAGCCTGCTCCGACTCAAGATGTGGGTCTGGAGCAAACTGGGATTTCTGCGGAAGACATGAAGGCGTTGGTCGAGACGGTACGCTCCAGCATGAAAATCTGCGTGGTCTACAACCCTTCGGCTCTTTCGGGAGACGCAGTTCTGCGGGTCAAGCGCCTGCTGAAATTAATCGCTAAAGTTCCGACTATGGAATGCGGTGCTATACCGGCGGCTCCGGCGACCAATGCGGTCGGTGCAATGGATATGGGGCTGCTCCCCGATTTTTATCCGGGTGGCGTGTCGGCGACCGATCAGGAAGAAATAAAAAAACAATGGGGAGAGGATACTCCGACAACAAATGGGCTTTCCGCACTGGAAATGATTGCCCGTGCCGAGTCGGGGGAATTGAAAGCACTGTTGGTTCATCGCTCTAACCCGGTGATTGATTTTCCTGGCGGGGCTCGGGTTGAGAAAGCCTTGAGGAAACTGGATCTTCTGGTGGTGCATGACATGTTGGAAACTGAAACGACAGAGTTGGCGCATCTTGTTCTGCCTTCCAGTGGCCCCGGTTATGATGAAGGCACGACCACAAATATTGGCGGACGGGTGCAAGCTAGAAAAAGTGCGTTGGAAGCAACCCATGCCCCCGACTGGAAAATCATCAGTCTGATGCTCAATGCCCTGGGAGATGAAACCGAATACCAGAAGTCTTTGGATGTCACAGATGAAATTGCTAAAAAAGTTCCTGGCTATCAGGGTATTAATAGAAGGTCGATGGGCAAATCTGGGTGTACCCGAGAGTCTACTACCTCTACTGATGAAACGATTGCTGAACAACCGACTGGTTCAGGGGAAGACGGGAGTCTCCGGCTTCGTGTGGCCACGTTCCTGTTTTCGCATGACAAAATTCTCGATGCTTCCTCGAAACTGGCGCATCACTTTTTATCTTTTACCGCTCATTTGAACACGGAAGATGCTAAAAGGCTTGCTATTAAAGATGGCGATACGGTTCTACTTTCTAACGAAGATGTCACGCTGGAGGCCACTGCGAGTATCAGCAACCGTTGCCAACCGGGCGGTGTGGTTGTGCCTCGAGTTTCCGATTGGCAGGGAGTGAACGCCTTGATCGGTACGGATGGTACCCTGGCACGTGTAGAAGTTAGAAAAGTTTAGCCGTGTTTATAGAATGTTAAATGTTTTTGGAGTGGCTAGAGCTTGGACTGGATGACTGAAATATTTGATATGACCTGGGACTTCATTGTTCTGTTTCTAAACGAGAACGTTCCTTTGATCGTGGGCAGTGTCAAGGCCGTGGTCATTGCAGTGGGTGTTATGTCTGTGGTCCCTGCATTGGTTTGGCTGGAGCGGCGTTTGATGGGCCGGTTTCAGGTTCGTCTGGGGCCGAACCGGGTCGGGCCTTTTGGTTTTGGTCAGCCGATGGCGGATACTGTAAAGCTGTTGTTCAAGGAATCCATCATTCAGGCTTCAGCGGACAAGTTTTTATTTCACCTTGCTCCGGCTGTGGTTGTGGTTACGGCGATTGTCGGGTTTGCAGTGATTCCTTTTGGCGAGCCGTTTGAGGTGTTCGGTCAGAGTATCGAGCTGTGGGGAGCCAACGTGAACAGTGGAATATTGTTCGTGTTCGCGATTTCAGGCATGGGCATATACGGAATGGTTCTTGCCGGATTGTCATCGAATAATAAATATTCGCTGATGGGGGGCCTGCGTTCTTCCGCACAGATGATCAGTTATGAGTTGACGCTGGGGCTCTCGGCGTTGAGCATCATCGTGCTCACGGGTTCGTTGAGCCTGATAGATATGGTTCAGGCGCAGGAAGCTTATCCATTTATACTTGTTCAGCCTTTAGCATTTTTATTGTTTTTTATTGCTGGCATTGCAGAGACCAACCGGGCTCCCTTTGATTTGCCTGAAGCCGAGCAGGAACTGGTGGCTGGTTTTCATACAGAGTATACAGGCATGAAGTTTGCCATGTTTTTCATGGGTGAGTACATCAACATGGTGACCATGAGTGCGTTGGTGACGATTTTGTTTCTTGGCGGGTGGAATGCCTATGGCCTGCCTGTTTGGCCGATTGTGGCGTTTGCTGGCAAAGTTATTTTTCTATTATGTGTGTTCATCTGGTTACGATCCACGTTTCCCCGTATTCGTTATGATCGCCTGATGACGTTTGGTTGGAAAGTTCTACTGCCATTGTGTTTATTGAATCTTATGATCACTGGAACAATAAAGGTGATCTGGTTTCCCTGAGGGGATGAGCTATGTTGCAAGCAACTATTGATGGAATAAAAAACCTTTTGATCGGCATGGGTGTTACGTTCAGGAATATGTTGACCACTCCGGTCACCCTGCAGTACCCGGAAGTCAAGCGAACCATGCCGAAGCGTTATCGGGGGAGACATTTTCTGAACCGTGATGAGGACGGGCTGGAACGGTGCGTAGGATGTTCTTTATGTTCCATCAATTGCCCGGTGGGGTGTATTCATGTTGTCTCAGCAGAGAATGATTCGGATAATCCGGTTTCCAAGGGCGAGCGATACGCAGCGGTTTATGAGATCAATCTTCTACGCTGTATCTACTGCGGGTATTGTGAGGAAGCCTGTCCGGTCGATGCTGTGGTTTTGCGTGAGCATTATGAGTTGGCAGATTACGACCGCGATAATTATATCGCAGAAAAAAAAGATCTTTTAGTTTACCCGGAGCCGAACAAGTTTCGTGTCAATATTCTGGGTAATACGGAACGGATTTAAAAATAACCGGCGCAGCCGCCGGAGGCAGTGGGCAATAACTTGTTAATGCGGGCAAAGCATTGTCTCGGCTGACAGTTCCAGTATGTTGTTTGGGTTTTTTTCAGCGTTAAGGGGTATCACAGCCCCACGCTTAGCGGAAGAAGAGGAGACGGTTAGTGTTAGAAATCGCTACGGTATTTGATTTCACGCGTGATGCAGTGATTTTGGTGGTCGGGTTGACGGCAGTCCTTGCCAGTCTGGGAGTTGTTTTGTGCTCCTCACCGATATACAGCGCCTTGTACCTGATCGGCCACATGATCTGCCTGGCCCTCTTGTTCCTTCTTTATAATGCAGAGTTTCTGGCTGTCGTCCAGATCATTGTTTATGCCGGGGCGGTGATGATCCTGTTTTTGTTTATCATCGCGCTTCTTGGCGGGAAAAAAGAAATTCAGGAAAATTCATTTCACCGATCAATGGCGATCACTTTCGTATTCATCCTGCTTGGGGAATTATATTTGTCGGCTACTGTGGGGCCAACTAAACAGATTCAAGGTGAAATTCCTGCTGAGATGTTTGGTACCGCCAAAGCCATTGGTCTCGAATTGTTTTCAAAACATATCGTGGCGTTTGAGCTGGCCTCTGGTCTGCTTTTAGTTGCGGCGGTGGGTGTGATTTGTCTGGCAAAATTTTCTTTTGCCCCTTTGAGGAGGCGCACGAGATAATTATGGGTGAAGAATTTGTTTTGCTTATCAGTGCTTCTATTTTCTGCGTAGGGACGGCAGGATTCGTCATTCGCAAGAATCCTCTCATCATGTTCATGTCTGTTGAGTTGATGCTCAATTCAGTGAACTTTCTTCTGGTCACTTATTCCAGTTTTCTGAACTCCCTGGATGGTCAGATTTTTGCCCTGATGATCATGACCGTTGCCGCCGCAGAGGTGGTGGTGGGGCTGGCGATCATTCTGACTATTTTCCGCACCCGTCACGATATGGATGTAGATCATATTGATGTATTGAAAGGATAATCTTTTGTTCGCAAGTAGCTGGCTCATACTTTTGTTTCCTCTTCTTGGGTTTATCGGCCTGAGTTGGTATGGAAACCGCATTTCCAAGAATCTGGCTGGACTCGTGGGTTGTGGAACTGTGGCGGCCTCCTTCTTCATGACGCTGGTGACGTTGAGCAATCTTTTATTTTTGCCGCCCGAGGAACGAGTCGGGCAGGTACAGGTTCTTTATCAGTGGGTGTCTGCAGGAACATTTAAGTTGAACATGGCGATTCTGGTAGATCCGCTATCGGTGTTCATGTTTCTGATTGTCACCGGTGTTGGGTTGGTGATTCATATCTACTCTATGGGTTATATGCATGATGATCCGGAATATTCACGATTTTTTGCCTATTTAAATCTGTTTATTTTTTCCATGCTGGTGCTGGTCGCGGCGGCGGACTTCTTTTTTCTGATTGTCGGCTGGGCTTTGGTCGGTCTTGCGTCTTATTTGCTGATCGGGTTCTGGCGGGAAAAAACCAGTGCTGTGCTTGCCGCCCGCAAAGCCTTTGTCATGAACGTGATTGGCGATGTGGGAATGGTCATCGCCGCCTTTGCTATTTTTGAGTCATTTGGAACGTTGAATTTTGTAGATGTGTTTGCAGCCGCTCCGGGCATGTTTCGCCCTAATGACGACACCATGCTTTTAATTACCCTGTTGTTGCTGGTGGGTGCGTTTGCGAAATCTGCACAACTGCCCTTGCACACTTGGTTGCCGGACGCGATGGAAGGCCCGACCCCTGTTAGCGCGCTGATTCACGCTGCAACGATGGTCACAGCAGGAGTTTATTTAGTGGCCCGTTGTCATGTTCTGTATGAGTTGGCTCCCTACACCATGTATTTTATTGCCGGGGTGGGAATTATTACAGCTGTCTTTGCCGGGTCAATGGCATTGGTTCAATATGATATCAAACGTGTGATCGCTTATTCCACCATGAGCCAGTTGGGGTATATGTTCCTGGCTATGGGCATCGGCGTTTATAGTCTAGGCATGTTTCATTTGATGACCCACGCTTTTTTCAAGGCTCTGCTCTTTCTCGCGGCAGGAAGTGTGATTCATTCGCTGGATGGAGAACAGGATATTCGCAAAATGGGTGGCTTGAAAAATATCATGCCGTTGACCCATGCAACCTTTTTAATCGGCGCCCTGGCGTTGGCCGGGTTTCCCCTGACCAGTGGTTATTTTAGTAAAGAGGCGATCATTATGAGCTCTTACTATGCCGAGATGGGGAACTTTGTTTTCTGGGCAATCGCGGTGCTGGCAGCGGGCATGACGGCATTTTATATTTTTCGGGTTTATTTTTACACCTTTGTGGGCGGGCTCCGTAGTCCGGACGCGCACCCACATGAATCGCCCATGATAATGGCTGTGCCGTTGGTGGTTCTGGCTGCTTTGGCTCTGTTGGGCGGAGTATTGGGGCCTTGGGTCGATAGTTTTCTGTCGCCGGTGTTTGGCCATGTTGTCGAGCATCAGCATAATAATGCATTGGAGTCCATAGCCTTGGCAGCGGGTATTGGCGGGATCGCAACGGCGGGCTTGCTGTATATGGTGAGCAAGGATCGCATGTCCCTTATCAAGGAAGCCATGGCCCCGCTTTATGACCTCTTGTTCCACAAATATTATGTGGATGAAATTTACGATTTTTTGATCGTGCATCCGACAAAAGCCATCGGTGCTTTTATGGAACAAAAAGTGGAGCGCGAAGGCATAGATTACGTCGTTGATGAGGTTGGCCTGCAGGTGAAAGAAGTCAGCCGTGGCATCAGTCTCTGGCAGTCGGGCAAAGTGCGAGGCTATGCTTTGAATATGGTTGTTGGCATGGTGACTATTCTATTGTTTGTCGTATTCATGTAACCGGAAAAACGTATGCTATCTCTTATTATATTCATACCTCTTATCGCGGCACTGGCTCTTCTCATGGTCTCCAGAGAGAATACTGCCCTGATCAAGGTCTTTGGGGTGGGTGCGGCAGGGGCAAGCCTGGCTCTTTCATTGTGGTTGCTGTTTTCGTTTGATGTTGCCAACGCTGAAATGCAATTTGTTCAGACGTTACACTGGGTGCCTGCTCTGCATATCAATTACCTGGTAGGAGTAGATGGCATCAGCTTGTGGATGGTAGTGCTGACCGCTTTTTTAGGGCTCATCGCTATTATGTTTTCCTTTACCCAGAAGAAAGGGCTCAGAAATTTTGTGGCTCTGATGTTGGCTCTGGAGGCGGGGACATTAGGAGTCTTTCTGGCACTCGATACGATTTTGTTTTATGTGTTCTGGGAGCTAATGCTGGTGCCGACTTATTTTCTCATCGGCATCTGGGGAGAAGGGCGACGGGTCTATGCCACGATGAAATTCGTGATCTATACTCTGGTGGGCAGTCTGCTCATGCTGGTTGCGATTCTTTCTCTGACGATGACACATTATGGCGCGACTCATGATGTAACGTTTGATTTGCGTGTGCTGACTCATACGCATATTGACCCGGCTACGCAGATGTGGATGTTTTTCTTCTTTTTCCTGGCTTTTGCCATCAAGGTTCCGGTTTTTCCTCTACATAGCTGGTTGCCTCATGCTTATGTGGCGTGTCCCATCCCCGCTTTGATTCTATTAACGGGAGCCATGTCCAAAACGGGTGCTTATGGTTTTCTACGTTTTTGTCTGCCGTTGTTTCCCGATGCGGTCGAGAGTTTTGCCCCGGTTATTGGGTTTCTGGCGGCCACCGGAATGGTTTATGGCGCCTGGATCGCCATTGCGCAAAAGGATCTGAAAGCTTTAGTGGCTTATTCCAGTATCAGCCATCTGGGATTTATCGTTATTGGTATCTTTGCTCATAATGGAACAGGCATTGAAGGTAGTGTGCTTCAGATGGTCAATCACGGCATCATCGCATCGGCATTATTTTTGATTGTCGCATTTATCGAAATGCGCATGGGGACTCGTAACTTGAATGAGCTTCGCGGTTTGAGCAAAGCCATGCCCGTTTTGTATGGAAGTTTCATGCTGGTAATGCTGGCTGCTCTTGGGCTTCCCGGATTGAATGGTTTTGTTGGGGAATTCATGATTCTTATGGGAGTCTGGACATCAAGTATGTTTTCGGGGTTATCGGGTGTTCTGGTTTTGATGGGTGGCTTGTCGATTGTCTTTGCTTCCATCTACATGTTGTATATGTTCCAGGGCTCGATGCAGGAGACATCGGACAACCTTCCTGATGGGTTGACCGATATTGACCGGTGCGAGTTCAAACTTATTTTGCCCGCCTGCCTGCTCATTATATTGATAGGCCTTTATCCCAAACCTTTCATTGACCGGATCACCCCATCGGTAGACTCATTACTGCATCTGGAAAAAACGGTCAACCTCCATGCCGGAGAAGACAACCACCACTAGGCGTGGGGCCAGAGTGCAATGGTATTAATTGGCAAGAAAAAAGTTGTCTCGGCGGAACCGTGCCTTCCTGATGGAGAAGACAGTCACCACTAGCCAGCGTGACGCTGGCCCCGAATGAGACAGCTTTATTTAGCCGAGTTGTCCTGGCCTGATGAGTCCCGCACTTTTTCTGCCAAAGAGGTTTCCGTAACTTTTAAGGAGATCGGTTTTTGAGATTCGGCAAAAAAATTGTTGATGGTATTTTTCTGGAAAGGCCGAACCGCTATCTGGCACGTGTCGAAGTGGAGGGTGAGGAAGTTCTGGCTCATGTTCCTGACCCCGGTCGCTTGCCCGGATTATTGCTGGCCGGTAGAAAAGTGCGACTGATTCACCAACCCGGACCAAAACGCAAAACAGAATACACGCTGGTTCTGGTACGGCACGGTTCCATATGGGTATCGACATTCCCGGTGTTTGCCAATACCTTGGTTCAGGATGCGTTGAGGGAGCGTACACTTCCTTTCCTTAAGGGCTATTCCGATTTTGCCAGCGAAGTGAAAATGAAAAATAGTCGCTTCGATTTCAAGCTGACGTTTCCACTCAATCCCGCTTATGTTGAAGTGAAATCGGTGAGTCTGGTTGAAGAAGGGTTGGGCAGGTTTCCCGATGCACCGACAAAAAGAGGCGTTAAACATATTACGGAGTTAATAGAGCTTTGCAAAAAGGGCTATCGTGGAGCCGTGGTGTTTGTTTCTCAAAGGTTCGACACACGATCTATCACCTGCAATGATGACATTGACCCTGTGTTTGGTGAATGGCTTCGAAAAGCGCAGGACAAAGGTGTGGAACTTTATGGTATGAATTGCAAGGTCACCGCAACCACGATTTCTTTGAACAAGGCTATTGAGGTGGTTCTGTAAAGCTGAGTGACCACTCGGTGTTATGATTGGCTGGAAGTTGCCCAGGAGTGAAGGTTATTGTTCCAGTAGCATGGACAGATCGGGGATGGTAACCCACTGGTCTTGATAGAGCACCCACTCCTGTTCAACCATCAAGGTTTTTAATTTGGTGCTGGGCAATACTGCCGCCTGATAGCGGATGACAACAATAGCCCGGTCGAAACCTTTTTTTGATCCACCGGAGGTCGGCACCCCGTTATTGAAAAATTTGATGTCTAAAATGGTCGCTTCAAAAAAGGTGAGACGTTTGGTTATTTCCAGCGATTTGGCTAGATATTGGGCGCGGTTAGCCGGATGAACGAACCGGGCGCTCGTGTCGATAGCCTTGCTTTCAAACTCGAAATTATAAGCCTTGATGCTTAAGTCCAGGTCTTCCTGGGTTTTATAATAGTGGTCCAGTGTTTTGCAGGAAGCGAAAATGACAAGCAAAAGAATTACTGTGAGCGCTCGGGAACGGTTGGGTTTCAGCATGAGATCGGAGACATTAAAATGATGGGTTGAGGGATGAAAATTTAATCGCTCATTAATTATAGATGAAAACCCTGATTACTTCCAGCGGGGTATTGAAATGATACCTTGAATCAGAACCATTAGATGGATGAAAAACCGGTGAAATATAAAACAGACGGCAGGAACAAAAAAGTAAAAAGTGCGCCAAGGTCTTCGAGAAAGAAACCTGAAAAAAAGGTGCTGACGCTTTGGGATCAGGCTTCCCGTTGGTATGACTCGTTAGTTGGTAGCCAGGGCACCGATTTTCAGAAAGACATTATCATGCCCGGTGTGCTACGTATGCTGGAAGTGGGTAAGAAGGACCGCGTCCTCGACCTGGCTTGCGGGCAGGGAGTTTTTTCCCGCTATTTATCTTGCAAGGGCATTCACGCTGAAGGGCTGGATTCCTCGGAGGAATTGTTGAAGTTCGCCCGGTCGCGTTCGGGCGCATCCGTCCGCTATCATGTGGGAGACGCCAGCGATCCCAAGAACTTTAAAGAAAATAGCTTCGATGGTATCGCCTGCCTGATGGCGATACAAAATATCGAAAAAATTGACCTGCTTTTTAAAAGCGCGTGTCGCTGGTTGAAACCGGGCAAGTGTTTCGTGGTGGTGATGACGCATCCGTGTTTTCGAATTCCCCGCCAGTCTCATTGGGGATGGGATGAAGAAAAGAAACTGGAGTACCGAAGGGTGGACCATTACCTGACGGAAAGAAATGTCCCTATACTCACTCCGCCCTTTGCTGATTCCAAATCATTCACGCTCACCTATCACCGTCCAATGCAGAGTTATATTTCCGCATTGGTCCAGGCCGGGCTTTGTGTCGATGGGATGGAGGAGTGGATTTCGAACAAGAACAGCCTGCCGGGTAAACGGTCCAAGGCTGAAAACAGGGCTCGCAAAGAGATTCCGTTGTTTCTGGCTTTAAGAGCCCGGTTGATGGCGCCACCAGCCGTGGAGGCAATGAGCAAGGATTTGTCAGTATGAGATCATCGTTGCCAGTGGTAATAATTTATTGTGAATTAGTTGTGGAGCTACTCCGCGAAAGGTCTTATGCCAAGCTATAGCTATGAACTTCCTGAGCAGGGGCGGCTTTTATCACTTGTCCGCGAGAACCTGGGTAAAGTCGGGGAGGAGTGGAGGGAGATGGCAGATTTCATGCTCGAAGGCCATGTGGAATACAAGCCAATGCGAGCCAATCCGATGCGGTCAGGCAGTCAGTTCATCTACCAGCGGGCGAGACTCAATCTGACGCTTTATTTCCCGGAACGCATTTTTGAACACTTCCTCAACGAGTTGGACTCTGGAAAATTGGAACTGCTCAAGGCGGTGGTACAATCTTCTCTGCCCCGTCGCTCCGGCTATGATATTCATGAATTCAAAATTCTAGGGATCATCGAAGGAGCCTAGATGATTTGATTGGACCAGTCCAGATTGAAAGGCGTGTCGTCTTCGATGGTTTTTCGGATGCTAGCCATCCACTGTTGGTAAAAGGTGGAATTGTGCAGGGTGAGCAGGCGCATGGCTAGAATTTCTCCCGCCATAACTAGATGTCTGAGATAGGCTCTGGAAAAATTCTTGCAGGTATAACAGGGACAGCCTGCTTCAATTGGGCCGGGGTCGGATTTGTGTTGTTCATTCCTAATATTTATCTTTCCTCCCTTTACAAAGAGGGAACCGTTTCTGGCGTTGCGGGTTGGCATGACGCAGTCGAACATGTCTACGCCAAATGAACTGCATTGCAAAAGGTCTTCGGGAGTTCCCACTCCCATCAGATACCTTGGTTTGTCTTCGGGTAGAAGCGGGGCGGTGTATGCTGTAGTGTCATGCATCAGATTTTTTTCTTCTCCCACGCTCAATCCACCTATCGCGTAACCGGGGAAATCGATTTCGATAATTTGTTCGGCACTTTTTTTGCGAAGGTCAGAATACATTCCACCTTGGACAATTCCAAATAACGCTTGTGCCTCAGAATTGAACGCCTCTTTGCATCGCTGAGCCCAAAGGGTAGTCAGCTTTAGGGACTTTTCTGTTCGGCTAATGTCGGCAGGATAGGGGGTAGGCTCATCAAAAGCCATGATGATGTCTGCACCCAATGCCTGCTGGATTTCTATTGAGCGCTCAGGCGAAATGAAGTGGGATGATCCGTCAAGGTGTGATTGAAAAGTCACTCCCTCTTCGGTGACTTTAGTGAGTTCGTTGAGACTGAAAACCTGATACCCGCCACTGTCAGTGAGCATAGGGTGAGGCCAGTTCATGAACTTGTGCAGCCCACCCAGAGACTGGATTAACTCGTGACCCGGCCTGAGATAGAGGTGGTAAGTGTTACCCAGGATAATCTGTGCTCCGAAAGATTCAAGGTCGTCTGGGGTCAATGCCTTGACAGTAGCTTGAGTGCCGACAGGCATGAAGCAGGGAGTGTTGATTTTCCCATGCGGTGTTGTTAAAACTCCCAGCCGGGCTGAAGAGTGGCTGTGTTTTTTTATAACTTCAAACTGGATCATTTAATAAAAACGGGTTTGCTTAAATAGATGAGAGGCACGCAGGGTGAGCCGCATTTGTTAAGGCTGAGATGGAGATAATAATTTTTCAAGAATAGCTTTTTGAACATGAAGGCGATTTTCAGCCTGATCGAACACAATGGAATGTTTGCCATCCAGCACTTCTGCTGTGATTTCCATTTCCCGATGTGCGGGCAGACAGTGCATCACCAGCACGTCTTTTTTGGCGGCATCGACCAGCTTTTGATTGATCTGGTAGGGATGCAGGAGTTTCTTTTTATCTTCGTTCTCTTCCTCCTGCCCCATGCTTATCCAGACATCGGTATAAATGACATCAGCATTTTTCACTGCTTCAAAGGGGTCTTCCATAATTTCTACTTTGCCTTCACCCTCCATCCATGGTGTAGACAACGGTTTGCAGCTCAAAGGGCAGGCAACGGTCAGGTGCATTCCCATTAAAGAAGCGCCGGTCATCCAGGAGTGAGTGACATTGTTTCCATCCCCGACATACGCTACCTTGACCCCTTTTATGCGACCGAGTTTTTCCTTGATGGTCAGGATGTCGGCAAGAATCTGCACAGGGTGGTTGAAGTCTGTGAGTCCATTGATAACGGGTATCGTGGCATGTTTGGCTAGAGCAATGATTTCTTCGTGATCGTAGGTTCGTATCAAGATTCCATTGAGGTAGCGAGAGAGCACCTGGGCCGAGTCGCGCAGAGTTTCGCCACGATTCAACTGCAACTGATCTCCCGTCAAAAATAGAGCGTGACCACCCAGTTCATACATGCCCACTTCAAAGGAAATGCGAGTCCGAGTGGAGTTCTTGTTGAAAATCATTCCCAGGGTTTTGCCTTTTAAAGGTAAATACTCAATCCCCTTTTGGCGTTTTTCTTTAAGGTCGGCAGACTTGTCGAGCAGGTCGAGAATTTCTTCCTGGCTGAAGTCATTGATGGCTAAAAGGTCACGTTTCATTTTTGTGGATTTTAATAGGTGGTTACTGCTCGTTCAGTTTAGTGAGACAGTCTGAAAGCACTGGCATCAAACTGTCGATCTCTTTCCGAGTGATGACTAGCGGGGGAATAAACCGCAGTACGTTTAGCTGGATGCAGTTGATTAAAAACCCCTGCTTCATGCAGTCGATGACGATATCGCCACCCGGTTTGTTTAACTCCATAGCGAGAAACATTCCCTGGCCTCGAACTTCTTTGACGATGGAATTTTTGCGCGCGATTTCTTTCAGGCGTTTTAAAAAATAGTCCCCCGTTGCACTGGCTTTAGTTAAAAAGTTTTTTCCCGTAAGGACCTTCAAGGAAGCAAGCGCGGCGGCACAGGCCAAGGGGTTGCCGCCGAAGGTCGCGGCATGGGTGCCGGGGACAAAAGATTTCATAACCCGGTTCGTGCCTGCCAGGGCTCCTATTGCTACACCGCCTCCTAAAGCTTTCGCCAGAGTCATGAGGTCCGGTTTGGTTTTATAGAGTTCATAGGCGAACTGTTTTCCTGAGCGCCCAAATCCCGTTTGCACCTCGTCAAAAATCAGGAGAATGCCATGTTCCTGACAGATTTTTTTCAGCCCTTTCAGGTAGGAAGGATCGGGTATGTTCACTCCGCCTTCGCCCTGTATGGGCTCCACTAAAATGGCGCAGGTCTTTTTGGTGATTGCTTTCCGGGCTGATGGTAAATCATTAAAGGGAATATATTTGAAACCTGGAAGAAGCGGTTTGAATCCAGTATGAAATTTTGTCTGTGCCGTGGCCGAGAGAGAACCCATGGTGCGACCATGAAACGAATTGTGCATGGTGATGATTTCGGTTCGCCCTGATTGCCCTTGATCAAAAAAATACCTGCGAGCAAGTTTGATTGCCGATTCATTGGCTTCTGTTCCGCTATTGCAGAAAAAAACTTTGTCGGCAAAACTCAAAGACGTTAGTTTCTCCGCCAATTGGGATTGTGGTTCGATATGATATAAGTTGGAAACGTGGATCAGTTTTTCGGCCTGCTTTTTTATGGCCGAAACCACCGATGGATGGCAATGCCCAAGGTTGTCAACAGCCAGACCGCTGACAAAGTCAATATACTGTTTTCCTGACTTGTCCCAGACCTTGGAACCTTTTCCCTTTACCAAGGCAATGGGGTAACGTCCGTAAGTCCCGGCGACGTGTTTTTCCGTAAGCTGGATGATGCGCTTGTTCATCAGATTTTTTTAGTGAGAATAATTAGAGGAAGAAACTGTAGCATAAAAATTTCCATAAAAATATAAAAACCTTGGTATTCAACGCCTTGTTTTTCAGGTTGATAGGTCTGGAAAGGTTGAAAGGTTGCCTGGGTTCATAGTGAGAAATTATGCAGACTGTGTTTGGGAAAATTGTTGGTAGTGTTTTGCGCGGGTTCAGAAAAATTCTGGATTTCGTGTTTCCACAGAACTGCATCTCCTGTGACGGTGAAATTCGGGACGTAGAGCATTTCCTCTGTGCGGGCTGTAAAGCGGATATAGGATTTATTCGACAGCCGCATTGTTTTCGATGTGGGGTGCCGGCGGACTTGTCTTACGCTTATCCGCATGAAGAGTTTGTGTGTGGGGTTTGCCGACAAAGCCCTTATCAATTTGATCAAGCCAGAAGCCTGGGATTTTATGATACGGTTTTGCGGACAACGATACACCATTTTAAATACCGTCGGCAGATGGGGGTGCTCCCGGAAATGGATCGCCTGCTGGAAAAATATTTTGAGGAGAATCCAGGTTTTTGCCAGGGGTTCACTGTTTCTCCGGTGCCGTTACATTTCAGTAAAATGAAGGAGAGGGGATTTGATCAGGCTTTCCTGATCGCCCGGCAAGTCGCGAGGGCTTTAAAGTTACCTCTCGAAGGTGGATTGCTGCGACGTATCAAGGCCACGAGCCCGCAAGCGACCATGACCCGCACAGAAAGAGCTCGTAATATTAAAGGAGCTTTTGAGGTCAATCGTCCCGAGCTGGTTGTGGGGAAAAATATTTTACTGGTGGATGATGTGTTCACAACCGGGGCAACGGTAAATGAGGCCGCGAATATATTAAAGAAAAACGGAGCCGGGAAAGTTTATGTGTTCACTCTGGGAAGAGTGGTTGTGGGAAAAGGGTCTGGCCTTTGAAGTGTGCAGGTTATTTTTCTAGCAAAAAAAAAATAAGCCGGAGCAAAGAGTTTTGCTCCGGCTGAAAACTGCTAGTGTGGTGTTACGAAATACCAAGTGGCAATACTGGCCACATAACCCAATGCGATGACGGGGGCCCATTTTAAATGCGACATGAAGGTGTAATGCTTCCGGTCAACCCCCATGACTGCAACGCCTGCGGCGGAACCGACTGAGAGCAGACTGCCGCCAACCCCGGCGGTTAATGTGACCAAGAGCCATTGATCGAGACCCATCTCCGGGCTCATCTTGAGAACCGCATACATGACAGGGATGTTGTCAACAATGGCGGAAAGGACACCCACAATAATATTGGAGGTTGTCGGGCCGAGGTTCCCATACATGCTTTCACTGGCCATCGCCAGATAGCCAATGTATTGCAATGCACCCACGGCAGTGAGAACACCGAAAAAGAAAAGCAGGGTATCAAACTCCACACCTTCCACTTTAGTGAAAATATCAAAACGCGGACGGTTTCTGCGTTCCTCAGTGATGCCCATTTTCTCAAGATGCTTTTTTTCTCCCCAACGTTTTAAATAGAAACCTTTGACCATCAATAGTCCAAGCCCAAACATCATGCCCAGAAAAGGAGGTAAATGCAGGAATTGGTGGAAAGACACTGCTGTAGCAACGGTGAATATGCCGAGCCCAATGATGACCTTGGCTCCTGCTTTGAGTGCTACTTTTTCATCTCCTGCGTCAGGAGTTTCATCTGGAACCCAGAAATACATGATGGTCGCAGGAACGATCCAGTTGACAATGGAAGGCAGTAATAGATAAGAAAACTCCATTGTTTGAACTTTTCCCGAAGTCCAGACCATCAGGGTGGTGATATCTCCGAAAGGACTCCAGGCCCCGCCTGCGTTAGCCGCGACCACAATGTTGACGAATGCGGGAACAATGAAACGTCCGTTGCCATTGCTGACGGCGAGCGCTACGGTGGACATCAACAGGGCGCTGGTCAGGTTGTCGGCAATGGGTGAAAGCATGAATGTAATTGCCCCGGTTGCCCAGAATAATTTTTTAAACCCCAGACCTTTTTTAAGCAACCAGCCTCTCAAGGCTTTAAAGACATTTCGCTCATCAAGAGTATTGATGTAAGTCATTGCTACGAGAAGAAAGAAAAACAGTTCACCAATTTCAGCGATCAGCTCTTTGACGTGGTCGTGGGCATGTCCGCCTCCGTGTTGAGCTTCGTAGATTCCAATGAGAGCCCACATGAAGCAACCGATCAGGATGACCGGTTTGGATTTCCGCATATGGATCTGTTCTTCGAGTATGACCAGAGTATAGGCCAGACAAAAACAGATCAGGGACAAATAACCCACCCAGGTAGCTGTAAGACTATGCATTTTTAGATCCTATTGATAAAGGTGAACAGTTGGCCTGAACAGAGTAGTTGGAATCGCCTTGGCCGATGAGTTCAACAGCCTGATTTGTTTAAAGATATTGAATTATCATGGTAATTCAACATTCTGAAAAACACAAGTATTTGTCAACTTTGACATATAAATGAAAAAGGAGCCTGACTTGTCAAACTGGCAGGTCTGGGTTGTGAAAAAAATGAGGCGTCTTGTTGCCCTTTTTTCTGCTGGATTGCCCGGTCACGATTTAGCTTCAACAACTTATAAATTAAGGATTTTCCCCGGGGTGGGGTGGCTAACAATAAAGTTGACTGTTTGGGATTATGTGTTAAAATTTTTAACGATAGTTAGTTAGGTTTTATCCCCGACAACAATTATTAATTGATTGATTTATTGAACGGTTTGTCTGCATCTCAGTACCTTTCCGAAGGTAAAAAGTTGATCGATGAAGGGATACTGAATCTTTTGCCGGAAGAGACAGACTATCCCGAAGTCATCCATAAAGCGATGCACTACAGTCTCCTCGCCGGGGGGAAAAGGTTACGTCCCGTTTTAGTTATTGCCGCCTCAGAAGCGGTGGGGGGAGACCGGAAAGCGGTTCTGCCATTTGCGGTTGCCACTGAGTTGATACACACGTATACCCTGATTCACGATGATCTCCCAGCTTTAGATAACGATGACCTGCGACGAGGGAAACCTACAAGCCATAAAGTTTTTGGAGAAGCTGTTGCTATTTTAGCAGGCGATGCTCTGTTGACGGAAGCATTTATCCTGATGACCCGGTTGGCAGGAATGGAATCCATCCCGCCTGAGTGCATTCTCAATGCGGCTCATGAGATGGCAACGGCACTGGGGTCTAAAGGTATGATTGGCGGTCAAGTGGTTGACCTTGAGTCAGAGGGTAAACCGATTGATGCAGAAACTCTGGAATATATTCACATCTATAAAACAGGGTTTCTGATTCGAGCTTGTATCCGGTGTGGTGGCATACTTAGCCAGGCCACTCCGCGTCAGTTGAATTCGTTATCTCGGTTTGGAGCTCATATTGGGCTGGCCTTTCAGATTATCGATGACATTCTCGATATCACGGGCGATGAAAAACAACTGGGTAAGGATATTGGTAGTGACCTGACTAAAGATAAAGCAACCTATCCGGCCCTTTATGGACTAGAAGAGTCTCGCCGGAAAGCTGAAGAGTTGGTCGAAGAAAGTTTAGCTTGTCTGGAAGAATTTGATGATCGGGCAGATCCTCTCCGAGAGATTGCTCGGTTTTTTGTGCAACGAACATTTTAATTGACTGGGACCCCTATGAGTAAGTTCTTAAGTCGTGTTGATAGTCCCGCAGATTTAAAAAAACTTTCGATGGAAGAGTTGCCGCTTATCGCAAGGGAAATCCGCGATATGCTTTTGGAATGTATTTCCGAAACGGGTGGGCATCTATCCTCTAACTTGGGTGTCGTGGAACTGACCTTGGCGATGCATTATGTCTTCAATAGTCCTGACGACAAATTTATCTGGGATGTTGGTCACCAAGCATATGGCCATAAACTACTGACAGGCCGAAAAGACCGATTCAGCACTCTCCGTCAGCATGAAGGATTATGTGGTTTCACCAAACGCGAAGAAAGCGAACATGATCACTGGAACTGCGGGCACGGCGGTACTTCCGTTTCTGCGGCCTTGGCTT
>JACNKA010000079.1 GCA_014382285.1 Nitrospinota bacterium | reverse complement strand
CATTCAAACTTACGTGAGGTCATGTTCTAATTTCAACTAACTTTGGGGCAAACCCGCTAAATATATCAAACTCCGAAGGATTTTATTAGGTTTTCACTGTTCTTTCAGCATGCGTTCCAGCCCTGTTTAAAGATACCGTCTGCGCTAAAATCTCTGCGGCTCTTTCAATTTCTGCCATGGTATTACTCCAGCCTAAACTAAAACGAATGGACGAGTTGATTTTATCCGTGGGCACACCCATTGCTGTCAGCACCGGGGAAGGAAGTCCAGTCCCTGAACTACAGGCCGATCCTGTAGAAACAGCCACCCCAGCCAAATCCAGCCCAATGAGCAAAGTATCGCCTTCGACCCCTTCGAACCCGAGGTTTAAAGTATTAGGGAGCCTGTTCTCCAAGTCACCAAAAACTTCCACCCCCGAAATCCGATCAGCGACCAAGCGAAGAAAATGATCGCGCAGTGAGGAAAGATCTGAGCTTTTCGATAAACGCTTCTGAGCTAATTCACAGGCTTTACCAAAACCTACGATCCCAGCCACGTTTTCCGTTCCCCCTCTTCTTTTTTTCTCCTGGCCTCCACCACATACGGGTGAAAACAAATCAGGAGTCCCTTTTCTTAAATAGAGAGCGCCAACACCCTTGGGGCCATTCAGCTTATGCGCTGAAATGGACAACATGTCGACAGGCAACTCTTGCACTCGAAGCGGAATTTTACCCACACTTTGTACAGCATCCGTGTGAAACAGGACTCCCTTTTTATGGGCTATCTCCCCAGCCCTTTCAATCTCCTGCAAAACACCTGTCTCACTGTTGGCGTGTTGCAGGGAAAGAAGGAGAGTTGACTCTGTCAGACATTCTTCCAATGCGTCAATACGACCCAGCCTGTCGACCGTCAACCGGTCTACCGCAAAACCCAGGTTTTCCAGTTGCAGACAGGGATTTAAAATCGAAGGGTGCTCCACCTGGCTGGTAACGATATGACCGCCGGCTTTACCTAAGCCCAGGGCCACACCCAGAAGGGCAAAATTATTGGCCTCGGTTCCCCCACTTGTGAAAACAATTTCTGCGGGGGAAGCGCCAATGAGGCAGGCTACCTGTTCACGGGCTTCATCCACCAGAACCCGGGCCGATCTGCCCGCAGAGTGTACACTCGAAGGGTTGCCAATCCGGTTATGCAAAACAGCTGTGACCCGCTCCAGAACTTCAGGAGCAATCGGCGTAGTGGCATTATGATCAAGATAAATGTTATCCAAGCTCGACCTGTCAAAAGTATAAAAATCAGATTAAAAAAGAAAGAACATATGCGGCATTTAACAGGAAACGGCAAGAGCCTAGTCATAGAACCCCGATCAGGTCAGGATTAAGACTGACCCCCTTTAATAGTGGAAGGGTCTACAGCAACCGGCTTTACAGGCGCCGGGTCTATCCCATTCAGCTTCAGGGTTTCCTTTAATTGACGGATTTCTTTTTCCATTTGCGGCAACCTGTCCAGCATGCACTCAATGGCCCGCGCTACAGGATCTGGAAAAGATTCCAGACCGTCATTATCTTCCATATCCGAAGAGATGCCGGAAAAAACAACTCTCCCAGGAACCCCGATAACAGTGGAGTACTCCGGGACATCCTGAAGCACCACCGATCCAGAGCCAATTTTTGTGTTACGGCCAACTTGGATCGGGCCTAAAACTTGTGCCCCGGCACCAATGACGACATTATCAGCAATAGTGGGATGGCGCTTGGCCTTCTTGGTCGCCAGGCCTCCTAAAGTCACTCCGTGGTAGATGAAAACATTATCCCCCACCTCCGAAGTTTCCCCAATCACCACTCCCATACCATGGTCGATAAAAAATCGATGACCAATTTTCGCGGCAGGATGAATTTCTATACCCGTTATCCATCTGGAAAACTGCGACAAGGCCCTGGCCAGAAAATTGAACCCCCTATTCCATAATCCATGCGCAATACGATAGCTGATCAAGGCATGCACACCGGGATACAATAACAACACCTCGATAAAGTTCCTTGCGGCAGGATCCTTTTCCATAGCAATCCGGACATCTTCTGTTATTTGACGAAACATAGTTTTGAGAGTGGGATGTAAACCATTGTTTATAGTTATATTGTATCCCACCCAGAGCCAGACGAAAAGCTCTCTTTCCAAATAGTTTCAGATAGAGGGTGTGGGGGAATTTAAAACCAAGGCCAGAATCAATAGTTCGAAAACTTGAGTTTTGGGCAGAACGGAGCCTATTTAAACATGAAGGCAACCAGCTGAGCACGGGCATGGACCCGGAATTTGGAATATATTTTTTTAAGATAATCTTTGACAGTGTGGTGACTCAACCCCAACTTCCCGGCAATTTCCTTATCACTCAATCCATCACAAATGAGGCGGGCGACATCAGCCTCCCGGCTTGTCAAACCTGCCTCCTGCATCAAATATTTCACGTGCTCTTCGAGTTGCTCGTTTGAATCTACCTCATGCGATCGATCCCTTCTCGAGCCCTGAGTTTTGAAAATTTTCAAATTGTCTCTGGCTCGATCAGAAAGAGTTTTCATGATGGCCAATAAGGCATCAGGGTTCGAGGACAACTGAGAACTGAACTGTTCCTGCGTTATTTCCAGCAACCGAGTGGGCACTGCTGATATGACGGTAGCAGAGCGAGGTTTGGCCCCAATCAGTGACATCTCCCCAATATAATCACCATTATATCTGCGGGCAATCTCTATTCCATTCTTAGAGACGATCAACTCTCCAGAAAGTATGATGTACATGGAGCTACCGTCTTCCTCATCTTTGAATAAGACCTTTCCCTGTTCCAGTTCATGCACGTGGCACTCAGTAGCAAGACATTCCAAAGCATCGGCAGACACTCTTTCCAAAAAATCAATTTTCCCAAGAAACTGCAAATTCGTCATATCCGCCAATACTATTTCCCCCTCAAAATGTTGCTCACATTCAATCATAACATTTTTTAATCATTTTTTGAGAAGCTTACTGGGTCGGGACTACATTCTATAGATCAATCAAAACTTCGCCCCAAGGCCTTACAAACCTGGGCGAATGATATAAAGCAAAATGACAACTAGTTACAATTAATAGGATAGAACAATTTTCATTATCAAAAGATTTTGATTAGAATCTACAGATACTAGGTTTGAACTGTTCGTATTGTATTGATAGTCAATATTAAAGTTCAGAAACTCTAAAATCGGTCGGGTGATTAGAAATCGAACGGTTTCTTTTTCATCCCGCCGCTCACTTCCAATACTTGCCGTATTATTTCTGTATTCCAATAGGTTGCGCATGTAGGAAAGCTGTATATTAAATTTTTCCAGACCGGAAAAATTGACACCCACGCTGACAAGATTCCCGGTAAAGTCAAATTCGCTCCCTTCCGTATCTTCATCAGAATACCTGTAGTTCAAAAAACCGTAAGCCTTGTTATCCATGAAAAACAAGTATTGATCAAAGCCGATGGAAAGGTTAATGCTGTCACGCGGATTGTCGGTAAAAAAATTGGTTGTCTGAAAGGCGGAGCTTATATTGGTATAGAGTTTTGGATGAAGTGAAAAACCAACACGCGGGCCAATACTGTGAAAGGCAATGAATTCCTTTGTATCTAAAAAACTATAGTTGTAATAGTAGTTGATTCCAGTGTCCCACCCCTTCGCATCATGAGAAGCTCCAAAGGAAATGGTGTTAGATTGGTAATTGAACTCAGGAGTATCCTCCCAGGAATTCTCGTAAAAATCATATCCCAATCGGAGTTCGAGATCGGGCGTAGAGTAGAATTTGTAACCCGTCGATAATTCAAAAATGGCTGCCTGATCGGCTTGATTGGTTATGACATCCTGCTTGACCACCGACAAGTTATCATCGAATTGAACTCCCATACTGGCATTGAACCACCAGTCTTTTTTGCTTTTGCTTGTTTTGCCTCCTATTTCATCCAGCAGACTTTCAATCTCACCAGCAATATCAGATTCTGGGTCCCTTTCCAGAGCCAGGGTCAGTGCTAACTTGGCGTCTTCTTTCTGCCCCAGTTCCAAATAGGCCACCCCGATTTGAAACAGGCTTATTTGCTCCATTCCGGGGTCCAGGCTCAAAACAGTTTGAAAGTGAATGAGAGATTCCTTGTACCACTTTTTTTGTTGGAAGACGCGGCCCAGATAAAAATAGGCCGAGGCATCTTGAGGGTCCTGATCAATGGATTTTTTGAATTGCTGGATAGCCAGTTCATTAGATTCAAGATGAAGATAAGCGATACCAAGATTACGCCGGGCACCTTTGTACTGTGGGTCCAGTTCAAGAACCTTTTTTAATGGGGCAACTGCTTCAGAATATTTTTCAGTTCTAAGGAGGGTCAGACCCAGATAATAATAGGCATCTTTATCGGCTGGGTTGTTTTTGATTACTTTTGAAAACTCGGTTATGGCGTTTTCATATTTCTCTTCACCGAAAAATTGCAAACCACGAGAAAGGAGAGAGGAAACTGTTTCCTGTGCCTGAACAATATTCAGGCACAGGAACAGTAGGGGTAAAGTCAAAAACAAGCGCTTCGGCATAGCATCCATAATGAGGTGTATGCCAAATTATACTCAACTTATCACCGAAATACCAATAGATTCAGTGGATTAATACACGGTGGAGCCATAAAGAGTTATGGTTTTCCACCACCAGCAGGCGGACCAGCAGGCGGACCACTTCTAGCTATTTTGGGCAAGCCAAGATCAGGTTTACCCGTTTGTCCGACACCAGGTCGCCCGATTCCTCCAAGTCCTTTTCCTGTGTTGCCACCTACTTTAGCCCTGAGGTTATTTACTCCTCCAAGCCCTTTGAGCCCTTTCGATCCTTTGCCGCCAGTTATTGAAGGACCAGCACCACGACCTCTGGTTCCGCCAGCTTTTGCTACCCTATCTTTAGCTTTCGCAAAAAATGGGCCTCTGGCAGTACCTTGAGCCTTAACTTTTGTCATTGTTATGGTGGTGCGTCCTCTGTTTGCCGGTAGCCCTCTTTGTTTATCAGCCTGCTTCATCAGACCCTTAGGCAACTCACCAGCTTCAGCCTTTTTCAAGAGGCCCGGGGGAAAGGTTCCATTTTTGGCCATCGCCAACAATCCCGGAGGAAGCGCATCAGCCGCCGCTAAGTCAACCAGAAGCGGTGGAAGGGTCTGAATGTCGGATACAACTCCATTTTTCGTAATCCCCAACATTTTCCCTTTGGTGAGTATCTTCTGCGGCCCCCGCTTTCCGTTTGGTAGTAGCGGAGCAGTATCGATGCTACCTTCAATATTGATGAAAGAAGTCTTGCCGTTCGGATGGACGGTCACAACAAACTCCGTTCCCCTTACTCCTGCCACAGCAGTGGGCGTCACCACCTCGAAGGCCGACCCTTTCGCTTTACCTTTGGTCACCACAAACCGCACGGTTCCCAAAGCCACATTGACCACGGTTTTCCGCAGATCCTTTTCGGGATCGTAAATATGCTTTTTTATATTAACCGAAGCATTTTCTCCCAGGGTCAATGAACTTTTATCATCGAAAGTGAAAGTGGCTTTTGATTCAGGTTTGGTCTTAATATGGTCATTCATGAAGACCGGAGAAGCCAGCTTGACATCGTTTGAGTTCTTCTCCCCCTGATGGGTCTGAAGAATTTTCCCTTCAACGCCGGTAGTGATTCCAATATCAGCTGATTTGACAATTCCCTCCTGCTTCAAAAACTGTTTCTGCTCAAACAGGTGTTTACCCGGAGGTTGGCCGGACAGAGCGTAGGTAACCCGGACAAACTCCTGATCGGTCATCGCCTCATTTCCATCCCTGTCACTCAGGACTTTAAACCCTCGAATCTTTAAAATCCTGGAGGTTTTATCATACAGTTCTTCCTGAGACAGCTCCGCATGATTTTTCGGAAGAAGAGGGTGATCAGGTTGATTTTGAGAAACCATCGCTATAAATTCAGCCTTGCTGACCTGTGCATTATCCGGGCTGGCTGAAATAAGAACCACAGCTATTAAGATAAGCATCAGACAGACACCTCCCAACCTGATTGGACGAGACCTGGTAACTTTTCTCATATTAGTAACTCCTTTCAAAGCTTTCATTATAAAGTCGCCTCTTCAATGAGTAATCTGATTAATTTTTCCATATCTTGATTATCTAAAATACTTAAGTTCATCTTTGCTTTACTGTATAGCCACAAAATGCGACGTATTGTCTAAATCAAAAAAGACTTCAACTCATCCGGGGAGCAGGGCTTACCAAACAGATAGCCTTGAGCCCAATCACAGCCGCTATTCTGCAAAAACTCCTTTTGTTCATTCGTCTCAACGCCTTTGGCAACCGTTTTCATCTGTAAATTTTTTCCAATACATATAATCGTGTTGGCGACTGTGGCGTTAGTCCCGGAAGAGAATCCCTGGACAAGCTTGGAGTCAATATTTAATGTGCTTATGGGAACGCGGGCCAGATTATTCAACGAAGACACCAAGCCAAAATTATCCAAAGCCAACTTTGAGCCAAACCCGTGAAGCTCCATTAAGTTTTTATACGTCTGTCCAGAAGTTTGCAGTAAAGACAATTCAGAAATTTCAAATTCAAACAAATCCGGTTCCAACGCCAACTTATTTATAGTGCCCGCAATGTTGTCCACCAGCTTTTCCTGAAGCAACTGCACTTCGCTAAGGTTTATGGAAACGGGCAACAAGGGTATCCCTTCCTGTCTCCAAGCTGTCATTTGTTTACAGACAGCCTGCAAAACCCAGTCCCCAATTGAAACCAGCAAACCACTCTCCTCGGCCAGAGGAAGAAATTCGGCAGGAAACAACATTCCTCCTTCCGGGTCATTCATCCTCAAAAAAACTTCAAGCCTTTTATTTTCTCCTGTTTTAAGGTCTACTTTTGGCTGATAGTTCAATAGAAAGTTCTCATCTTCCAGTGTTCGCGCCAAAAGAGTCTTAAGGTTTAACCGGCTTTGAGCTACAGACAGCATTTTCGGATCATGAATAAAGTAAGAGTTCTTTCCCTGTTTCTTAGCTTGATACATCGCCGAGTCCGCACTTTTGAACAGGCTTTCAGCATCCTTGGCATCGGTTGGATAAAGCGCGATACCTATGCTGAAGCTTGAATAAATTTCGTGCTTATCAATTTTAAATGCAGGCTTGAGAGCCAGAATAATACGTTCTGCCAGGCGGGTGGAGTAACTAGCATCCTTCAACCCCGTTAAAAGGATCACAAACTCATCTCCACCTATCCTTGCCACCGTGTCCTCGCCGCGTAACAATCCTTTTAAACGTTTAGCCACCTCTTTTAACAACTCATCTCCAATAGAATGTCCCAAAGTGTCGTTTACGGATTTAAAATCATCTATGTCCAGGAATAACACCGCAAATTTTTCATCTTTACGGTCAGCATGTGCAAGCGCCAAAACGAGGCGGTCATTAATCATGTTGCGGTTAGGCAGACCCGTCAGGGAGTCAAAAAATGCCATGCGCTTGATTTTTGATTCCAGATGCCGATACGCCGTCAAATCCCGGACAACTGCCAACAAAGCATTTTTTTTGCCAACCTGAATCCCCTTTAATTTCACCTGAACCGGGTAAACCGTGCCGTCTTTTCTCATTTGCAGAGCTTCAAAAAGCTGAACCAGTTTTCTGCCGGCTCGAAGCGGTTCCGCAAGCACATCAAACTCCAAACGAGACTGATCTTCCCAAAAATCGTATAAGGCTTTTTTATATACATGATCTTTGCTATAACCCAGGTTTCGGGTGGCTACGGAATTGGCCTGTAAAACTTTATAACTATCAGCATCGATAATATAGATTTCATTGGTTGTATCATCCAGCACTTGGGTTAAGTGTTCAGAGTGTTCCTGTTCTTTTTTTAATTTAGCATGGACGCCTTCCAGCACATCCATATCTGTCCGGGTTCTTTCTGAGAGGGTTTTCAAAAGGGCCAGCAATGATCCAGAATTGTGGGAAAATTCTTCATAGAATTTTTTTTCGGTGATCTCAAGCAGTTGCGTTTCTGCTTCGGCCCGAATGGATGCCGAACGAGGCTTGGATTCTATCAGTCCCATTTCTCCAATGTAATGACCGGCCCCCCTGCGGGCAATCACTTCGTCTTTTTTATAAACCAGCAGTTCCCCTGACAGGATGATGTACATCGCATCGGACTCATCCCCCTCATTAAAGAGCAGTTGACCTGATGATAGCGTAAGGACTTCACAAGAACGAGCCAGTTTCATCAGAGTCTCTTCAGCAAAGAAACTGAGAAAATCAACACACTTCAACTGTTCCAGTTTTTCAGCCTCATTCATAGTCAGTGCCTCAGCATAGTCCACGTCGGAATTTCCCACGCAATTGAGTATCTTTTATAGTTTATGCTTTAAGTATATGGGATATATCTCCAGATGGAATCCCCATAATCGGGGGGGGCCTAAAAAGGGGAGCCCTTATCCCAAAAGGGATAACCGTTGCATTCACCTACATTATCTAGATAAGGCTACCAATACCCACCAGATTTTGTAGCAAAAACATTACAACCTTAATTGAAAACAGTTTGTTTTCTCCTTGTATTTAGTCAATCTATCTATTGGGTCCGATCCATTTCCCAAGGAAAATATTCCTTATTTATAATGGTTTTAAAAGTGATAGCAATTCTCTTATCTCACCAACAACAATTCATCCAAACGAAAATTCATTTTTTCACCAACCGGCCCTTCTTTATCTCAAGGAAGAACAAATATATAAATTTTGATACGTCTTAAAACAAACGAAAAAAGTCTCTTAAATATTTGGCTTCCCAAAATTTATCTCTAGGTCTATAATCAATCATTCAATTATATTTGTAATAGAGGTGATTTTTGAACAACAAGACCACACTAGAGTTTCTAGAGAAGGTCGACTTTCTAAAAAACTTACCTGGATTGGACACTCTCGCCACCAACTGCAAGGAAGAATTCCTGCCCCAAAAAGCATTTCTATTCAAGGAGGGAGATATCGGGGAAGCCATGTACATCATCACGTCTGGAAGCCTTGAGGTGTTCAAGGAAAATCGCGTGATTGCCAATAGAACCTCCGGCGAATACATAGGTGAGATGGCTCTACTGGGAAACCAAATACGATCCGCGTCAGCAAGAGCCACTACCGATGTTCAAGCAATTGAAATTCGCAAAGAATATTTTTTGAGTTTTTTATCCACGAATCCAATGGCATTTTTGCCACTATTTCAGACCCTCACGAGTCGATGGAAAGAGGATTTAAAAAATATTAATTCTGACAATCTCGAATTAAAAAACCAGATAAAATTAAACCAGAGGTTCTCTCTCCTTTTGGACGACACCGTCAATGAAATTTTCATCCTGAACCCGGATACGTATCAAATCATACAGGCTAACCTCAAGTCCTCCCAAAATCTGGGCTACACCCGGGAAGAATTAAGCAACACTACTTTTAATGAAACTTTCCAGGATTTGTCCCAGGGTGAGTTGAGTGAAAAACTCCAAAACCTGGTCAAAAAAAAGCAGGCTCAGGTATCGTTTGAAAATCAGCATAAAAGGAAGGACGGTTCGAACTTTCCAGTAGAGGTGCGTATTCAATATTCTGAAATAGAGGACCCCCCATTGATTTATGCCATTGTCGAGGATATATCGGATAGAAAAGCCATGGAGAACCATATTAAACACTTGGCATTTTACGACTCCTTAACTGAACTACCTAACCGCAATTTGATCAAGGATCGGCTCAACATCATGTTGGCCCAAGCCACGAGAACGAACACTAAGGTAGCTATATTATTCATGGGCTTGGATAATTTTAAGAACGTTAATGATAGCCTGGGTCATGAAGCGGGAGACCAGTTTTTAGTTCAGGTAGCCAACCGGTTTGAGAAACCTCTGCGCAAAGAAGACACATTCGGGCGTCTGGGAGGAGATGAGTTTATCATTCTTTTCCCCGCTTTAAAAAATGAAAACTTTGTGGCGAAACTGGCACAACGGGTCCTTGACATTATGGACCAGCCGTTGGAGTTAAAGGGGAAGCAGTTTCATTCCACCTTCAGCGTTGGGGTAGCGATATTCCCTCAAGATGGCAAAGATATTGAAACACTCTTTAAGAATTCGAGTATCGCAATGTATCAAGCCAAGGAATCCGGGGGTAATGCTTACCGTCTATATGAATCTTCAATGCATGACAAAATCATGTCACGATTGACGCTGGAACAGGATTTAAGAAAAGCACTCAAAAATAAAGAATTCGAATTGCATTATCAACCCAAGGTCAGCATGAGAACCGGAGAAATCGAAGGATTGGAAGCTCTTATCCGCTGGAACCATCCTGATGGGAAAGAAATTTCTCCCGCAGTGTTCATACCCATCGCCGAGGAGAGCCAGATTATTAATAAAATCGGGGAGTGGACTTTTATCGAAGCATGCCGCCAGATAAGAGAATGGCAGCAAAAATATGACAGTGCTGTAAAAATAGGTGTCAACCTTTCCGGCAGGCAATTTGACCAGCCCAACCTGGTTGAAAAAATTAACAGCATTATAAAGTCTGAGGGAATTGATGCCAAATATCTGGAAATCGAAGTCACAGAGACCGCGATTATGTCCAATATAAAAGAGGCAATTGAGGCCCTGAAGCAATTCAGGGAATTAGGAATTCATATTTCTGTTGACGATTTTGGTTCAGGTTACACCTCCCTGGGTTATCTTACAAAGCTTCCCATCAATACCTTAAAAATCGATCAATCTTTCATTAGTGGCTGTACAGACAGTAGCAATATAGCCATCATTCAGGGAATCATTGCCATTTCGCAGAAAATGGGATTTCAGACCATTGCAGAAGGAGTGGAAACCAGGGAGCAACTCAATTTACTTAAAAGCCTGGGATGCGACCAATTCCAGGGCTACCTGTTCAGCAAACCTCTCCCTGCGCGAGAAATAGTTCATTTGATTTGGCCTGCCCAAAAAGCGAGCATCCAGGCTCCTCCGTTTTGAAAAACCCAACAGATTGGATATTGTCCATCCACCATCTCAACACCTTTTGCTAATTTGACAAGCTGGGATGACTAAAATAAAGTGAGATGATTCTAATTCCCTATTGAGCCACTCAATACGGTTCTAGAATCAGGAAGGTTTTGAATATTACTTTAAAGAGGCTCAATATCTAATTGCGCGAAAACTTGAAAAAATATTCGCATTGGTTAATGGGTTTAGGTATCACCCTTTTAACGTTGCTCGCCTACGCCTATTCTCCGCCATGGGTACAGAACCTTGAAAACCTCTCCCAAAATTCCCACTTCCGTTTAAGAGGGCCTATTGCTCCCGGCCCCGAAGTCCTGATTGCAAAAATAGATGAAAAAAGTATCGATAAATTAGGGCGCTGGCCCTGGCCAAGACAAACCATGGCAAAACTGACACAAAAACTTTTGGATTTCGAAGCCCGCGCTATTGGTTTTGACGTTATTTTTTCTTCGCCTCAATCCAATCCTCATCAGGAATCACTTGAGCAATTAAGCCACTTAATCCCTGATGCCTCGCCCGAAAATGCATCGGCTCTAGAATTCATGGAAAAGCTCCTCAGAGAGTCCAGTCCTGATGCAGAGTTCGCAAAAGTTTTGTCCAAAGCCCCCCGGGTGGTACTCGGTTATTTTTTTCATTTTTCAGATGAAGAACTGCATCACCTCACACCTGAGCTTCGAAACCAGTATTTTGAAGATATAAAATCATCTCAATTCAGGGGGTTTTTGAAATCGCAGAACGATCTGGATTTATCCCGTCTGCCCTTCCCAAGTGCTTATGCGGTGGAATCGAACATCACAACATTTTCCAGAAGTGCAAGGAGCTCGGGCTTTATCACTTTCAACATTGAAAATGATGGGTCAATAAGACGCTTGCCCCTGCTTGTCAAATACCACGATTCTGTTTCTAAAAAAGATTATTACTTCCCTCCCCTTTCCCTGAGAATCCTGGAGCAGTATCTAGAGGGAACGCTTCTTTTTCGAGTCGGTGAGTCTGGCATGGAAGAAGTAATATTAGATAGCGAAACTACCTTAACCATTCCAACCAACGCTAAAGGAGAACTTGAAATCAATTTCCTGGGGCCTAGAGGAATCTTTCCAGGTTTTTCCCTCAGTGACCTGCTGGATGACTCAAAAAGTTTGGGTTTAAAAAACATAATAAAAGACAAGATAATTCTGGTTGGAGCTACCGCTACGGCGCTGGAAGACATCAGGGTCACTTCCTTTGATCCCAAGCTACCGGGAATAGAAATTCATGCCAGTATCATTGATAACATTCTAAGGAATAATTCTCTCTCCCAGCCTTCCTGGAAACTTGTTTTAGAGTTGGTTTATATATTCGCGGCTGGAATATTATTGATTGTCATTTATTCCCGCATCCAGCCCTCTCAGGCGTTGTTGTTCTGGGTCGTCAGCACTGCTTCCATGTATTTCTTATGCCACTGGTTCTTTCTTAACGAAGGGATCTGGTTGACAGATGTGTATCCAATTTTTGAAAACACCGCCATTGCGTCGACAATCATGATCAGCCGTTTCGTAGAAGAAGGGAAACAAAAACAGTTCATCAAAAAAGTTTTCAGTCAATACCTCTCACCCAGGGTTGTAAAAGTACTGCTCAACGATCCCTCAAGGTTGAAGCTGGGTGGGGAGCAGAAGGAGCTCACCGCTTTCTTCACAGACCTGGAAGGGTTCGCTACCTTCTCAGAACAACTTGGCCCGACAGAACTGGTTGACCTTTTGAACACCTACCTCACCGAAATGACGGATATTCTCTTGCAATACGATGGCACCCTGGACCGCTATGATGGCGATGCGATCAAAGCCTTTTTTGGCGCTCCGGTTTATTTCGAAGATCATGCAAAACGAGCCTGCTGGGTATGCATAGATATGCAGAATAGGCTCAAAGACCTGCGTGTGAGATTCAAGGAGGAAGGCAAACCAGAATTGTTAATGCGTGTAGGCATCAACACCGGGCAAATGGTTATCGGAAACATGGGCTCCAATACCCGAATGATGTATGGAATGAACGGAGACTCGGTTAACCTGTGCGCTCGTCTGGAAGGAGCCAACAAGCAATATGGAACCTATTCCCTGATCAGCGAGTTCACTTATCAGGAAGCCAAAGAGTTCATCGAGGTACGGGAATTGGATGTTCTAAGGGTGGTCGGTCGGTCGACTCCCATAAAAATATATGAGCTGTTAGGAAAGCGGGGAGAAATCGAAGAGCCTGTCAAAAAGGTATTACCGCTTTATTACGAGGGCTTAAAAAGTTATAGGAATCGTGAATGGGCAGAAGCCAAAAAGCATTTTGAAGAAGCGTTAAAGACCCGACCAGAAGATGGCCCCTCAAGAATCTACCGGGAACGATGCGAAAGCTTTATCCTTGAGCCTCCCGCAGAAAACTGGGACGGTGTTTTTAACCTCAAAAAAAAATAAAGCTACACTTCAGGATTCTGAGGATTCAGAACCCATGCTGTGGTTATACTCTTGCAAAATGGCGTCTTGAGTTTCCTGATCTGCGGCTTTATAAATTCGGATCGTTTCAAAGTGGCGGGTCTGTTGAACGCGCAATAATTTAAGACGCATCAATTCCAGAATAGCAAGAAACGTCACAACAACCTCCTGCTTGGTATTTAACACCGTAAACAGCGATTCAAACGTAACGCTTTCTGAGGCGTTGAGAATTTCCATAATGTGCTGAATCTGATCCGTGACCGACATTTCGGTGATTTCAATTTCATAATCTTTCTCAAACGACTTGGTATCCAGTATCTTCTGGTAAGCTTTAAGCAAATCGAAAACCGATGCATCCACCAGTCCCTTCTCTTCTGAGCTGTCATCAATTTCAATCTGTCCACCACGCACAAAAACCTGTTGCCGATCATGTTCTTTCATTCTCAACTCAAATGCCGCGTCCCGATAGCGCTGGTACTCTTTCAGCCTTCGCATCAATTCTGCGCGCGGGTCTTCTCCGCCTCCCGCATCAAACTCTTCATCCGTTTCTGGAGCGGGCAGTAAAATTTTTGATTTAATACGCGTCAACTCAGCGGCCATGACCAAATACTCCCCAACCAGTTCAAGGTTCAACTCCTGCATCATCCCCAAATATTCCATGTACTGTCGGGTAATTTGAGCAATGGGGATATCACAGATATCCATCTTTTGCTCTTTAATTAAATGAAGAAGCAGGTCTAAAGGACCTTCAAAAATATCAAGCTTGCATTGATAGCTCATGGTCGGATCATAGATTCAAGGTTTTCAATATGGACTCAACTCAATAATAACAAGTTTTCACTGCTGAACTTAATTTTTCACAAGTCTCCCCAAAGTGACTGCAAAAGAGCTAATGCCACCACAGGAGCCGTTTCCGCTCTGAGAATACGAGGGCCCAGACTCACCGTCTGAAAACCGTGTTCCCGAGTCTTCTCGATTTCAACCGAACTAAACCCCCCCTCCGGTCCAATTAAGACCGCAACAGAACGGGGTGCCTGATCCAGCTGTAAATTTTTAAGGGAACTGTTACTCTCCATTTCCCAAAAGACCAGTTTAAGGTCTAGATCATCATTATTGCGACAAAATATTTCCAGGGTTTCAATATCTTCCGTCACCAGAGGGACTTGGGTGCGCCCGCATTGTTTTGAACTTTCCAGCGCAATTTTCTTCCAGCGCTCGGTTTTCTTTCGATGTGTTTTTACCACACATCGATCGGTGATCAAAGGCGTGACAGAACGTACTCCCAGTTCCACGGACTTTCTTAAAGTCGCATCAAACTTGTTGCCTTTGGTCAATGCCAACCCCAAATGAACCGCTAAGGGAGATTCCACATCGAACTCTTCAGAAGCAATGATTTCGCCCAGAACCTCTTTCGCTTCAACCTCAACCAGTCGAACGGTGTGCAATTTATCCGAACCACCGATGACCTGAATACATGCTCCCGCCTTCAATCTCAACACAGTTCTGATATGCGAGACATCCGATCCGGTAAGTGTCACCCTGTTGCTGACAATTTGTTCTGCAGGAACAAAAAACTTGTGACTCATGCCTCAACCCAATGAATCCGTAACAAATCTTCCAGAGAAGCCAACTCATAATCGGGGACGATATCGGTCTGTTCCTTTTTGCGGTTTACCCACGCGGTCTGCATTCCCACTCCTTGAGCGCCCAAAATATCCATTGAAAGGCTATCTCCCACAAAAAGAATCTCGCAGGGTTCTAATTGAAAATGACTGATCGCAAGTTGAAAAATGGAGGGATGCGGTTTGCGAAAAGGTACGTCAGAGGAATAAATGGTGAAATCAAAATATTTCTTCAAACCTGATTCTTCCAGCTCCAGCTCCTTCATAAAAACCGGATTGGTGGTGTTGGAAATAATTCCCATGCACACACCCCATTGACTCAATTGCTGAAGAACAGCATTCACCTCGGGGAAGATCTCCCTTTCTCGATAGACTTCCTTGTAATAAACCTGCAAAAGTTCCTGTAGCGAAACCTTTCCTCTCCAGGGGATTTTGAAATAGAAAAGCAGATATTGTAAAACTTCCTCGTAACGAGCCTCGCGATGAGTCGTTCGGGATTGCTCGATCATCGCTCTAAACAGTTCCCGCGATTTTCCCAAGCAGACTTCAAATTCAGGTAAAGCAATTTGTTTTTCCTGAAGGCAGGCAAAAACTTTTTCCAGGGGGAGCCGGTCACCCTCCTCGCCTAAATCCACCAGAGTGTGCGCCCAATCAAAAGCAATCGCTTTAAAGGAAAATTTCATTTCTCACCCATTGTTGCTGTATTGCAGTCCGTAAAATATGAGAGCCTGACCTGAATCTATTAAAAACGATAAGCCTTTAATAATCAACATTTAAAATAATAAATCAGAGGACAGTTGCTTCCCCAAAATTTATCGTGACAACTCCATGAAGTATGTTCTTGACCCTCAGCCACATCCACTAAATAATGGCGGTACAAAGATAACAAAGAAACTGCTGTAAGGGAAAACTCATGCCCTCTGAAAATATAAAAGCCCTGCCAAAAAACATTCGCTCGAATCAGGAGTTGATTCAGGAAGCAATCCACTTAGGCTGTACCAAAGCAAAAGTGATCTTAACGAAAACAATATCCATGGCTCATTGGATGAAATTGCAATGCCAGTATGGCTGCACTCATTATGGATCACTTCTTACCTGCCCCCCCTACACTCCCGATGTCGAAGAAATGTCAGAAGTTCTTGTGGAATACGATAATGCCCTTCTCATCAATGCCAGCCCGGAAACAAATGTAAGGGAAATAGTTGTCCAACTTGAAAAAATTTTAAAAGAGAAAGGGTTTAGCAAAGCTTTCGCTTTATCCGCTCAGCCTTGCGACCTATGTGATCCCTGCACCATTGCTACAAATTGTCAATATCCCGAAAAAGCCAGGCCAACCCTGCAGGCTTGTGGCATTGATGTGAAGGAAACCATCCAAAATAACGGCTGGGATGATCTCGGCCAACAGACCCCCTGCACCCCAACCCATGCCATTGGCATGGTGCTTATAGATTAAGAGCGGTCATTTAAATGCCCGTGGTTTTACTACTACGCAGTCATTGAAAACTGGCGGCCTCTTTGCCACCTATGATCCAGCGAGGAACTAGACCCTAAAAAGCGCTATACTACTGGGATCCTGAATAAAATAGCAAAAAATGTTCGAGCCAAACCATGCTATTTGATTTACAAGTAATGAGAATTATAATAGTATATCCAAAGAAATATCCCTAAATATTTGGAGATAATTTGATGGATACCATCCGTTCGCAAATGACCACACCGATCATCAGCATCTATTCGGAAGCTACAGCTCAAGAAGCCGCTCAATTGATGAAGGAAAAAAAAATTGGGTCTCTGCTGGTCAAAGGTTGTCAAGGCTATGTCGGTATTCTGGCAGAGCGAGACTTGGTGAACAAACTGGTCTGTGAAGGCCTGGACCCAAAGACCACTCCAATCTCCGCAATTATGGAGGAGTCCATTTTATCTATTGATCAGGATGCGCCAATCTCCGAGGCAGGGGGTCTGATGCAGGAATACAAGATTTGCCATCTAGCGGTGACAAAAAATGATGAAATCGCGGGAATTCTCTCCGTCAGAGATCTGGTCTATAAAGCTAAAACCCCTGCTTAAATTAATTAACGGTTTCCCCTCAACCTGAAGACCAATACTGAGCTCATCCGCCACCAACAAGCTCATCTAACTCCTGAAGATCCCCACCGCTAATACCTAAAAAATAAAGGATTAATCTTAAATCCGAATGATTAATGCTGGCCTGTGCCTGGCGTTGCACAATGGGCTTGGCGTTGAAGGCGATGCCCAATCCAGCTCGCGCCAGCATCTTGATATCGTTGGCCCCATCTCCAACTGCAACCACCTGACGCAGGGAGAACCCTTCCTTTTCCGCCAGAAAAACCAATGACCTTTCCTTGCCCTCCGCATCAATAATCGGCCCCTCCAGTTCACCTGAGACTTTGCCACTTTCTATCTTCAACTGGTTGGCAATACCATAATCCAAACCATAGGTATCGCAAATCTTATCGATAAAAAACTGAAATCCACCGCTGACCAGAGCAATTTTGTACCCCAAGTGCTTCAAGATCTTGACCAGGGATTCCGCCCCCGGTGTCAGCGGTAGGGAATTAGATAACTGGTGCAAGCTTTCCACAGACAGGCCTTTAAGTAGTCCCACTCTTTTCCGCAGGGCTGATTCGAAGTCGATTTCCCCACTCATGGCCTGATGGGTGATTCTCGACATTTCCTCCCCCACCCCAGCCAACTTTCCCAACTCATCAATGACTTCACATTGCAGGAAAGTCATATCGGCATCGAGCACAATCAATCTTTTATTGCGCCTGAAATAAGTCTCCTCCTGCACGGCGATATCGACCCCGTAATTTTCCTTGAACTTCACCAGAGCGTTCAATACCTCCTCCGATGAGTGGGCCTTGCGGGTTCCGATGACAAACTCCAATACATGAACATCTCCCGAATCCAATTGTTCAATACGCAGGATGTTAATGTCAAGTTCGGCAAAAATTTGGGTGATTTCCTGAAAACCGACAGATGGCATGGCACCACAAAGCAGAGTCACCACCGAACGATGAGCGTAGGGAGCATCCGGCCTGGTCGCCATTTCCCAAGGATAGATGGTGGCTTTAAAATCCATTTTCTCCGCATAGACAGATAGTGCTTCACGGAGAGGTAGAACACGGCTAGGATCGCAATCGTCAAGCAGGATGGAAAGATTCAGCAATCCGTTGAAAACGAATTGTTTGATGTCCACCACATTGCAACCGGCCTGAACAATGAAAGTCAGAGTTTCAGCCAGGATTCCGGGCCGATCTTGCGCTGAGACATGAATATGTAGTTGTCTGGAAGAAAGAGGCATGGTTCAGGTCTGTGGCTTGTAACGCCACCCTTCCCTTTTTTTGCAGGTCCAGCCCTCATGGACTTGGAAGGTAGCAAGATTAACCAGCGTTTCGGAATTGAACAAAAAAATGAGACCTTCTCCGTTTATCAAGTTTTCCTTCAGGTGCAAGCGCTTAAGTTTTCCAAGATGTTTGGCGCTGGCGAGAGCCTTCAAACCTTCATCGCTGACGCTGTTCTGATTGAGGTTCAAATACTGAACATTTTCCAAAAATGCGCATTCAACCAGTTCCTGAACCCCCTGGTCGCCCAGATTGTTATCATCCAAATCCAGCCAACTAATTTCCTGCATTCTGGGGGCCTGCCATAATAGCTGTGCCTCTTCTGCACTAAGTCCTTTACCACTGAGCATCAGTTGATTGCCGCGCAAGCGACCTGCAAAAATCTCGTCAACATTTTCAAATCTGCAATTCTCGTTCATCATTTATCCTTAAACATAAACCATGGCTGTTTTCTATATCACGAAGTTGACAGCCCACCAATTCATTTTTTCCGGGGTATATATTTTCGGTCCTTTAAAGGTTTTGGCAGATATTCCTGTTCCACTATAGAGTCGGGGAAACTATGCGGATATTTGTAGTCCACGCCAAACCCATATTTGGATTTAGCATCTTTATAATGCGTATCTTTCAAATGGTCAGGAACAGGATAAGATAACCCTTTGTTCTGGATATCGTCCAAAGCCTGATCGATGGCCACAATCGCCGAGTTATCCTTGGGGGCCTGAGCCACATAGATAACCGCCTGAGCAAGAGGAATGCGAGCTTCTGGAAACCCCAGTTTTTCCACTGCATTCGCTACAGCTTGTACCAGTATAAAGGCTTGCGGGTCAGCGTTGCCGACATCCTCGGCCGCCGTGACCAGCAGTCGCCGAACAATAAATCGCGGGTCTTCCCCGCCAGCAATCAGTTTTGCCAGCCAGTATATCGCCGCATCGGCATCCGAACCGCGCAGGCTTTTCTGGAACGCCGAGGCGTGATCGTAATGCTCGGTACCTTTTTTATCGTAGAGGGTAGCAGCGTGTTGGATGATCCCCTCAACGATTTTCAAATCAACCTGCTTTGAGTCTCGCTGGGCGACCACATCATGTGCCGCCTCCAACACATTGAGAGCACGGCGGGCATCCCCATTGGCATGACTGACCATCATATCCATCGCCTCTGGAGAAATTTCAAGGCCGAACTCTCCCAGGCCCTTTTCCGTATCCAGCAAAGCCCTGCTCAGGATAACCCTGATTTGTTCACGCTCTAAAGTTTCCAGACGAAAAATCTGGCATCGCGATCGAAGCGCGGGAATCACCTCAAAAGAAGGGTTCTCCGTAGTGCTACCAATCAGGCGAACCGTTCCATTCTCGATATGAGGCAAAACAGCATCCTGCTGAGCCTTGTTGAACCGGTGAATTTCATCGATGAATAATACCGTTCTCTTTTGACGGGACTTCCAGACTTGACGGGCACTTTCAATGACCTTGCGAATATCAGCGACCCCGGCATTCACCGCGCTGATCTCATGAAATTCGCTGTCAGTCAGCCGCGCCGCAATCCGCGCCAGGGTGGTTTTCCCCGTACCCGGTGGCCCCCATAAAATGAAGGACAACATTGAACCTGACTCCACCAGTTCCCTCAGCGGCAGCCCCTCCCCGATCAAATGTTCCTGACCGGCAAAGCCTTCCCAGCTTTCAGGGCGCAAACGGTCGGCTAATGGCGCGACTGGCATTTCATAATCTGGAAACAATTCCATAGAAAATTTATATTATTAATGACTCGGATTAGCAAACCCTATTATGGAAGAACCTGTATTATAATTAGCTCTCGGCTTCGTGCGATTCCTGTATCCATTGCAACACTGCATAGTCCATCCAGCGTCGGTCACCATGAGAGGTAGCATGTCTTGATATATATCCCATATGGCCACCCTTTTTGGGTTGATGTAACGTCACCTTCTCACTCATCACAGCCTGATCAAATAAATGACCGGGAACAAAAGGATCATCTTCGGCGGACAAAATAGCAGTGGGGATATTGATTCCCTTTAAATAATGTTGGGAACTCGACCTGTCATAATAATCATCGACATCTTTGAACCCACCTGCGGGGGCGGTATAACTGACATCGAAATCCCAGATGGTTTTTAAATTTTTGAGCGGACTCATGGCAGACGGAAACTGTTGCGCCAGAGCAACTGCCTGATTACGAATCAATCTCATATAATACCTGTTGAACAAGGCGCAACTCCATTTATTCGAAATGATGGCACTCGCAACCCTTAAGTCAACAGGCGGGTTTACCGCCAGAGCTCCTGAAATATTTTCTGAAATCTTTCGACCTTCCCCAAGATATTTTAAAAGAACATTACCGCTCAAAGAAAAACCAATTGGCATCAGAATCGCGCCGGGATATTTCTGAATCACAAAATCAATCATTTTTGCCAGATCATCGCTGGAGCCCCCATTCCACAAACGCGGACTCAACCCCATACCCGGCCCACAACCCAAATGATTGATCAGGAACACCCCGTAACCCCGCATCCAGAGCTTGGTGGAAATCCGTTTTATATAACCGGACTCGGAACAACCTCCCATGCCATGTGCCAACAAGATAATAGGCATGGTTTCATCTCTCCGTTTAATTTCGTATAGAACGGCCCTGCTCTGTTCGCCTAAATGCAGTTCATGCCGAATTCGTGGAGGACAGGGCAAGCCCTTGCCTCGGAGTTGAGAGCCGACAATTGTCTGGACAATGCCTCCCGGAACCCCCCAATGCGCTTCAAATGACTCCATGAACGGCCTGGACTTCACACTCCCTCCTTAAATGCTGAACTTAAGAACACCCGCAATGCAACTCGATGGAATTTTTACCCGTTTGCGAGTATCTAACAAGTGCTTTGATTTTGAGATCACCGGTCGTTAAAACCGGAAGTTGACACTCTACTCAAGTATTGTTAAATTACAAAATTCAACTTCTAAAATATATTACCAAAGTGAAAACCATTAAATTGCCAAATAAATTCAGCCTGATCTTCATGGTCTTGACCCTGTTATTAACCTGTCCTGCGTCTTTTGCTGCTTCGAGTAAGGAAGCAAAAACTCACTATCAAAATGCACTGAAACTGAGCCAGCAAAAAATATGGGATCAAGCCGTAGCCGAATTCAGGAAAGCCGCTGAACTCGCTCCACAAGATAGCCTGATACATGCGAATCTTGGCGTTGCCTTCAGCCAAATCGAAATGCACAAAGAGGCCCTGCTCTCTTTTGAAAAAGCATTACAATTGGGGTACGATTCTCCCGGCCTGCGTTATAACCGGGGCGTTTCTTTTGCTCGCGTTAACTTGCTGGATGAAGCCGTTCAGGAACTGGAAAAAGCCCTGAGCATGGACCACAGAATGGTAAAAGCGGAATATGATCTGGGGGTTTTATATAACCTGCAGGGAAAACGCGAGAAAGCCCTGCAAAAAGTTGAAACTTTATTCAAAAGGAACAACAAGCTTTCAAAAAAATTGTTCGACAAAATTGAATCCGCTTACACAGTCGTTTCCGTAGACGATGGTGGAACGTTAAAAGGCCGAGTAACACTTTCCGGCCCGGTCCCCAGAGTCCGCTCTTTTCACCTGATCCATGCTCCAAATGTGGAGTTCTGCTCCAGGATATCGGATGGGAGAGGCCACCGTCTGCTGTTCGACTTTACGGTTTCAAAAAACCGGGGACTGAAAGACACAGTCATCCATCTGGCGAAGGTTGAAAAAGGCAAACCCTTCTCGCCCAAGATGCAAACCTTTCACATCGACCGTTGCCGGGCCAGCAAATACGTAATTGGCGCAAAAAATGGCGAGAATATTATGGTGGAAAATACTGACCCTATCCAGCACGAGATCGCGACTTATGAAGTCCGCAATATTTACTCAGATCAAACCAGTAACCGCCCGGTACCGCCTAAATCCAGTCAGGTCCGTAGTGTATTTGCACGTCAAGACGCCGAGCATTACATCATAAAATGCAATTTGCATCCTTTCCTTCAAACAAATGCATATCTGTTACAAAACCCCTACTACACCGTGTCCGATGCAGATGGCAACTTCAGCATCGAAAACATTCCACCCGGAACCTATGAGGTGATCGCCTGGCATCCCTTTATTGCAAAACAAAAAGGCACAATCACCATTCCCGAAAAAGGAGAAGCCAGTTTAGATTTTGATTTTAACGGGAAAGATGAAAAAAGAAAACTTTATCACGATGATATCAAAGGCTATCGCTTCAACACCTGGTTTGACAGCAAAGAAAATTTTTACGGCGGAGAAAGAATTGATGATCCCGTTGAAGAGTTACAGGCCTTCTGTGACAACGACCACCTTTGTGGCAATTATAAAGCCCGGGAAAATTGATCTCGCTATGAATCATCCAACTAGTTAGTATTTCGTACCACTACCGCATCCAGCTTATACTTGTCCCTGGCCAGACTGGCCGCCTCCTGTGCTTTTTGTTCGTCGGCATACCTTCCCAGAAAAACCCGGTGCCATGTTCCATCATTATTGGCAATTTCTGTTTGCGTTAAAAACGCATCGAACCCGTTTTTCTGCAGGCGACTTTTCAAGGCACCCGCACGCCCCTCATCTCGGAAAGAACTCACCTGAACGGCATAACGAGGCCGTACATTCGCTGCGCTTTTTAATTCCTGTTTGCTTTCAGTTTTTACAGCAGGTTCTAATTTCGCATTTTTTTCAACCGATGGAGTTAAAGAAGTTGACGCGATTTTTTCGGAAGACAATATGGCTTTCCCAGATGCAAGTGGGCCTGGCATCAATCTGCCTTGAAGGTCCACATATTGGGTCATGCTCAAATCATTCAATGTTTCAAAAAAGGTATAAACCGGTTTGCTGGGTATGGGCTCTTTAACCTTATTGCGGATGGAGTCAGGTTTAACGGCCCTCATTTTTTCAGGAGAAAAATAGTTTTCCTGGAACTCACCGATGATTCCCGAAAAATGCAACCCTGCCACGGAAGCCATCACAAAAACTATTGCCAGGAAAAGTCTCATAAACAAATTATTTATGGGTGTGAAACCTCTTTAAACCGAGTTGAGTTTTTAGCCACCCACGAACGTCACCGGTTTCTCCGGTCACATTTTTTCCGGCGACGATATCCCCATCAACTCGAAACCGTTACGAATGGTGATTCTCAAAGCATCCAGCAGGAATAACCGCGCTTGCGTGAGCAACTCATCATCTGATATGACCCGATGTCTGCTGTAATAACCATGAAACCGGGACACCAGATCAAGCAGGTAATGGGAAATTCGATGCACCTCCAAAGCCCGTGCACTTTTTTCCACAATCTCAGGAAAAGCAAGAATAGCCTGGATGATTGCGAATTCTTCGTCATCCCTCAGCGGAGAAAGATCCACCGACCTGTCATAGAGCACGCCCTTTTCTTCGGCGGCACGAAAGATACTGCAAATACGGGCATGGGCGTATTGAATATAAAAAACCGGATTATCCGGAGTCTCCTTTTTAGCCAGTTCCAGATCAAAATCCAGATGTGTGTCGGAACTGCGCATCAGGAAAAAATAACGGGCCGCATCAACCCCAACTTCACTCACGACATCTGCCAGTGTTTCAAACTCACCAGACCGGGTGGACATCGACACTTTTTCGCCCGCCCGCAAAAGGCTGACAAACTGAACCAGAAGAATCTTGAAGATTTTCTTGTCATAACCCATCGCCTCGAGAACGGCCTCCATGCGGGGCACATAGCCATGATGGTCGGCACCCATCAAGTTGATGATTTTTTTAAATCCACGTTTGATCTTATTCTGATGATAGGCGATATCCGAACAAAAATAGGTCCGTTCTCCTGTTTGTTTGACAATGACTCTATCCTTGTCATCATCGAATGCAGAAGACTTCAACCATACGGCCCCGTCTTTTTCATAGACATGGCCCTGGCTCCGCAACCAGTCAACGGCCTTCTCTACCGACTTGTCTTCATAAAGGGATTCTTCACTGAACCAGTTATCAAAACTCACGCGAAATTCGGAAAGGTCCTTTTCAATCCCTTTAAGAATATTATCTTTTGCGAACTTCCTGAAAAAGGGAATACAGTCTTCTTCGGGCTTGTTTAAAAATTCGTCCCCTTTTTGATCAATGATTTCACTGGCGATACCTTTAATATAATCGCCTCGATAATGATTATCGGGAAACTCAATCGCCTCACCCATCAGTTCACGGTAGCGCAACCAGGTGGAGCGACCGAGAAAATTCATCTGGTTCCCCACATCATTGATGTAGTATTCGCTGCTCAAATCGTACCCGGCTTTTTTTAGAATCCTTGCCAGCGCATCCCCAACAGCAGCCCCTCTGCCATGCCCGACATGCAAGGGACCTGTGGGATTCGCACTGACAAACTCGATCAAAATTTTTATGCCCTGCCCTGCATCAGACTTGCCAAAATCTTCTCCCTGCGTAACGACATTCCGCAACCGTTCCAGAAAAAACTCCCGGGACATTTTAATATTGATGAATCCCGGCCCGGCAACTACGGCCTGACTCAGTTCACCATTTTCAAGATGGCGGGCAACGCTTTCGGCAATCACTTTCGGGCTCTTGCGCTCACTCCTTGCCAGCGTCATGGCAATATTGGTTGAAAAGTCTCCCATTTTTTCGTCCTTGGGCTTTTCAACCACAATTTCAGGAAACGAGGAAAGCTCCAGTTCACCTGCCTGCCGGGCTTTTTCCAGGGCATCATGAATAATTTGTTTAATCGCGGTTTTCATTCAGGTTTCATCTTAAAAAATGTCATGAATAATAGGGGAAAACAGGGGTCAGATATCAGGCAGGCAACGGGACTAATCTTTCCGGTCACGAACAGCTTCCACTTCTTTTTCCATTTCTTCTTCCAGAGTTTTCTTATCAAATCGAAACTGTTCTTCAAGTTCTACTTTGTGAGCTTCAATGTCTTCAGGATGAACCCGATCCGATAATTTGCGGATCTTGTCCTGAGAGGTCAAGTCCCGGTCTGCAATTTTTGCGGTGTATTCTTTTCGAATCTCGGCAATTTCCTGCTTTTGTTTTTTAGTCAGCTTTTTCTGACTTTTCAGCTCCGGCGCCAGCTTATCAGAGCGTTCCAGACTCAATTCCCAAGCACTTTTTAATCCCGACATATCCATCCCTCAAAAAATGTTTAACCACTTAATTATAAAGGAATTACAAAACAGACTCAATAGGCATATAACTGGCTTGCCACTAAGCGTCCTATAAAACTACAAGGTGTATTTACTGATGTGAGGACAGAACGGGATTAATTTCGGAAAGTTTAAAAATATAGGTCTGCAAAATTTGGTCATCCTGCTTGAGAGTCTGGTCAATACGGTGTACCCACCAAATTCCCTTAGCTTTTTTATAGCTATAACGTGTGTCCTCCGAAAACTGCCGCCCCTCCAACTTGAAACGGGAACGGCTTTCAGAGACCGCTGATTTTCCCTCCAGCTTTAAATAGCGGAACTCGCCCTCCACATTTTGCGGCGAACGAGATTGTTGAAAGCGTAACTTTCTGATGACCCATTCCCTGGCATCGACCAGAAGTTTATAGTTTTGGTCAGAGGCCGTTTTAGTCAGATTCACGATGAACTTGTTTTTTCCCTTTGCACGAATCTGGCCTGCAAAGTTTGAAAATTTTTGTTGTAACGTAAGGGGAATAATTGGCTCACTAAACGGCCTGATCTGCTGAGTCAACTCCTGAACTCGATCATCGGAAAGATGCTCCTGTCCTTCTGCCAACTCAAAGCTACCCACTCCATTACGGGAACCCGCCTTCCAGATAAAATTAAAATCAGGGTTACGCAGAAATTTACCGGAACCCGAAGCAACATCCAATTGTTCCCATTGCACCCGAATGGAAAGGCTTTTTAACCCCTGTTTCTGAGGGTAGTAATAATTCTGGTCCAGCTTTGAAAGGACGGAACTGAGGGATTGGCCCCAGGCGGAGCTTAGTAGCAATCCCATAAAAATGGGTGCAAAAAAAAATGAGGTTCTTAATCGAGGCATGAGGTCAATGATGAGCCTGGTCTTTTCGCATAGAAAAACGATCGATCTGAGGCAGGACATCATGCGGCAGGGCATCAATGGAATCATCACTTTTCAATGACATAAACAAACTCTGCGAATCTGCACTATTCCAGGCCCGGGCACCCGATGCATAGCCTCGAATTTTACCATCGCCATCAATCAGGTAACTGGTCGGCAGACCCATGACATGATATTTCTTCCTGACTTTCTGCTCCTGATCCAGAAGCACTGGGAAGGTCAATTTATTGTTCTTCACATACTCTTGAATCCGGTCCTCGTTCCATCGGTCAATGGAGACAGCAAGAACCTCTACTCCATCGGCCCCAAGAGTCGAGTAAAGTTTTTGCATGGAAGACATTTCTTCTAAACACGCCCCACACCACGTGGCCCAGAAGTTCAGCAAAATAACTTTCCCTTTAAAGTCTGAAAGCTTGACATCTTCCCCCTCAAGGTTCTTCGCCACAAAATCGGGTGCCGGCTGATAAGTTTTTGGTGGAACCACTCCCATTTTTTCGAAGGAGGAGTGTTCTGCATAGCCCGTAGCAGGCACCAGCATCAATACCAAAATCAGCCAAAGAAGCTTTGGTTTCATAATAATTTCCTCATTTTGCGTTTCTATATAAATAGTCGCGAATCATTTCTTTTTCCTGAACTGGGAAGTCAATATTTTTTTCCAGCATAAAATCTTCCATCATTACCAAAAGATGGCCCCATTGCTCTGATGTATGACGTTTAGGGCTCGGCAACCCATGACACCGCGTACACCGCTCCTGATACAGCCTGGCACCGGGACTCTCCGGCTCCGGAATCGTTTGCGTCCCAGCGCAAGCCACCAGAAATAGTGATAGCAAGATTACCGGAAGTCCTTTAGCGCCAAGTCGCATCATCAAAAGCCCAGCGCTTTAGGTGGACTGAATCCTTTATAACGTCTGCTGTTCTTAGTCGGAACCTCCATGTAGTAAGTGAACTGAAGCATCCAGTTATCCTGCAGTTGCGGTCCGTTGAGGTCCTGATAAATCGGCACACTCGCGGTCACTTCCACGATATGCAATGGAATGGGCTGGAACTGGGCACCAAACGAAATATTGAGTTTATGCCCCCCGTAATTGTGCGGGTCGAACAACGGGGTCAAAAAATTTCCAGCACCGGAACGACCTTCACCCAAAATCCTACCGTTATAAGGCTCATCGCTGAAACGTCCTTCGTATTGGCCATTCAACTGGGCATGAAGCACCCACTTATCATGAACCTGCTTCATTGCATAAAAATCATAACGGAACTCCTGACCTCTATGATAGCCCTGCTTGTTATCATAAACGTGTGCTTCCAACTGCGTGTTGAGTCCCCACCAGAAAGGATCGTGCGACCCCTGATAGGTCAAGCCAATAATAGGGTCCACGGTACCGCTACCCAATTGCATCTTGTATGGCAGAATTGTTCCGTTCTGTGCCGCTACAGAATGATTGGTAAACTTTCTCTCAATAGCACCTGTCGGAAGAGATAAGCCAAACAAAACCGATACCTGATCTGTAGGAACCAGATCGTCGTTGGCATATGCGCGGTATTTGCCCAGCAGTGTGAAATCACCCACTCCGTCTGAGGACATGGTGAAATTTCTTCCGCCAATGGACGAATGAACCTCCATCTGCATTTCATTACGGGTATAGTTCGTCATCGCCATCAGGGCAAAGTCATCCGTGAACGAATATGCCGCGCCAAACATGGTCATATACTGTTGCATCGAATTAGGAACGGCTGGGAAAGTAGTCCCATTTGCCACTCCAATAATCTCCGAGCTAATAACATCATCGGTGCCATCGCGGAGCGGCCCCATTTCCATAAACATCTGGCTGATCTTGAAGCGGAACTCCTTGGGTTCAGGAATGCCACCGCCAACAAGATTGAGCGGCATATTGCCGCCGCAATGGGCACAACACAACCCGATATAAGCCTGGGCTGCAGACACCCAAAGCAACAAGATTAAACTGAGAAACAAAACAATTTTGCCTTTGAACATGAAACGCCTCCTAAATTACAGAAATGACAATAATGGGTGAATTTCGATTAGGCGTGACAGGCAAACATCATAATGGAATCCACGCTCAGGAAATGAGCGCAATACTGTGCCTGTCAAAAGTGTTCAGGCAAATTGGGGAGGATGATCGATCAATCGGGGGTGATGCTGGTTTTTGTGAACAAAAGATAGTTTTATCGCTGATGAAAGCTGCACCGGCATGAGATCATAATGTGTTGCATTTTTGAATATATTCTTGGCAAACGATGAGCTTGAAGAGTTGGCAGAACCCGGTTGGCTTCCGCAATCGGGACGGAACTCAGTTTGGTCATTTATCCCGCCCTGCCCCTTATGTGGACAAGGGATGTTCTGAAAATGCTCGTGCAAATTCAAAACACAGTGCAACGGTTTCCCATTATCGAGTTGTTCAAATGGGGAGGCCACATCTGTCTTTCCGTGGTGATCGTGCGAGGTGCCGGCCTGTGCCACCGAAGTCCCATAAAAAGCGACAGCAAGCAGAAGCAAAATCTGGAAAAATCTCATTTTCAGTCGAAAACCCATCAGTCTCTCAGCTATTTAAAATCTCAATTCAGTTTATCAGCGATGAATAGATTTAAACTCATTTAGCTTGAAAAATCAACTGTAAATCAAAGGGATAGCAGGTATTGAACGCCTCTTGTCCATCCACACCCCAAACTTAATACACCGACAAGTACCCTGAATAGGTACTTTAAAATAATTTTTATTCCACCCACCACTAATTCTCACGTAATGGTTTGTTTTATTTATGCCTGTTTGCTATTCTGAGCATCAATATGAAAACACCAAAACGCGAACCATTAATAAGAGAGCTAAAG
>JACNKA010000129.1 GCA_014382285.1 Nitrospinota bacterium | reverse complement strand
CGTCAAAGGAACGCCGCTTGATCATGTTCCCATACACCACATTTGACTATAACTCGTCGGAATGGGCGGCAACGCCAGAGGTTCAGAGTTGGCAACTTGCTCCAGTGATTCCTTAACCCCTTCCAAATATTCATCGACCGGCTTATCACCCACCCGCCACTCATTCAAAACTTCCCCAGCTAACCAGGTGCCATATACTGTTGTCATAGCAACCCCAACCGATGCAAGACTCGCAAGTAAAACTGATGTGTTGACAGCTAACGTAGAAAGAACTGCAGTTAGGCTTCCAATGCCTAAAGTAAATTCCAAGGCGTTTAGATCATTTATGTTCATTCTTAGAGTGTTAAAGTACTCCTCAGACACTTCATTCAAGTTTTGATTAATAATTTCCGCTTTTGTCCGAACCTCTTCCAAAGATTTCAGATAACTTTCATTTGCCTGTTTTGCCGCATCGGTAAACTGGTCATCAAATTGAACCACGACCTGCGTTGTTACGGTTGTATTAGCCATTTTTGAATTCCTGAAAGAGTGTTTCTTTAAAACAATTAGTCAAATATGCTATGATTCGGTTAACCGATTTGGAGTAATGCCCATGGCCCTGACCCAATGTATTGCCTGCAGAAAAGAAGTCGAGGAAACCATCCCCGCTTGCCCTTATTGTGGAACCTTGAGCCCAAAAAGGATCATGCTGGCCCCTTGCAGAATTTGTGGAGAAGACGTTGGAATAAACGCCCACAGATGCCCCCATTGCACAAGCCCTACTCCATATAAAAAAAGGTTTTTACGGGACTATCTTTTATTGATTCTGCCAATTTTATTGGCTTATTATTTATTTAATGTTGGTAAGCCCGAGTCTTCAGTTAACCTTAGTGAAGTAATGACTTTGGCATATTTGTTTTTAATATGGTTCTATTTTCAAAAATTAAAAGATTCCACAGGTTTAATGAAATTATTTCCCATATTTTTCCCTGGTGATAAAAGTTTTCCGGTTACCTCCTGTCTAAAATGCAAAATAAAATATTCATTGTATAAAACAGAAACCTGCCCCAACTGCGGGGAACCCGTTCCCAAAGATATTTAAAATAAAAAATTAAATTCTGTTATACAATTTTCCCAATCGGATATTTTTATCGGGGCTGGTTATATGGCTATTTGGAAATGGTTTATTGACAACGATGATGACTTTTGCAGGAAAGGCAAAGTCAAAACAAGGCATGCTATCTGTGTGCATTGCAACACATGGTTCCCGTGTACAGAAAATAACAAACTACTTGCATGCATTGTTTTTTTAATTTTTATTTCTATAGCATTGAATATATTATAATTTAGCTGTCCGATTTGGAGTAATGCCCATGGCCCTCGTTCCCTGCATTGAGTGCAAAAATTTATTTAAAATGAACAACTCCCCCCTTCCCCATCACCCTTTAGGTGATAGAGGTCAGGAGGTTTGCCGCCCGTCAAGGAGGAGGTAACGGGCAATAATTTACTAATTTGGATGCTGAGTATTTTTAAGCGTCGTCATCCTTATGACTGCACCCCCCCCCTTATCAGGGGGATGTTTTCTATTTTGGTTTTTTTCACCACAGCTGACCGGTTTCTAGTTGGGTCCACCGTCACGATGGCGCCGAGTAGTTTGTAAGGATTCCAGAACTGCCACTGCCTTCCATTCTGTGAGATCCAGATCATTCTTTGCAAAAGGATAGCCAGCCTTTTTTAACAGCAACAAGTTTTCCAGATACGCCACCCAATTGCCAAAGTTTTGCGGGTAACGAGCGAGAATTTTTCGTGCCGGGTGGTTTTCGATATTCCATTCAGGGTTATCTGTTTCCTCGTGAACCCTTTTAAGAAATTTCTGGTGCCCTACTTCCAGCCCCGGCACATCATCCTGGAAGTAGCCAATCAGTTTTTTAACGTGGCTTGCTCCAGACTCGCAGACATTCCTTCAAACACCATCGCCGCCGCGCATTTGAACGAAGCCTGAACATACTTTTTCCAGTTTGGCACCGAAGGAGTCAAAGGTTTTTCATCCCCTGTTGCGGGATCGGTAAAAAAGACTTCTTCTTCCCCCTCTTTGGTTTTAATTTTAATGTCCAATAAAATGGTTTCGATAAATTCAATACGCGCCTGTGAGGAGTGATCATCGACATTGCCGGGAGAGACAAATTTAAACCGGTTTTTCAAAAACTGGCAATACTCCTCGGTCGTATAGTCCCGTAACATCAGAACAATAGATTCTCCGCAATAGGGAATTTCAACTCTTGTAACTCCCGGATTTATATTGATTGCCATTCTTTCCTCCATTAATTAAAGTCTTATTAAATTAGATATCCTGTCTGCTCATTGATCGTCTTGACGATCACCGAACCATAGGTTGTATCTTCCAATACCTGAAATTCGGCGTTCACTGTCACCACCTCTCCATCCCGGTCTTTTTTGGCTTCTTTGTAAACCACCTTGGGGAAAATAATGTCGCAGGAATAATTGAACGAGCCCGTTCCGCCCGGTATCACCGCCCCAGTGACAGGAATGTGCAACACATATTCGGTGCCGCTGACCAAGCCGGACTTATGACTGTCGTCCTGCATTTCCAAAACTGCTGACAGGCTTTGCTGAAACCGGTCGCCGCGTTCTGCCCGGGTGACATAACCAGAGCTGTCCCCCATTTCATAAAATGTTTGCGCCTGGTTATCCATAGTCCAGTCGAAGGACTGCAAGTCGGCTTTAAATGTTGTCGACGAACCGCCCACCGCGAGGTCGCCACCGGCCACAGTGCCTGAAAGGGAGCCGCCTCGGGTAAAATTAACATCCCCATATCTTAAATAAGATTCCCCAACCACTGTGGGTTTGGAGTCGGCATTGGGTTCTTCTTTACCCATACCGCCAAATTGAGTTTCAATCTTTACAAAGTCGCCGCGCGACCCACTTATCTTCACAGATTTTCCGAACAATCCGGAATATCGCTTATTAGCAATACCGTCATATTCCACCATCGTCACTGACGGTAGAGCAGTGTTTGTCAGGTCGCGTTCAATAAAATGCCGGTATACAGTGGGGTCATTGATATTATCCGGCTGGTCGGTGGTGACTTTTCCCATAACCAACGTTAGAAAATAAGCCAGATTATGCGGCATGGCCCGTTGTTGATGAGAACCATCCAGTTTCCAGTTGAGAATTTCCTGAATGGAAGGTTCGTTGAATCCGGTAGTCTCATTTTCATTAGTTTGCACTTCATTCGGTTGGACATCGGTGATGGGACCTTCAAAATTGAAAGCGGTAGAGAGCCCTGCCGCCGTCCCATAGCTGGTTTCTTTAGCGATGGAAAATCCGCGCCAACCTGTATTGATACGTTTCGTGGTCATAAAATATCCTCAAGGCGCAAGAGTCTACTGCTCCTGCTATTGATGTTATGATTAATCAATAAGGATTCTAATAATTTGAATTATTGATGAATCGTTAAAAGTTTACGGTCAATTCTATTTGTGCCGTTGTGGTGGAGATAAAATAATAATATTCGCCTTTTTTAAATTGTTCCTCGGTGGTGCTGACCTCGCGGACGAAACCACCAATCCCCAGGTCGGCACTGGAGCTTTTTTGTTTATCCAGAACTCTCTCGATATTCGCCACCAGAGAATGATGAACGTTCAACCCGGATTGAGCACCACGCAACCGCGTCACCGCAATCACCTGGGCCGGAACCGTTTCACGAATCTCGTTGGTGGCTCCTGGCTCCTGTTGTTTACCTTCGGCGTTGGGCACCACAGCAATGGCAGGAAGATCGGATGGAGAAAAAAACCGTGCGTCTTTCTCATCCTGAATAGAAAATCCGCGTTTATGAGTTTCAAGGGTCTTGACGTTGGCGGAATTGCCCACCCAGGAATCATTTTGCAGGGTGGTTTTAATGGCATTGCCAAAAGCGGTGTAGTCGGTCACTAATTATCTCCCTATAATATTACTAGTCCCTCTAATTAAACTTTCGTTTGAGGGCGGACTCAAAAATCTTTCCGGTGTCTTCAGCCGCCTCTTCCGTTGCGTCACCCAGCACCCGGAATGCGGGAGTGCCAGGGTGTTTGACTTCTTTTACCGGATGTTTCGCCCCCGGCCAGAACAAAAGTTTATTACCCCGAATGATATGCGGACGACTGCCAAATTCAATAATCCCTGCAATGGGTGAGTTGCTCTCCAGCTTGCCGGAAAAACCTCCATCCTGAAACTCAGACTTGATTGAGCGGAAATAATTTCCCTTGCCCATATTGGGTTTCCGAGAAGGGGATCGAACCCTATCCTTTGCCAGCCGTTCAGCGTTGAGCATCAATGTGCGGGCGGTCTCACGTGTTGCCTCTTTCATACCTTGAGACAAACTTAGAATATGCGTCCTTATCTTTTCAAAGGAAGCAAATTGAATTGAAATTGCCATAGGAGAACCGGTTTAAATTTTGAAAACTCTATAAGGTTCCCAAAGAACCATTACAGTGGGTGGAATGGGCACGCGGTTCAACTCCAGAAGTCCTGACGTGGATTCATCGGATTCGTACAGTTTTGATTTATTGGCAAACAACAATTTGATCCATTGCAGAATGCCCTGTTTGATCGTTTCTGGAACGCTGGAGGCATCGCCAAAACCGGCCACGAACTCGATCTCGATAGAATTAATTCTCCGCAAACCAGTGGGCCATGCATCGTTCAAGGCAATACGACCGGGAATGGATGCACCATCTACAAAATATTTGTCAGGATCAAGCGTGCTGACCGTATTGACAGAGTCATAGGACTTAATATGAGTTACAGACTGCAAAAGTGGAAGTGGAATAGAAAACATTGCACCTTCCGGGATTGAATCCAGCCACAAAGTCCATGTTTGGGTGATAAATGAACGCCGGGTCCAGGTTTCGGCTTTTTGCCGAATAGCGGTTACCAGTGAACTTATCAGCGCATCATCATCGTTATCAGTAATACGCAAATAGTTTTTAGCCTCAACAAGAGAAACCGGTTCCGAGCCTGGGGGATTTTTTATTTTTAAAGCCATATGAGGGTGCCTCTAGATTTTTTCTATTATGGTATTTACAACCGTCAAAAGAATATCTGCATCCGAGATAACTCTTTGCCAGCAAACAAAAGTTATTGCTTTTTGCCTCCTCGGCGATTGGGCAGAGAACCTCCGCTGGTAATTGGCAATGTCCTTATTTTGACGCCAATCGGCTTCTCGGCTTTAGGGGTTATTGCCCCTGCGGCTAGACGCTCCACGCCGAATGGTTTTATTTTCAGGAGCTTTGCTCTGGTTTTTCACACTCGTTTTAATGACCTTCTTCGCCCAGCGGTGCACAATAAAAACACGCGCCAATTCATCCGGCACATCCACCGTTTCACCACTGACATAAGTGTTGACGATGATTCCATCCAGAGAACCTTGCCGGGTTTTAAGCATTTTAATTTTCATGAATAATATCCAAAAGAATTCCCCTTCCCCTTAAATGGGGGAAGGGGAAGATAGTGATTAGTTAACGGGCGCCCGATGTGGCATTCCCCTCAACACCAGACTAGCGGCCTGGGCTCCGATAGTGGCTCCGGAAATAGTCAATACCGAACGCAGATAACGTTTTGCGCCTTTATATCCCACACGTTGATTGGTATCTGAAGCTAAATCGGACAATGCTCCCTCCTGATCGGCCGAAGCCACATTCGCCCAGGTAGAGTTATCATCCGATTCCTCAATCGTTGGGGTATGTGTACCATCTGTAACCGTACCCACACTGAAAACAACGGCAGAACCCTCGAAGCCTTGAAAGTCAACGCCCAGTCCGTTAATAGTTGCGGTGTAATCATCCGGGTCAATGGAGTTAACCGCATCTATAGAGTTTTTAAGATCTTTCATTATTTTCTCCGCATAATAAGGTTAATCACCCCAACCCTCTTTGATAAAGAGGGGGTCTAAATTCCCCCTTCTACGAAGGGGCCAGGGGATTTGATTTTTATTGCCGCCACTAGTTCTCCGGTTATGCGGCGGTTTTTTGAACAGCGAAGGCTTCAAAGTTAGCCACATCACCTCCGGTGCGCTTCGTGGTATAAAACAATACGAAAGGCTTGGCACTGAAAGGATCGCGCAGAACCCGCAATCCCATTCGGTCAACAATGGTGTAAGCCTGCCTGAAATCCCCAAACGCTACAGACATGGAATTGGCCGCCACTTGCGGCATATCTTCCATGCGCTCGATCGGATGACCCAGCAAAGTTTGTGGTTCTCCTTCCTGAAACCCCGGTTGCCAGATGTAAGAACCAGCAGAGTCTTTTAACTTGGAAACTTCTTCAATAGCGCTTCGTGACATCAACCATCGAGCGTTAGGAATATAAGGTCCCTTCAAAGTGTAGAACAACGCGCGCAAGCCATCAGCGGTCAATGAACTGGCGTTTCCAGAATTAACCTGTTGCACCTGGCCGGGATTCGTAGTGCCCGCCAAATAAGTCAATATGCCGCGCGGTTTTCCGATGCCATCGCCATTGATGAACGCAGAGTTTTCTATGCGGGCCATCTTGTCGGCAATTTTCATTGATAACCAGGACTCCACATCAATACGCGAATCGTCCAGCAAAGTCTGCGTCGCCTTCGGCATTGCGTAAAGCTCGTGAACAGGAATTCTCCGCACTCCAATCTGCGGAGTACTGGTTTCAGTGCGGGCCGTTCGCTCCGAAGTCCACCCGCTATCAGCTTCGTTAAGATCTTCAGGAATTTCCAAAGCATCGGTCGAGATAGTCTCGACCGTGGCAATGTTCCGCATCGGTGAAGTTTCATAAACCTTTTTAATTGCCTGTTGAGATATTTCTGAAGTCATCCAATACCCGCCATCCGGGTCACTGTCGGTGGCGAGAAGTTTAATCTCCTGCGGAGTTAAAAATCCTTCTCCTCTCCTGAGGTAATGAATCACCGCCTCTTTTCTTTCACTCGAAAACGAGTCCACTTTCTTGCTTTCATGCCTGCCAAGAATCGGACGATCAAGTCTGGTCTCTACACGCTCAAGCCGTTCCTTAACTTCCGTCAGATTTTGGATCTCTTTTGCCACACGATCGACTTGTTCCTCAAGAACCGGGTCGGCGTAACCTTTTTTCTGAATTTCGTTCAGGCGCTGGTCGTTTTTTTCCTTATGTTCCATAAATGCCTGGTTGAGTTCCTCAACCAGCTGTTTAATCTCTTCCATTTCAATCTCCTTCGATAAAAAAAGACCTCCATTCGGCCCTTTGCGAAAATGCCCTATATAATAAGGAACAAACTCGTTACAAATTGGCCTGATGAGGGTCTAAAATTAGAAATTTGGGGTAATTCAAGCTCCCTTTACAGAGCTCAAAAGCCGGCACAGGGAAAGCCGTAACGGCTCCCAATTTGGGGTATCGGCTCCTATTTTCAAACTACTCGAGTGGGCAGGACCCGGCTCGTTATTTTTAGAAAGGAGTGATTTTAAATTACGGATTGCCAGTTGGGTTTGCCGTTCGTCCAACCCCACGGCGTTTTGTAAAAACTGGCCAATCAATTGTTCTTTCGCTTTCACGCTGACAACCCCGGCCTGCAGATTCATGGGAAATGTGACAACGCTATATTCTATGAGCTGGACTTCCTTCAACCGGCGAATGTTAGGACGCTTCCGGTCGGGTTCTTCCTTGATCGTTCTGAACCCAATGGAAAGTCCCGTCCGCCCGCCAATACTCTGCGCCATTTTCATGAGACTATGACGTTCCCGTGCTTTGCTGACATTGAGATCGAGCAGTCCGCGCACAAACAAACCACGTTCATCTTCATGGGCCTGAACATTCCAGCCAATCTGCCGAGTGGGGTCATGATGATCAAGAATTGGGATGCGCCCCTGGCTTTCCTTCAAGGTTTTTTTATAAGCTCCCTTTTCAACCACATCCCCACCCAGGTCAACAGACCCAAAAGTGGAAGCATAGCCAGAGAACTCCCCTGCATCGTTCAGCGCATCCAATTTAAAAGGAAACGATTTAATTTCTTTCATTACGATTCACTCCCGGAGTTTGGTTGGCGGTTTAACGAAAGCGTATTCCCATCGGGAACATCATCAAACCCAACCATGCGGCGTTTTTCGTTTACCGTTAAAAATTCAGTTTGATTAACCCTGTTCCACAATGCCTCCTGATCTTCCGACAATGCCTCAATACCGTCCTTGTCATAATCTAAAGTCAGGTTTTCACCGAAGTTCGGAACCAGCCAATTATTAAAACCATCACGAAGCCGGTTTAAAAATGGACAGACCACTTCGGTGTATAAAGCTTTCCGGGCTTCTTTACGGTTCTGGTACGTGGCAGGACCCAGCCCAACCAGCTCCGGCGGGACATTGAACACTTGCGCCACCTGAAGAGCGCTCATTTTCAAACCCTCAATCCAGTCCATATCCTTGGGAGAAATCCCCAGCTCTTTCCATTCAAGATCCTGCTCCAAAAGAAGAGGTTCGCGAGCATTACCAACTCCCTGAATTTGTCGCCGCATTTCAGTTTTTAAGCGGTCAAACTGGTCATCGGTTAAACGTTGCTTACAGGTCAACGCCCCGGAGGGAACCGCCGCGTTCTGCAATAGCGATGCATTCCACTTATCGCCTGAATTAAGCTTATCGATAGCCAGGGCCGCAACCTGAACCGGGGACAAGCCGTACCAGTCATCAAGAGGATTAAATAATTTTAAATGTAAAATACGGTTACGAGGAAACTCTACCTTCTGTCCCGATACGGTGTACTCATAACCCGCAATATAATGGACGGCATCAGGAATGACCTTCATCCGATCCGGTCGCAAAACATAGAGTTCTTTAGGCAAGCCTGAAGAGTTGCCATTCGTCGGGCCCACAGACTCTATATAAGTATTTCCAGAAAGATAGAGATGGCAGACCACCGATTCAATCAGTTCATATTTTCCTTGAAGCGGATTTGGTCGAGTCATCAAATCAAGAAGAGGATGTTCAGATACCTCTCGCCGCTCTCCTCCTGGCAATTGTCGAAACAAAATCCAAGGCACACCAGCGCTTGCCGATGCTATTTCCTTAATGCAAGAAAACACAACACTGTTCTGGGTGAACCCTTCTTTCGCTAAGGAGGCATAATCTGTTTTGCTAGAGATCCCTTGCCCTGCCGGTAGCCATAAGGTCATGGCTCGGGTGACCGCGCTTTCTTTTTTCTGGATATTTTTAAACCATTCCATAATTTTCATAATTTAATCATTAAAAGTTTTAAACAAAGCTTGCGAGAATAGGATTCAGAAACCGCCCTCAAGCTCAGCCCTCTTGTTAGCTTGTTAATATCGAGCTTACCAATTATGATAAAAGCCATAAGATATTCCCGGGTTTGAGATATCTTGAAACCTGTTCATCTCTTCCTGCTGTCTTAATAGTTTTTGAATTATTGGTTCGTTAATGTATTCCTGAGATGTCGGGTCTGGAAAAGAACTGAAATCATTTTCACTATCAAATGATTCAAGGATATTTTCCTGATATTTCGTAACCATTTAATTTCCTCCATTAATTGCCCTATGAATTTGGAAACGCCGCTGTTTCAACCGCATAAACCTCTGTGGTGGTGATAACCAGATCCGCGTGTTTCTCCCACTTCACCTCATCAAAATTTCCCGTGAACCCATCTGTATGATCCGGCCTACGCCCGATAATAAGATCACCTAAAGCATCGGCAATCCCTGTAGCAGCTATCACCCCAAGGAGGATTCCGTTCACATACCAGCGATAGTTCCCCGCGCCATCATGATTAATCCTGTGCGCCGTCCAGGTATCCAGAGGGAAGGTATAGCTCCACGTTGCCCTGTTCCCCGCGTTAGAAGACAGTTGAAGTTGTGTCCAGTTTGCTTGTGAACGGAGCATAAACCCAGCCGCCCATCCAGCATTTGCAATAAATGTTTCTTGTAAGGCGTTTCTACCCGTTTTGCTAAATAGTCTAAAACTCAATTGCCAAGGAATTCCGTCTGCTATGTACCAGTTAGTACTTGCCGGGTAAGTAACCCTGTCAGCAGGAACCCTTGACAAAGAACCCGCGCCAAAAACTTTTTCACCTGTATCAATTGCCGGTGCACCCATAAGAGTAGGTGGATTATTTTCCATTGACGAATCAGAAAAATCAGAATCACAATGAACCTGAAGCTTTGTCATTGAGAACGGGTTAACTGGAGGGAGCTGATTTATTTTCGGGTCTTTGAATGCGGCTGACTCGACTTCATAGGTCGCAGATGTCGTTATTACCAAATCCGGGTGTTTCTCCCATTTAACCTCGTCAATGTTCCCCGTGAATCCATCGTTAGAAGCGTCTCTACCACCAACATAAAAAGGGAAGCCTGAACTACCTGCCATACCAGCGGGTGTCATCACCCCTAACAAAACTCCATCCACATACCAGCGATAATTTCCGGCCCCATCATGATTAAACCTATGGGCTGTCCATGTGTTCAACGGAAACGTATAGCTCCAAGTGGCTCTAAATCCAGCGTTTGAGGCAATCTTTAGCGTGGTGTTTGCATCACTAGTGAATAGTTGCCAACCCGGCCCCCAGCTATTGACAGCCATCAAAGCCTCTTGACCCGCCCTACCCGAAGTACTGAATAGTCTAAAACTCACCTGCGCCGGAACGCTGCTTACCATGTCCCAATCAACACTGGCGGGAAACTCTATTCGTTGCGCCCCGGTTTTAGTAACAGACCCGGCCCCGAAAACTTTAGTCCCGGTGTTGATAGAAGGCGCACCTACAAGGTTTGGGATTTTGTTATATATTGAAGAATCAGAAAAATCTGAATCCAGGTGGAGCAGTAACTTGGTGATAGTGGGATCAGTGGCTGGCAACTGTGAAACACCCTGCCAAATTGTTAAACCTAGCCCTGTTCCAAGTTTCATCAGTAAAGCCCCACAATATCGGTGGCCGTGGTAAGAGTCGCCTCAACTCGTTTCACAGAAACTGGCAAAACAGCACCTGCCGGAATATTTTTAAACATAGTCGAAGAAGAATCACCAACGAGAATAGCTGAGACATCACCCGCTCCACCTATAAACAAAGATCGACAATTCACAGAAAGGTCAGTGCTGTCATCGGGCGTTACGGAAAAACCGTTACGAGCCGGACTGCTGAGGGCCGTTTCATGACTTTTAAAAGGATCGGTCATGGGAATACTCCATTAAAAGGGTTAGGAAGAAGTGTAAAAGGTATTTTTTTCAGGCAACTCGACGGATACGAGGCCCGTTGAAACCAGTATTGATAAGATTAAAAAGCATCTCCAGGGCATCAGGCCCATCATCGTGACTGGCTTTGGGAAAGTATTTTAATTGTTCCAAAAAAATTGTCTGGTTTCTGCGAAACCAAATGAGTCCATTTTTAATATGAGGTTGTAACTTTGAAATTCGAAGAGTTTTATCATTGATCGGTCGTACCCCTTCAACCGGGGGATATAACTTTCGTTTAGCCCCCTCCTTGATTACCTGGTCTTTAAACAATTGTTGAAACTGAACTTCCTCGATAGCAATTCTTTCAAACTGGTATTCACGGTGATAATCAAAAAGGGCTTCCATGATGGAATCCGGATGCCCCTTCTGAATATCCGCCTGAATGATATCGATGATTCCATCGGGCTGAAGCGCCCCAATAATAATGGCTGACGGATCGGCTTTGCTGGAAGATGAACCCATAGAGGGATCAATGGAGCAATAAAACCTGGTATCATTTTGAATAGGAACCGGTTCTGGAGTAAAACTAAACCACTCTTCCTGAAACAAGCAGTCATCGGGGTTGACCGGCTCATTCTGTTTTTCAGAATCAAAATATGCCGGGCCATCTGAAACCTTCATGGCCATCAAATAATAATAATTTTCTACGTCGGGCCAGAGAACACGAGTGCCTCGCAACATTTCCTTTTGATGCCTGGAAAAATATTTCTCGGCTTTTTCTTCCGCATCAGGAGAGCGAGAGGTATAAATTGCTTCCCACTTTTCCCAAAGCTGGGAAGAAGACCAACGTATAACCGCTTTCCATTTTTTTCCCTGCCAACCTGGTCGTGTCAACAATCGAGCCAGCAGAGAATCGTAGTGAAGAAGTGTCCCGATAACGATATAAACCGTATACCGACCGCCAATCTTCATCACTGCTTTGAAAAACCATTTACGATCTTTCTCGCGTTGTTCGGGAGAGTCGATATTCTCATCGCTCTCAAGGTCATCACAAATAACCAAATCGGGTCGACGGTTCCCGTGCCGAGCTCCTCGCAGTCTTTTACGTTTTCCCCAACACCGGACAGCAACACCATTTTCAGTAATGAGCTTTGCGGCTTTCCAGGTGCGGCCCAGACCACAGGCCTCCGGAAAATCTTCCATCAATCTTTCATTGGCTTCCAGTTCTGATTTTATGCCGTCAAGAAATTCTTCAGCCTGTTCTGTGGTATCAGAAATGATAACGATAAATTTTTTTCTCGCGCCAACGATACACCAGAGCGGCAAAATAAGTGTGCTGAGAGTCGATTTAGCATTGCCGCGTGGAGCAGCCAACGCTTCTTTCCCGCCCCTTCCCGATAATTCGGAATTAATAATTTGTTGTTCATAGCGCAAAAACATATCCTCATGCATAGATGAGGGTTTTTCCTTTAAGTGGTGGGGAAAGTATTTCTGAGCAAAATATTTTAGTTCTTTTACTGCCCGGGTTCTTCGGTTTTCTTTTTTCCTTTGACTGGTTTTACCAAATGGTTTGAGGAGCTCTCTAATGAATGTTCCTGTTTTATATTTAGGCTCGATACTTTTATTTCTTGTGGTTGCCACCATATTTGTTTAACTTTTTCCTCAATTTCTTCTACGTGGTTTCCCACAAGGTTAGCAGCCCCGATCTCCCCATTTTCCGCAAGAAAAAGCGCAACGGTTTTTAAGGCCTCGGAAAGAAGCCAGTCGGGATCCATGTTTTCAACTTGAGCTCGTGTCTTAATGGTTTCTAAAATTTTTCCCGTATAAGCGCAGTAAACCCGGTGGGTTTTTAAATCATCAGGAAATTCATAAATCAAATTCCGCACAATTTCTTTTAGCTCCTCAAGCCCTGAGAGTAATTCGTCAAGGTGGTCCAGATTTGCAGATAAGGGTTTAGACATTTCTATTTTCTCCTGCATTTAGAGCACCAACAATCTGGTTCACCGATTTTGCAAGCTCATTTAACTGTTTAAATATTCTGCTTATCAAAGCTTCATTTTTCCCCACAGCCACATAAAAGGCTTTTTTATCAACGTATTGCTCAAAATGATATTTTTGGTCATCCTGTCTTATCCGCTCAAGATCACGGAGGGAACCTTCTATCTCTTCAAGATTTTCCTTAAAGTCAAGAAACCGGCGGAGGTTTTCTGCCAACATCCAACGTATCAGCCAACCTATCGTTCCAAGTCCCAATAAAAGTAAAAGTGAAATCCATGGCGTGATAGCCTGAAATAAATTAAGGTTCATAAGTTTGATTCCATAAAAATGAGCGGTCCATTACCCGTCATTAGCCTGCATAAGGAAAATGAATTTTTTTTAAGATTTCTTGGGTCGTCTCTTTTTGGTTTTGCCAAACCCCGGCTCGTAAAGTAGTGAGCCCTAACGCTTCGAACAGATTTATAATCTGCTCGCCATTTAAAAACTCCACCAGTGTTAAGTCACCCGAGACCAGGTGAATCAACGAAGTCATAACCATCAAGGCGGAAATTATGTAGGTTTTTTTTCCTTTCAACCAGTTCATACCGAGATATCTCCAGTTAACAATAAATGTTTTGTAAATTCGTTTTCTGCCGGGAGGGGGAAAAGCCCGGTGCGCACAAGGCTTGATGGGAAAATCAGAACAAAAGAGCTTGTTTTAAATTGGTTTTCTCGAAACCCATGTCAGTCAAAAAACTTTTTCTAAAAAAGACTCATCAACTAACCCTCTTAACTTATGTAACAGGAAACAAGGTATCGATCCCCTAAACTACTGCAAGAGCAAGGCTTCCAACCTTTAAAGATTAAGTGTCTGGGAAAGACGGGTAAGTTAGCCGGGCAGGCAAAGAAATTTTATTTTGAAAACTTTTGTTAATGCTGGGGTTGGAGAGCTTTACTCTCAGCCTGGGTTTTTGCGGTTGCTTTTAGAGTTCTTCTTTTATATATTGATGACCAATTCTCCCACACACAACTCGCTGACTGTTTCCAAAACTATGGAAATCAAAGAAACTCTTTGGAAAAAGTGTTTAGAAAAAATTGAGGAGCAAATACTCCCCGAAAGCTATATCACGTGGTTTTCACCCACTTATCCCAGGGCTCTTGATGATGGTTTGATGACCATCGCGGTTCCAAATCAATTTTATAGAAAGTGTCTCATAGAGAATTATCGAGACCTTATAGAAACAACTTTAAAATCCGTCACAGAAAAACCGATCTTGGTGGACTTCTGCATAGAGTCGGAGTTTTCCGCCGAAACAGATCAGCACAAAGAGATTGAAGAAACAACCACTGTTGAACCCGTTGAAAGTACTTTTCTTCCTGTTCCGTCTTCTCTCAACCCAAAATACAATTTTTCTAATTTCGTAGTTGGTTCGAGCAATCAGTTTGCCCATGCGGCAGCTATGGCTGTTGCCGAGAACCCGGCCTTAGCCTACAACCCTTTGTTTTTATATGGAGCGGTTGGATTAGGGAAAACACATCTTCTGCATGCTGTTGGTAACAAAATTTGTGAGAACAACCCTGGGTCCCGTGTTCGTTATATTTCCGCCGAAAGTTTTACCGTTGACCTTATTGAATCAATCAAAAAGGATAAAATGCCGTTGTTTCGCAAAAGATATCGGCCTTTGGATGTTTTGTTGGTCGACGACATTCAGTTTATTGCTGGCAAGGAGAGAACCCAGGAAGAGTTTTTTTATACCTTTAACACCCTCTACGAATCGCATAAACAGCTAATCATTTCCAGCGACAGATATCCTAAAGATATTCACAACATGGAAGAGCGATTACGCTCTCGATTTGAGTCGGGGCTTGTTGCAGATATTAATCCCCCCGATCTGGAAACAAAGGTTGCTATTTTATATAAAAAAGCCGATATCCATAAAAAAAACATTCCGCAAGATGTCGCTATCTTCATCGCGGGCAATACAAAATCGAATATTCGCGAGTTAGAAGGGTTTTTGCTTAGAGTCATTGCGTTTTCGTCCTTTACACATCGAAAACTTGACCTGGAACTCACCGAAGAAGTATTAAAAGACTTCACTTTAGACAAAAACAAGCATTTTACCATTGCCAATATCATCAAGATCGTATCAGGATATTACGGCCTTAAAGTTTCCGAAATTAAATCCAAAAGGCGTTCTCGTGACATTTCTGTTCCCCGACAAATAGCCATGTTTTTATGCCGGGAACACACCAAGTCCTCACTTCCCGAAATCGGCCGTCAGTTTGGTGGAAAGGATCATACAACGGTTATTTTCTCCTACAAAAAAATATCAAAACTAATCAAAGAAAACAAAGAGTTACAAGCCTCTATCCTGGAAATAATCGATCTCATCGAAAAAGGATAACCTGTTTAAAACATGTTAAAAAAACCTGAAGAAAACAGGCAAAATAAGGTATAATCAAAAGAGTAAATTTTTATCCCCCGTTTACTCGAAAAAACGCATTTTTGACAACGGCTTCTTCTTTATAATCTACCTTTAAAACTAAAAACTTAGCCTGTTTTTCCACATACTTTCAGGCCCTACAACAACAACAAAGTATAAATATAAATTTTATCTTATAAAGCTATTATTAAAACATCTATGAACACACCCCAAAAAAGCACTTATAACTCCTCTAATATTAAAATTTTAGAAGGCTTGGAAGCTGTTCGAAAAAGGCCCGCTATGTATATTGGGGGAACAGGCATAGATGGTCTGCATCACCTGATTTTTGAGTTGGTAGATAATAGTGTCGATGAAGCAATTGCTGGTTTTTGTTCTGAGATAGAAGTTGTGTTGCATATCAATGGCACGGTTACTGTCGGGGATAATGGACGAGGAATTCCTGTTGATTTACATTCAGATAGAAATATTTCGGCGGCAGAAGTGGTGATGACGGTTCTTCACGCTGGAGGGAAATTCGACAAAGACACCTATAAAGTATCGGCGGGTTTGCATGGTGTGGGGGTATCGGTTGTCAATGCCTTGTCAGAAATGCTGAAACTGGAAATAAAGAAGGATGGAAAAGTTTATAATCAGGAATATAGCAAAGGAATACCTACGACAAAACTAGAGGTGGTTGGGAAAACCAGTTCTTCGGGGACCAAAATAGTTTTTAAACCCGATTCGGGAATTTTTGAAGATTTAAACTTTCGCTTTGAGATTTTATCCAATCGGCTTCGTGAGCTGGCTTTTTTAAATAAAGGCGTAAAAATACATATTCACGATGAGAGGGACGGCAAAGATAATGAGTTTGTATTTGAGGGGGGAATACGCTCTTTCATAGAGCACCTTGGGAAAAACAAGAAAACAATTCATCCTGACCCCATTTATATAGAAAGAAGCAAGGATGATTGTGACCTGGAAATGGCACTTCAATACAACGATAGTTATTCAGAAGAGGTATTCACTTTTGTCAATAATGTCAATACCAGGGACGGGGGAACCCATTTAAGCGGTTTTAAGTCGGCTTTGACAAGAACTGTTAATAGTTATGCTACTCAAAATAACTTGTTAAAAAACGCAGGAGTCACACTGACCGGCGAAGATGCCCGGGAAGGGTTGGTGCTTGTGTTGAGCATAAAAATCCCGGAACCGCAATTTGAGGGCCAAACAAAGGGCAAGCTGGGTAATACAGACATAAAGGGGATCGTTGAGCAAATCGTTAATGAAAAGCTGGGGCAGTTTTTTGAAGAACAGCCGGCAGTAGCCAAAAAGATAGTTGCTAAAGTTATAGGAGCGGCTCAAGCGCGGGAGGCGGCAAAAAAAGCTAAAGACCTGGTTCGAAGAAAAAGCGCGTTAGAAGTGAGCGCTTTACCTGGAAAACTGGCAGATTGTTCGGAAAAAGACCCCGCTCTTTCTGAAATTTATATCGTTGAGGGAGACTCTGCGGGAGGGACGGCAAAGCAAGGCCGCAATAGAAGGTTTCAGGCTATTCTGCCGATGAGGGGAAAAATTCTTAACGTAGAAAAAGCCCGAACAGAGAAAATGATAGCCAGTGAGCAAATACGTACTCTCATCACTGCGCTGGGAACAGGCATTGGCGGCGACTTCAAGATAGAAAGTCTCCGTTATCACAAAGTCATTATAATGACGGACGCAGATGTAGATGGGGCCCATATCAGAACCTTACTTCTTACCTTTTTCTTTCGTCAAATGCCTCAGTTAATCGAAAAAGGTTATCTCTATATTGCCCAACCCCCTCTTTACAAAGCGAAAAAAGGGAAAAAAGAGAATTATTTAAAAGATGAAAAACTTCTTTTCAAGTTTCTGATGGAGCAGGGCACAGAGAAACTTGAAATCACCACTCAAAAAAACGCACATAAAATATTGGGGGCTGAACTCAATCAGCTTATAAATAATTTATACCGGTTTGAAGAATGTTTTGAGCGGGTTGTTAAAAACAATATTCCCCGAGCTCTTTTAAATGTGTTGATTGGGCTGAATGTAAAAAATGAAGCCTTCTCTGGCCTTGAACAGGTTATGGAAATCGTCATCCAAATTCTGGATGCTCTGATTGATGACGAAAACCGAAAAAAATACCAATATAAATCGCAACACCTGAATGTTCCTATTCGGTTCGCGAAGAACGTTGATCTCACAGCTGAAAAAGAGAACCGACTAAAGGAATTTTTAATAGAAATAGACCGGAATGAACAGGCGGAGGTTTTTGCCAAAACATCGCACTACTTTAAAAAGGTGGACTTGAATCAGGAGCTGAAAGATGTGTATTTTCAGTTGGAATTAGACCCCGAAACAACACATTATCAGATAGTGATGTTTGGTTCTAATAATGGCCGGGATTTCCAGTTAAAGTTTAATGTGGGGTTTATGGAGTCGGTGATTATTCAGAATATTCTGGAGGTCTATGAGCCCATCAAAGAAAATGATCACCCGCCTTTTGTTTTACACAATAACGGAGAAAGTACCACCGTCAGCTCTAAACATGATTTATTGCGTGCTGTTTTAAGTATGGCTAAAAAGGGAATTTACATTCAACGCTATAAGGGCCTTGGTGAGATGAATGCCGAACAACTTTGGGAAACAACGATGGACCCGGAGGTCAGAATTCTTTTACAAGTCAGGGCGGATGATTTAGTTGCCTCTGAAGACTTGTTCACCGTATTGATGGGGGAAGAGGTAGAGCCTCGTCGCGAATTCATACAGAAAAATGCTCTGCAAGCCCGAAATGTGGATATTTAGAAGACCAAAAAAGCAATCCTTAAATTTTTAAACCGTTACAACAATAACTAAAGTATCTCCTTTTTGAAGTTCACAAACTGAAAGGTAGTTGAATGCCGGAAACGATCGAACCGATCAATATAGACGATGAAATGAAAAACTCGTACCTTGATTACGCCATGAGCGTAATCATTGGACGCGCCCTGCCAGATGTTCGAGATGGGTTGAAACCCGTTCACCGTCGCGCGCTCTATGCGATGCATGAAACCGGTAATGTATGGAATAAACCGTACAAAAAATCCGCCCGTATTGTTGGTGATGTGATGGGTAAATACCATCCACACGGAGATCAGGCGATTTATGACACAATCGTTCGCCTGGCTCAGGAATTTTCTCAGAGACATCCGCTCGTAGACGGACAGGGAAACTTTGGTTCGATAGATGGTGATTCTGCCGCCGCCATGCGTTACACAGAAATCCGCATGGAAGAGATCACTGGCGAGTTGCTCCGTGATTTAGAAAAAAATACGGTCCAATTCGTTCCCAACTACGATGATTCGTTAGAAGAGCCTTCCGTTTTGCCGGCGAGTTTTCCGCAGTTGCTGGTTAACGGTTCATCGGGAATTGCTGTGGGTATGGCGACCAATATTCCGCCGCATAACCTGGCGGAGATTATCGACGCAACGGTTCACGTTGTTGATAATCCCGATTGCACAATCGAAGACCTTATTGCGCTAGTGCCGGGTCCTGATTTTCCGACACGTGGAATCATACAAGGAAGAAATGGTATATGGTCTGCTTATAAAACCGGTAGAGGCATTATCCGGGTTCGAGGGCGTGCCGAGATAGAGCCTATGGAGAAGGGCGACCGGGAACGTATCATCATCAACGAATTACCATATCAGGTGAACAAGGCCCGGATGGTGGAGAAGATTGCCGAGCTGGTAAGAGACAAGCGGCTGGAGGGAATTTCGGATTTGAGAGATGAGTCAGACCGGGATGGAATCCGAGTTGTGGTTGAGCTGAAAAAGGGCACCGTGGGCCAGGTGGTTTTAAACTCTCTTTATAAAAATACCCAGCTTCAGGATACCTTCGGGGTCATCCTGCTGGCTTTGGTGAATCAGCAGCCCAGGGTTTTAAACCTGAAAGAGTTTTTGCACCACTTCATCCTTTTCCGCAAAGAGGTGGTGACTCGAAGAACAGAGTTCGATTTAAAGAAAGCCCGCGAGAAAGAACATATCCTCGAAGGATTGGCGACTGCACTGGATAACCTGGATGCGGTGGTACAGCTTATTCGAAATGCTCCCGACCCAGCCACCGCCCGCGATGGATTAATGACCGAGTTTGGGTTGTCAGAAATACAAGCCAAGGCCATTCTTGAAATGCGCTTGCAACGCCTCACGGGACTGGAGCGGCAAAAAATAATAGAAGATCTGGAAGTAACCCGCGAACAGATCAAAGAATTGCTGAAGATCCTTGCCCATGAGGAAATCAAACTAAGTATTATTAAAGAAGAACTGTTAGAAATTAAAAATAAGTATAGCAATGAGAGGCGTACGGAAATCGGCGATACGGATGAAGGCGATCTGGTTATTGAAGACCTCATTGCCGATGAGGACGCCGTGGTCGTTTATACGCGGAGCGGATATATCAAACGACAAACCGTTGATAATTACCGGGCGCAAAGAAGAGGGGGTAAGGGCATTCGGGGGATGAACCTCAAGGAAGAAGATGTTGTCGAAAAACTTTTCATTGCTTCAACACTGAGCCATCTTCTGGTGTTTACCAGTATCGGAAAAATTCATGCACTGAGGGTTTATTCCATTCCAGAAGTGAGCCGGATTGCCAAGGGAAAATCTATCGCCAATCTTTTGCGGCTCCAGCCGGGAGAATCCATAGCCAGCATTCTTTCTCTCAGAGAGTTTGAAGAAGATAAGTTTGTCATGGTTGCCACAGAACGCGGTATCGTAAAAAAAACTTCGTTGATGGCATACAGAAAGCCCCGGCAGGGAGGCATTATCGGGCTGACCATCGATGAGGGAGACCGGGTTATTGGTGCAGAATTGTGTGATGGAAAAAGTGATATTTTACTTGCCACCGAAAAAGGGTTCTCCATCCGCTTTAACGAAGAGGAAGTACGCCCCATTGGCCGCACAGGTAGAGGGGTTCGAGGCATCCGCCTCAAAAAAGGCGACCGGGTAGTGGGTGCGGAAATTGTCCAGGCCGGCAACAAGCTCCTCACGGTAACCTCAAACGGCTATGGCAAGCGAACACCAATGGAAGAATATCCTCAGCAGGGCCGGGGCGGAATGGGTGTCATGACAATCCGCTGTAATGAAAAAATAGGAACGGTGGTGGGTGTGCAACAGGTAGATGAGCAAGATCAACTTCTGGTCATCACTTCCGACGGAAACATTGTACGCATGCGGGTCAACGAAATATCCCTGATTGGTCGAAATACCCAGGGGGTACGCCTGGTGGGCACCGGAAAAGACAATCAGGTTGTCAGTATCGAAAAACTGGTTGAATAAAATCTTTTCCTATGGATGTGAATCCCCCTATTCCAATATGGTCTAACCTGACAGGTTGGAGTAAACTGACAGCGGGAACTTTTATTCTGGCATGGGTCTTTCTTGTCTCCTGCTCTGAACAGATGGACCCTCTTATTCAGAAGGCGAATGAAGAATGGGTTCAAGGCCGAAACCATAGCGCCATCGAGATGTTCAATGAGGTGCTGAAAAAGTATCCCACCGGTCCACTGGCGGAAGAAGCCCTGTTTCGCCTTGGTGAAATCCACCATTTCAGCCTGAATAACAGTTCACGTTCTCTGGTTTATTTCCAGGAAGTCCTGCAAATGAATCGAAAGGGAGAGTTTGGTTATCCGGCGCAAAAATATATTGCGGAAATCGCCGAATTTGGTTTGAAAGATTATGACCAGGCTATCATTGAATATCAGAACCTAATCAATCAATACGCCGATAAAAATGGTAACGATGACCATCAATATCGTATTGCTTCAATCTACTATAAAAAACAAAACTATGAGCAGGCCTTGGTAGAGTTGGAGATTTTATTGGAAAATTATCCCAAAAGCTCTTGGGCGGAAGAATCTGAATTTAAAATTATCGAAATACTTTATGCGTTAAGCCGATGTCCTGAAGCGAGGGAACAGTACCGGCATTTTAATCTGGAATATTCAGAAAGTCGTTTTAAAGAAGATATGGATTTTGTTGTCGCATCCTGCCTGGAAGAAGAAGGACACCTGCAAGAAGCTTACAACCGGTTTAAGGCTCTAGAAGGGCATTATATCTACCCCGCCATACTCAAAATGAAACTGGTGGGCATTGAGAAAAGGATGAAAAAGAAACACTGATGCTCGACTTAAAAATCATTCGTGAAAACCCTGAAGCGGTGAAAACACGCCTCAAACGACGGGGCGGTGACTTTGAGGAACTGGATGAGTTGCTCAAACCCGAAGAAAACAGACGGGCAGGACTTCAGGAGTCGGAATCGCTGAAAAACAAGAAAAAGAAACTTTCAGCAGAAGTCGGCCAGCTCAAACAAAAAGGACAAGACGCCTCTCAGCTTATGGAAGAAGTCAAAGTCATCAACATTTCCATAAAAGAGCTGGATGAAAAAATCCAAGCCTGGGAAAAACAGGTGCAGGAAAAACTGCTTAGCATCCCCAACATTCCCGAGAATTCTATTCCTGATGGTGCCGATGAAAGCGCTAACAAAATGGTGCGCAATTGGGGAACGAAACCACAATTTTCATTCAAACCAAAAAATCATGTGGAAATCGGGGAACAGCTTGGCCTGATTGATTTAAAGAGGGCCGCAAAAATTTCCGGTGCTCGCTTCGCGGTTTACAAAGGCCAGGGGGCAGGGTTGTTGCGCGCTTTGATCAATTTTATGATCGATGTGCAAACTCGGGAAAACGGTTATGAAGAATTGTATCCACCGTTTCTGGTCAATAAAGAGAGCATGCAGGGCACCGGGCAATTACCCAAATTCGAGGAAGAGTTATTCGCCACCCGCGATGACCCGTTGTACCTCATCCCAACGGCTGAAGTTCCTGTTACCAATTTTCATCGCGATGAAATTTTGGAAGAGGAGTCGTTGCCAATCTGTTATGCCGCCTACACCCCCTGTTTCAGGAGAGAGGCGGGGTCTTATGGCAAAGACACACAAGGGTTGATTCGGCAACACCAGTTCGACAAAGTAGAGCTGGTTAAATTCAGTCGTCCCGAAGATTCGGCCGCAGAGCTTGAGGCTTTGGTAGAAAACGCCGAATCAATTCTTAAAAAACTCAATTTGCATTATAGGGTGATGGAACTTTGTGCCGGCGACCTGGGTTTCTCTGCCGCCAAAACTTATGACTTGGAAGTATGGCTCCCAAGTCAGGATACTTACCGCGAGATTTCGTCTTGCAGTAGTTTTACCGACTACCAGGCCCGGCGGGCTCGAATTCGCTGTAAAAACCGTACCGGCGGTAAACCTGAGTTTGTCCATACCTTGAATGGTTCGGGTCTGGCTGCGGGAAGATTGTTTGTGGCCCTGCTCGAAAATTACCAGCAGGAAGATGGAACGGTTGTGGTGCCAGAAGCTTTGCGCCCCTATTTGCACGGGCGGGAAATTTTAACAGGGCATCAATAAGTCTGTAAATTTCATTTTGGTCATTTGCGCAACCTTCTTTAAATAAAAGTCGCACGCATGCTAGGAGTGGTTTTTCTAGTGCGCCATAAAGTATTGACTTAAAGCTTGAAAACAGACTCTTGACATTTTCCCGCAAGTAGATAAATATAGCCGGGTTCACAATATTCAGGAGGGATGGCCGAGTGGTTTAAGGCGGCGGTCTTGAAAACCGTTGTACGAAAGTACCGTGGGTTCGAATCCTACTCCCTCCGCCATTATTTGCCCGATAAGCTGGCTGGGCGCAGGATAAAGATATTATTTGTTTGCCATAATGGCAGAACAAAGCAGAAAAAGAATTATTTAGAACAGAAAAAGAACTATTTAGAACGGAGAGGTGGCTGAGTTGGCTGAAGGCGCGCGCCTGCTAAGTGTGTGTAGGTTTACCCCTACCGAGGGTTCGAATCCCTCCCTCTCCGCCACCATTTGCCGAGGTTTGGAGTTTTAATGCGTTTTTTGAATTGCACAGTCGCACTGGTACTGGTTTTGTTGGCGGGTTGCACTTATGAAAGTAAGGAAGATATTGCCAGCTTGAAAGAGACGGACATCAGCAAACTGAATGTTTCTCAGTTTGAAGGGTCCCGATCCAAATCACCGCAGACTGAAGCGGGTTTGGATAGTCAGGTGCCTGATGATGGAAGTCATCCGAGTGTTCAGGAAGCGGTAAAAGTCCAACGGGCAGTTGTTGTGCCCGATGAGGCAGATGGCAAGTGGAAAGCGGTCAAGCTTCTGATCAAGAATAAGAAAGACGAAGCGCGCAACGAAACGAAAACCATCAACCTGGGTTCCAGTTTTGAATTGGAAGATTCAGGGATTAAGGTTACAGTGGGTCCGTTTTTGCCCAATTTTGTGATGAGCCAGAAGGCTTATACATCCAGCGGAAATGAATTGACCAACCCCGCTGTTCAATTAGTGATTGAACAAAACGGCAAGACCCTTTATACAGGATGGGCATTCGCGAAATATCCCACGATGTATGCGTTCGAGCACGAAGATTTTGCTCTGCAATTGATGGATTATATACCGATTGATGTATCCTGATTTTTAATCGGGATCATTGTCATTTATGCGCCCATGGCTCAGCTGGATAGAGCGACGGTTTGCGGAACCGTAGGTCGCAGGTTCGAGTCCTGCTGGGCGCACCACTACTTGCAGGGGGGAGTTTGTTAAAACTCTCTCCTGCGATTCAGTCTTTAAGAAATAGGGGAAGAGTATTAATGGCTAAAAGAGAAAAACGGCCGAAAATAGTTTTCCAAAAGTTTTTACAGGATAACCAGAAACGGATGACGGATTATCTGAACCACGTCGAAGCTTCCGAGAAATACGAACGGGAACCCTGGATGCTGGGGTCTGACCCTGAAGGTATTGTCACCCCCGAAACTATTATCGAACTCAACCAATTAGGCGACGGTTAACCACCCCTTAGCAGGGGAGGCAATTGAGCAAATGTGGGTTTATAAAGCCGATATAAATTGTTTTTAGCCAGCGGAGCCATTGATCACTGGCCCTGCGCCTAGCAGGAGAGGTGGCAATTGAGCAAACGTGGGTTTTTTAAAGCCGAGATAAATTGTTTTTAGCCAGCAGAGCCATTGCTCACTGGCCCTGCGCCTAGCAGGAGAGGTGGCCGAGCGGTTGAAGGCGCACGCTTGGAAAGCGTGTGTAGGTTTACCCCTACCGAGGGTTCGAATCCCTCCCTCTCCGCCACTGCTCGCCGCAGAGGCTGAGCAAGTATCTTGTTAAGGCCGAGACTGAAATATGGGCAGTTTTGTTGGGCCTCACGCAACGTAGCTTTGTGAAACCCGTCAGATCCGGAAGGAAGCAGCGGTAACAAAATACTATGTGTGCTGTGAGTTCCCCAACAATTCTGCCTTTTAAGTTATAATCCAATATGGGGAAACCACCCCAACTCTTCTTTCTTAAAAGAGGGGTCCAATAAATATTGCTGGCGGTCAGCGGTCGCCTGCAAACCGTCGGTCTTCTGAAATAATGGACTTTCAGGTTTCAGCCAGAAAATGGCGCCCCCAAAAATTTAGCGAATTGATTGGGCAGGAGCATATTGTCCGAACTCTTTCCAATGCGATTGAGTTGGATCGTGTTTCGCACGCATTTTTGTTTTCCGGAACACGCGGTGTGGGCAAAACCACCACGGCGCGAATTCTGGCGCGGGTTCTCAATTGCGAAAAAGGACCGACCATAGAGCCTTGTGGTGCCTGTAGTTTGTGCATTGAAATTAGACAAGGCCACTGCATCGACGTTCAGGAAATTGATGGTGCCTCCAATAATGGCGTGGCCGAGGTGCGCGATCTCATCGACAACGTGCAATACGCTACATCCTCTGCTCGCTACAAAGTTTATATAATTGATGAAGTTCATATGCTTTCAAAAAGCGCGTTCAACGCTTTGTTGAAAACGCTGGAAGAACCACCTCCACGAGTTATTTTTATTTTTGCTACCACCGAGTTGATAAAAATTCCCGAAACGATCCTTTCCCGCTGCCAGTGTTTTGAGTTCAAACCGTTATCCAATGTCCAGATCACCAAACAACTGGAACTGATCTGCGGGCAGGAGGGAATTCAAATCGATGCTAAAGGATTGGAAGAAATTTCCAAAGTGGGTGCGGGCAGTATGCGTGACGCGCAAAGCCTGCTGGATCAGGTTATCGCCTACAGTGGTAAAAAGATCGATACCGATTCGGTAGAGTCGGTGCTTGGCATTGTAGGGGGAACCACTCTGGAGCTTTTTGCTGAGCGTCTTATAAAACGTGAGCCTGCCGAACTGATTGCTCTGGTTCAGGAAGTCGCCAATCAGGGTAAAGACCTGAGCCTGTTTTGCCGCAGTATGATGGAATATTTAAGGAACCTGTTGATGGTTAAAGTTTCCCGTAACCCGGAAAACCTGCTGAACACGAACACTTGTGACCTGAAAGTTTTGAAAAAACAGGCAGAGGGGTTTCACAACGACGAGTTGCAACAAATGTTCACCATTCTTTCCCGCGCGGAAACGGAAATGAAGCGAAGTTCACTGGGGCAGATGGTTTTTGAAATGGCTATTCTGAGGTTGACCGAAACCCGGCCTTTTAAAAATATTGATGACCTCATCGATAAGATCAATCAGGCTGAGGTTCAGCCAGCACGACCACCGGTTGCTCCGGTACCGCAAAGGGCCTCTGCTGCCCCGCCAGCGCAGAGCACTCCATCTGTGGCGCAACCAGACAATGGTTCTTTCGATTCTTCGACCTGGGATAAGTTCCGCCGAGAAGTTTCCCGCAAACGACCGGCTTTCGAACATTATCTGGATAAATGCCAGGTGATTGAGCTAAACGAAAAAGAAATTCAACTGATGTTTTCAGATTCCTTCACCCTCGAAATGGTTGAGAGTCCAGAAAATGTTCAGTTCATCAAGGACATGGTTAAATTGGCCAGCGGCCATGAGGTGCAGGTGGTCTTGAAGCTGGGTGAGGCTCGGCCCACGCCTTCCAGACCTTCTACAAATACGCAGGAAAAAAAAAACTTAAATGACGAAAATAAAGGCAGACAGAAGACAGAATCGGAAATTATTCAGGATGCCCTGGACATATTTGGGGGCACCGTGGTGAAATGAGAAACTCAAACAGGTATTTTGATGAGCGATAAAAGCTGGCTCTCACTATTCAAACAAGCTCAGGACATGCAGTCCAAGCTCGCCGAAATTCAGGAAGGTCTTGCTGAAAAAACGGTGGAAGTATCCACCGGCGGCGGTATGGTGAAGGTGGTTGCAAATGGACTCAACGAAATTATCTCAGTCCATATTGATGATGAACTGATTAATATGAATGACCGGGAAGTGCTCGAAGACCTGATTGCCGGTGCAATGAACGAAGTTCAGAAAAAAGTGAAAGAACTGGCGCAAGGTGAAATGTCTAAATTGACCGGCGGCCTGAAAATTCCCGGACTCTTTACATAATGGGTGTGTTGAATAAACCCGAAAACACGAATTGTTGGGACGTCTCATCGTGAAAAGACCCGCCGCTGTTACAGACCTCATAGATGAGTTGAAGAGACTTCCTGGTATTGGGCAGAAAACCGCCGAACGGTTGTCGTTTTTCCTGATGCGGGGAAAAGCCGAACAGGCCAATAAACTCGCCACAGCGATTCAGAACCTTAAGGAAAAGATTGTTCTCTGCTCGGTTTGCCATGGTATCACCGAGCCCGACCCCTGTGATATTTGTTCAGACACGTCCCGTGACCATTCACAGATTTGTGTGGTGGAAGAGCCGCACGATGTTTATGTGATGGAAAATATGGGTTATTTTAAAGGTGTTTATCATGTTCTGATGGGGGTAATTTCTCCTCTGGATGGCATTGGACCCGATGACCTGAACATCGAAGGCTTGAAAGAAAAAGCGGGAAAAGCGGGTATTCGAGAGGTCATTCTGGCGACCAACCCGGATATGGAAGGTGAATCCACAGCCGTGTACATCTCAAAAGTTTTAAAGCCTTTCCCGGAGGTCAAGGTCACGCGGATTGCCCGGGGCCTGCCAGTGGGTTCGGATATTGAATATGCTGACTCCGTGACCTTGATGAAATCGCTGGAAGGGCGAATGGAAATGGGTTAGACACTCGCCGTGTGGGCAAATGGACAAATTAAGCCGAGAAGAAGTTTGCCAACAGAAAAACCATATTGCTAGTCGGCCCCACGCTGAGGGGGTGGGGGAAAATCCACTTGACAATATGATGTAAAACGATTAAATTTCAGTGTTTTAAACCTATATAAAAAATCCATTCCGGTGTGGCGCAATTGGTAGCGCACTCGACTGTTAATCGAGTTGTTACAGGTTCGAGTCCTGTCACCGGAGCCAGTTTTTGCCCTCTTTTTTAAGGGCATAAATGTCAAAACCCTGTCGAATCGTTGACAGGGTTTTGCTTTAGGTTGCAAAGGCTAAATTGATCCGCTATCCTTCTTCATGTTAGTAAACCTCCTGCAATAAGAGATACTTATGACGCAACGACCGCGCAGAAACAGATTGAATCCGGCCATTCGTGGGATGATCCGGGAATCTCAAGTGAACCCGGCCAACCTGGTCTGGCCTGCTTTTGTTCAGGAGGGCAAGAACTTGCGCAGTCCGATTGCATCGATGCCGGGTATCTCAAGGCTTTCCATCGACCAACTTGTTGCGGATTGTCAGAAGGGCTTTGATTTAGGTGTCCCGGCGGTTGCTCTATTCCCGGTTTTGGAGGAATCCTTAAAAAATTCGGAAGGCAAAGAAAGCCTTAATCCAAATGGGCTGTTACAACGTGCGGTGAAGGAGTTGAAGAAAACCATTCCAGGTATGCTGGTGATCACTGATGTTGCGTTGGACCCTTATTCCAGTGATGGGCATGACGGGTTGCTTAAGGATGGCAAAATTCTGAACGATGAAACACTCCCCCTGCTTGCCGGAATGGCAGTGGCCCAGGCAGAAGCGGGAGCCGATGTGGTGGCACCCTCCGACATGATGGACGGTCGGATCGAGGCTATTCGCTGGGCTTTGGACGAGGCCGGATTTCAGGATGTGTTGATTTGCAGTTACTGCGCCAAATATGCATCGGCATTTTATGGGCCGTTTCGCGAAGCGCTCGATTCTGCTCCGAAAGAGGGAGATAAAAAAACCTATCAAATGGATCCGGCCAATGCTCGTGAAGCGATTCGGGAAGTCATGCTGGATGAAGAAGAAGGTGCAGACTGGATACTGATTAAACCGGGTCTGCCCTACTTGGATATCATCCGGTTAACACGTGAGCATACGGCGCTTCCTGTAGCCGCCTACCATGTCAGCGGAGAATTTGCCATGCTCAAGGCTGCGGCTGAAAAAGGCTGGCTCGATTATGATAGTTGCTTGATAGAGTCGCTCCTCAGTATGCGTCGCGCTGGAGCAGATATGATCTTCACCTATGGCGCCATCGACGCCGCCTCCATCTTGCAACGGTAATTTTCAGGCTTTCCTCCAATTTCAAGGGGCATCGTGTCTAAAACCGAATACTGGGTTCACAATCTGGACCCCTTTCTATTGCAATTTACAGAAAATTTTGGCATCCGCTATTACGGATTAGCCTATGCGTTAGGTTTTCTGGCCGGAATGTGGTTCCTGCATCTTTTTTGCAAGCATGGCAAAGCTGCGCTCACACCTGAACAGCAGTCTTTCACCATCACCGCTATGATGATCGGGGTTTTGCTGGGTGGACGTTTGGGGTACTCGTTGTTCTACGCGCTGGAGGAGACCCTGCACACACCCTGGGTTATATTCCAGATCTGGAAAGGCGGCATGGCCAGTCATGGCGGGTTCATCGGTGTGCTGGTGGCTTGCTGGTGGGTGTCGAAAAAACTGAAGCTTTCTTTCCTGCAACTCGGGGATCTGTTATGTCCTCTGGTACCGCCGGGTATTTTATTGGGACGCATCGCAAATTTCATCAACGGGGAATTGTGGGGCAAAGTCACTAATGTTTCCTGGGCGGTGATTTTTCCTCAAAGCGCCATGCCGGGAACGCCTCTGGAACAAATCGCTGCTCGTCACCCTTCGCAACTTTATGAAGCCGGATTGGAAGGAGCCTTGTTGCTGATTTACAGCCAATGGCGATTGTGGAAAACAGGTGTATTGAACCAGCCGGGTAGATTGACCGGCGAATTTCTGATGATCTATGCTTTGGTGCGAGTCTTCGGCGAACAGTTCAGAGAACCCGATGCCCCACTTATTTTTGACCTCAGCCGAGGTAGTTTTTACAGTTTATTTTTGCTCGCCGGCGGACTTTTCCTGACTTTACGGTCAAGAAAAACGGCTTAGTACACCCCCCACTCGGCGCACCCCTTCGGGGCATGAAACAAGTGAAGGGGATATCACATGCTGCC
>JACNKA010000037.1 GCA_014382285.1 Nitrospinota bacterium | reverse complement strand
AAACACTCTGGAATGAAAATCTCATCTCCAATGCTTGACATTTAACACAGTTGCTTCGGGGCATGAAACAAGTGAGGGGATATCACATATACCTTCGGGGCATGAAATAAGTGAAGGGATATCACATGCTGCCGATGGACAATAGCTCAATCTGGCTGACAAAGAGTTAGCTCGGACTGGAAAACTGTTGCCACGTTACCTGCGGAGGCAATCCGCTTTCTCCTTAAAAATCAGCAATAAAAAAACATTTTTTTGCCCGCACCCGCATTGATTTTCGTTTTTTATTCGTCTATAATAAAGATGAGTGAGAGCGGTGAAACCTTTATGTTTTGCGGTCTTAAAAGAAAGTTTTTCGGGTATCCTAGAATTTCGTTGACATACTACATCTTGTGTAATATTTTGCTGGACGACACAAAATATAGATATTTTGTGGTTTGAAGTGCCTAAGAATTTTCAGGGAAAAGGGCAGATAGAAATTGTTTTTGTCCTTCAAACCTTTGACTGATAAGTAATTAAATTTGTTGAAATTATCTTTATTGCGAGGCGGAGCATTATATGCAAATTGACCGGGTATTTACCAAAGATCATCAAGACCCTTACGAAGGGATTGGCTTTGTAGAGCGAGCTTCCAAAATCACCAATGCCAATGGTTCTGTGGTTTCTGAAATCAAGAATGTTTTGGTGCCTGACACCTGGTCACAGGTGGCGGTGGATATTATGGCGCAGAAATATTTCCGCAAGGCGGGGGTTCCCGCCCGGCTGAAAAAGAAGTTTGAGCCCGGGTTGCCCGAATGGCTCTGTCCATCGGTTCCGGATGAAGAAGCGCTGAATCAGTTGCCTCAATCAGCGCAGTTCTCTTGCGAAACCACGTCTCAGGAAGTTTTTCATCGTCTGGCCGGGTGCTGGACATACTGGGGATGGAAGAATAATTGTTTCAGCAGTGAGAAAGATGCGCGTAGTTATTTCGATGAGATGCGTTATATGCTAGCCCGGCAGTTGGCAGCACCCAATTCTCCGCAATGGTTCAACACCGGCATGAACTGGGCCTATGGCCTCGAAGGCCCGGCACAGGGGCATTATTATTTTGATGAGCAGGCGGGTCGACTGGAAAAATCCCAAAACGCTTATGAAAGACCGCAACCGCATGCCTGCTTCATTCTTTCTGTGAGTGATGATCTGGTAGGTGATGGTGGAATCATGGACTTGTGGCGGCAGGAAGCCCGGCTGTTCAAGTTCGGGTCCGGGACCGGGAGCAACTTTTCCAATCTTCGCGGAGATGGCGAGTCCCTTTCTGGTGGTGGCAGATCTTCCGGACTGATGAGTTTCTTGAAGATCGGCGATCGGGCCGCAGGAGCGATTAAATCTGGTGGAACCACTCGACGTGCGGCCAAGATGGTCACTCTCGACATGGATCATCCTGATATTGAAGAGTTTGTTGAATGGAAGGTCAAGGAAGAGCGTAAGGTTGCCGCTCTTGCGGCAGGAAGCAAGATGACCCGCCGGTGCCTGAAAGAGGTTGTCAAAGCTTGCTGGTCGCAGGATGAAGGGGAAGAAACCCGGTTTGATGTGCAGAAAAACAAGGCCTTGAAAAAGGCTGTCCGCAAAGGATTAGATTGCTTCATCCCTGAAAACTATATTTACCGTGTTATCCAGTTGGCCCGACAAGGGGTCAAGGATATTGAATTTGAAGAATATGATACCAATTGGACTTCAGAAGGTTATCTGACGGTTTCGGGGCAGAACTCCAATAACTCGGTTCGGCTCACTAATGAGTTTCTGCGTGCTGTGGAGTGCGACGGAGACTGGAACCTGATCCGCAGGACAGATGGAGGGATTGCCAGAACCTTGCCAGCCAAAGATTTGTGGGAAAAAGTCAATTATTCTGCATGGTCCAGCGCCGATCCAGGGCTTCAGTTTCACACAACGATCAACGAGTGGCACACTTGCCCTGAAGATGGGCCGATCCGCGCTTCTAATCCCTGCTCCGAATACATGTTCCTCGATGACACCGCCTGCAACCTGGCATCGATCAACCTGATGCGTTTTTACGATGAAGAGAAGGGCGTGTTCGAAATCGAAGACTACCGGCATGCCTGCCGCTTATGGACCCTCACGCTGGAGATTTCGGTGATGATGGCGCAGTTTCCCAATCAGGCTATTGCCCAAAAGAGTTTTGAGTTCCGCACCCTCGGTCTCGGTTATGCCAATTTGGGAGCCCTGCTCATGGTGATGGGCATTCCTTATGATTCTGAAAGCGGTCGGGCCATTGCGGGTGCGATTTCCGCTATGACGACAGGAGCCGCTTATGCCATGTCTGCAGAAATAGCTGGGGAACTTGGGACCTTCGCAGGTTATGAGAAGAACCGAAGCTCTATGCTGCGGGTTCTGAAAAACCACCAGCGTGCGGTGCATAATGTGGACGTTCATGAGTATGAAGGGCTCACCATCTACCCGCAGGGCATTCAGGCGGAACATTGTCCTAACTACCTCCTCGATGCGGCCCAAAAGGAATGGGCCGATGCACTGGCTCTGGGTGAGCGCAACGGTTTTCGTAATGCCCAGACTACTTGCATCGCGCCAACGGGTACGATCGGGTTGCTGATGGATTGCGACACCACAGGCATTGAGCCGGACTACGCTCTGATCAAATACAAGAAACTGGCAGGGGGTGGTTATTTCAAGATTATCAACCAGTCGGTTCCTGGTGCGCTTCGCAGGTTGGGTTACAAGCCCGATGAGATCAAAGATATTGTTGAGTATTGTGTGGGCGTTGGAAGTTTGGAAACCGCTCCTTACATAAACCGGAATTCTCTGGCCAAAAAAGGGTTCACCGATGATGTGCTCGATAATATCCAGCTTGAATTACCGACGGCTTTCGATATCAGTTTTGCGTTCAATAGATTTGTTCTGGGGGAAGCCTTCTGCAAGGATGTGTTGAAGTTGACCGATGAGCAGTTAGACTCTCTAACCTTCAACATGCTGGAGCATCTGGGTTTTACCGATGAAGAAATCCAGTCGGCCAATGACAGCATTTGCGGAAGAATGACGGTTGAAAATGCTCCCCACCTGAAAGAGCGTCATTATCCTGTTTTTGATTGCGCCAACCAGTGTGGAAAATATGGCAAGCGTTTCATCCGCCCAGAGGCACATATTCGCATGATGGCGGCGGCTCAGCCTTTTCTTTCCGGCGCAATATCCAAAACCATCAATATGCCTAACGATGCCACCATTATCGATGTTGAGCGGGCGCATGTGCTGAGTTGGAAACTGATGTTGAAGGGGACCGCTATTTATCGAGATGGTTCCAAATTGAGTCAGCCGTTAAACAGTGTGGCGACGGATAGCTTTAACCAGTTGAAAATGGAAGAAGAAGCCCCAGCCATGCAAGCGGCTAAACAGGTCATAGAAGTGGTTCGTGAGCGCAGACGCAGAGCTTTGCCGCACCGGAGAAAAGGGTATACCCAGAAAGCCTCTATCGGAGGTCATAAGGTTTATCTCAGAACCGGTGAATATGAGGATGGAACCCTTGGCGAAATTTTCATCGACATGCATAAAGAAGGCGCGGCCTACCGCAGTTTGATGAACTGCTTTGCCATCGCGATCTCATTAGGCTTGCAACACGGAGTTCCACTGGAAGAGTTTGCCGATGCATTTGTGTTCACCCGGTTTGAACCGAACGGAATTGTGACCGGCAATAAGGCGATCACCATGTCCACTTCAACCATCGACTATATCTTCCGGGAACTGGCGATCACTTATCTGGATAGAACCGATCTGGCTCAAGTGACCCCAGATGATTTGCGGGCCGATTCCATTGGTAAAATGGATCAGCAGTCCAGTGACGATGAGGCGGCGTTCGACTCTAAAGGGTCGTCCCCGTCATCACTTGGAACTTCTACCAAGACCGAAACGGTGGTCACCCCTGTGATCGCGGGTTCATCTAATGGAAATGGTCACGGAAATGGTGCCTCGGCTTTTGATGCTGTGAAAGGTTCGTCTGTGGGAGTTGAGACCGCTACGGCGGTGATTGCCAAACTAAAAGGCTACGAAGGTGATGCCTGCCAGGAATGCGGAAGCTTGACATTAGTTCGAAACGGAACTTGTTTGAAGTGCATGACCTGTGGAGCGACATCAGGTTGCTCCTGATTCCACCCCCCGCCTGAATAAAATATCTGCAGGAGTTCAGCCAGCGAGTTCTTCGCTGGCTTCTCTTGTTTAGCGTTCCTGTATCATCTTTTTTGCGCCAGAGATTTTGCGCAGCGAAACCCAAATGTTGGGTTATTCATTTTAAGGTCGACATGGTTGCGAAATGAAATGCGCGCCTGGTTTTTATCGCTGGTCCATCCGCCCCCTTTGACAATGCGGGTGTCAGGCTGTGGTCGATCAGATTTTTTGTCATCCACCCACTCCCAGACATTCCCGGCCATATCCACCAGTCCGCTGGCACTGGCACCGGATAGAAATGAGCCGACCGGCGCGGCAAACAGGTGCCCGTCTTTTTCCCCGTGCAAATTGGAGTGTTGCGGAAGGAACATCTCTCCCCAGGGGTAAGAGAAGTTGCTGACACCTCGAGCAGCGGCTTCCCATTCCTCTTCCCGCGGTAGACGCTTGCCGGCCCAGAGACAATATTTACTTGCTTGAATCCAGTTGATACCCATTGCCGGGCAGTTGGGGCAGTCTTTTCCGTTGGTGAAAGGTTTTTCGTTGTAGCGGAGTTGGTATTTGCGAAATTGAGTGACGGTGATTTCTGTCCGGTCGATATAAAATGCGGCCAGATTCACGAAAGGCGATTTTTTTTGGTCCAGAGTTCCACGGTCAGAAAGTATTTTCTCTCCGACAAGATATTTCCCCGCATCAATCAGGATCATCAAAGTCTGGTCGCGTTTGTTCAAGATGGTCGGGAGCAAAGAAGTTTTCACCGAACCGCGTAAGACGGGGGTCTTTTGCTGGGAGGTGAATTTCGGTTTGGAGGGTTTTGTTTTTTTTGTTGATTGTTCTACAGGGTGAGCCTTGCGGTAGCGTTTGCGGTGTTTCTTGCTGGCAGGGGCGCAGGCACTGACCCAGGCAAACAGGATGATGAAGAGTATTAATGGTCTCAAGGCTTTTCCTTGCTCATGATAGAACCCATTTTCCCTTTGAGTCGGCGGTATTTCTCATAGCTTTTTTCAGCATCCTCTTTTTTGCCCATTAGCTCATAGGTGTAGCCCAGGCTGTACCATGCGTTATAGTGGGTGGGATCGATTTGGATAGCCGACTTGAAAGCCTTCTCAGCATCGTCATATTTTTTTTCAAGATTATAAATTCCGCCCAGCCCATAATGACCTTCAATGTTTTTGGGATCTTCTTCGACAGCTTTTAAAAAAGATTCTCCGGCTTTGTCATATTGCCCGGCATTGGAATAGTCGATTCCTTCCTGAACATAATATTGAGCACTCTTCTTTTCCCCACATTGGGTTAAAATCAGTCCTATGAAGATAAATGCGAAACATTTCAGGTAGAGTGGGTTCATGGCAGGGCCGATCGGAATCAGTGAAAAATGAAAACATTGATAAACACATTCAATATAACACCAATGTTTCTTCCCTCTTATAGAAAAAAAATTCATGTCTCTTCTTAATCTGGCTGTGGGGGTTCTGCTTGCCGGGCTCATGCTGACGGCTTGTGCCGCTGTTTTTTTTAGCCAGAAAGGCAAAGGGTTCCTTCGCCTGTGGAAGTTCATAAATGCACGACAAAAACAAGTCGAGAGCAGGAAAGGGGAGAACAATTCTCCTGAGGAGAGCCGTGCATTGGAAGTGGTGCTGGAAACTTGCACCCGCAGTCAAAAAATTTCATATCAGGAAGATTTGCGATTTCTGCCAGATACTCTAAGTCTGATTTCACGCATTGCTGCCATTTATCACCCGGACGAGAAGGCACCGTTGGAAAAAGCCCGGATCGGAAACGTGCTTGCCGCTTTTATCGATATCAACCGGCAGGTTCTAACTGTG
>JACNKA010000038.1 GCA_014382285.1 Nitrospinota bacterium | reverse complement strand
TTCCAAATCAGAAAGTGCCGTGTGGCAACGGGGACACCAGTTGATGATATAGTCGCCTTTGTAAATCAGCCCCTCTTCATAAAGCGTAACAAAAACTTCGCGAACCGCCTTGGATAATCCCTCGTCCATAGTAAAACGGTCGCGTTCCCAATCCAGCGAACTGCCCAGTTTTTTCAACTGTTCAGTGATGGTTCCTCCAGATTCGTTACGCCATTTCCACACCCGTTCTACAAACGCATCGCGACCCAGTGCCTGCCGGTCGGTGCCTTCTGCGTGCAGTTGACGTTCGACCACGTTCTGAGTAGCAATTCCGGCATGGTCTGTACCCGGTTGCCACAAAGTATTGAACCCCTGCATACGTTTCCAGCGAGCCAGAATGTCTTGCAGGGTATTGTTGAAAGCATGGCCAATGTGCAGACGGCCCGTAATATTGGGAGGCGGGATGACTATAGAAAAGGGTGGGCTGTCAAGTGTCTCATCAGCATGATAAAAATTCTTATCCTGCCAGAATTGTCCCCAGCGTTTTTCTACTTCCTCTGGTTCGTAATGCTTATCCAATTGAATCATTCGATAAAAAAACTTCCTTGCAGGCAAATATAATAAATACTCTCTGCTTAGCCTGAAACACGCAAGGAGAGCTTTAGGTAATGACGATCTTTATATTTCAGGGGCCTCTATAATGAGGAATGAAGTTCTTTAATAAAGAGCGGGTCGCAAAGCAGGCTAATACATGTCCTGCTTTTTAATTTTTTCTATCTCTTCCCGAATCACCCTGCGGGCAATTTCTGGAGTGACCTCTCTCACCACCTCACGGATGGTTTTTAAAATCGCACCGGACAATCCGAAAACCTCTTTTTCCAGAGAAGTGCCCAACGATCTTTTAAGCAACTGCTTGACCTCTTCAGCAATTGCCTGGGTGAAGCGGTCCTCCCCGGCTTCATAACCCCAGTCCCTTGAACGCACATTGCCGGGGTCCAAATCCTTACCTTGATCAGAAAAACCTGAAATATAATCCAGGTTCTCTTTAATATCTTCTGGAGTTGCAGGGCGTTTGCCCACCTCGGAAAACGCACCCGGAGCAATTTTTTCTAACAAATCTTCCGGTTCCGGAACGATTCCACCCAATGATGACAGTTCAGGACGTTTCTCCTCGTAGTCAGGCTGAGCTGGCCGCCCGCCCATCGAAAGCTCCTTGAACGCAGAGTCCAAATCATCCATATTGTCCATCTTGCGCGGACGAATCTCGGCGAATATCTCCGGCTCGCCTGTATAACCCTGACCTTCCGGTTCATCCGAACCAAACCCTGCTAAAGAAAAATCTTCGTCCTCTTCTTTATCTGAATCAGGAAGCTGAACAGACTCTTTCAGTTCTTCAACACCACGAATCATTTGATCCATAATGTCATCATCGCTTGCGAGTGAATTAACGGGCTCTTGCGGTTCTTCTTTGGGCTCAAAAGACTCTTGCTGAAGCTCAGAAAGCTCCACCGGTTCCATCGGCTCTACCGAATCCCCTCCGGGCAAATCTAAAATCTCATCGTCCGCCGACAACGCCACAGGTTCGGGAAGTTCCAGCTCTCTATCCATCACTGCAGGAGTCCCATCTTCCGGGGGTTCCTCCTCACCTTCCGAATCGGGAACTTCAACTCCATCCGTTGAAAGTTTTTCGACCGACTCCAATAACTCCTCAAGACTGGGCTCCTCCTGCGGTTCCGGAACCTTTAAGTTGCCTAAAATCTCAGCGGCCTCTTCCGTATTCTCATCCGGCTGTTCGACGATTTCCGAGTCGGTGAGTTCAGCAGGGGCCTCTTCCAGGTCCGTTTCAGAAAGTGCCACATCATCATCGCCGGAACTATCCAGCAGACTTTTGACCATGGTCACAATATCATCCGACTTGAACGGTTTCGAGATATGGTTATTCGCTCCGCAAGCTTTGTAGCGTTCTTCATCAAAATCTTCAAAGTCGCTGGCAAGAAGCAAAACTTTAATGCCACTTGTTTCCGGGGATTCCTTGATTTTCGCACTCAACTCAAAACCATTCAGGCCCGGCATATCGACATCGGCCAAAACAATATCAGGATTAAAATCCGCAATTCGATCAAAAGCTTCCTGACCATCTCCAACACCTTCAACCTCCACGGCCTCATTTTCAAAAGCCATGGAAACAATTTTTTGGATGGTGGTGCTATCGTCAGCCACTAGAAGTCTTGATGCCATGAAACTCAACCCTTTGGGATTTTGAAAAGAACTTCAGACGGGATCGGCACCCCACTCCCGCCCCTTAGCAGGGGAGGCAGATGGCAAAAACTCATTACACCGGGATAACTCTTTAACTAGCCCGATAAAGTCATCGCGCATCGCCACCGACAGCCCGCCGGTGGGGGGAAAATCATTCAAACTCAACCAGTTGAGTATACCATAAAATGCCAAGCCCAAAAAAAATTTAGCCGCAAAACCTCATTTAAGCTTTAAAATCATAGCTAAGTTTTAGATAGAGTGTACCCGAACTCTATGTTTTAATAAGGGTAACATTTTAAGGATCAACTAGTTGGAGGTTTTTAGACCTTGATTCGCCTGCAGTGGATTCCCTATTTCATAAAAAAACTTGTCCCACAATATGGCATCGCAATGGTTTTGCTGAGTATCTTGTTGGCAATCTTCCCTTCCAGCGCATCAGCCCTTTACATTCAAATTGATGGAGTCGCTGATATTAAATCCAACTTCAGCGAAGGCTGTTCATCCATCACAGATATTGCCAGCCAGGCAGAACGCCAGAAAATAGATGTGGTCTTGTTTGGAGACTTTGCCCGCAACTCCATTGAGTTTGGGATCAAACCGTTTGAAAGAATTTTCAAGGATATTCATCAAGGGCCTTCGGTGCTCGACCGGGGAGCGGGAGGATATTTATCAGAAATTAAGGATAACGACCGAAAGTTTGAGCACACCTTGTTGATTCCCGGAGTGGAAACCAGCCCCTTTTATTTCTGGACCGGAAGCAACTACGATAAAAACCTCACGGCCCACAACTGGGAAAAACATTTACTGGTTTTTGGAATGCCTTCGGCGCAGGATTACGAACAATTGCCCCTGCCCAACAGCAATCTCTCAAAAAACTTTACCCATGAACTTCTCAATAATTTCATAATTGTCAGTTTCATCTTTATGCTGACAGTCGGAGCCGTATATAAAGACTATTTTCGCAAAATCACAGTGCCTCTCATGTTGATCTTCGCCTTGTTGACTCTGAACAATCACCCGTTTCAAAGTTCTCCATTCGATCCCCACAAAGGGGACCAAGGCATGGAGCCTTATCAAAATTTAATAGATTTTGCCACCTCCAAAGGCGCGTTGGTCTTTTGGAATCATATGGAAACCGCTTCCGGTATCAGCCAGAAGGACACCCTCTCTCTGGAAACTCTGCCCTATCCAGATGATCTGCTAAAAACACAGAACTATACCGGGTTCCAGGCCGTGGGCGACAAACCCATCGGCCAAACCGATCCAGGCCAGCAATGGGATCAGGTACTCATGGAATACCTGAATGGAAATCGGGAACAACCGGTTTGGGGGTTTGGCAGCAATGATTATCTTTGCGAAAACCAGAATGGCGACAGCCTGGGCTCCACGCGCACCATTTTTCTAGTGCGGGAAAACAACAATGACAGCGTGCTCGATGCAATGAAAAAAGGCCGGATGTACGCCGTTCGCCAAGCTGACGCAAACCGACTTTCACTCGATGAATTTGTCGTCAAAGACCAAAAAGCCGGCAACCAAGTCACCATGGGAGAAGAACTGGTTGCAACAGACTTCCCTGCCATCAACCTGAAACTTCGCTCTGTACAGGGAGGAAACAAGACCGCCCAAATTCAGATCATCCGCAACGGAGCTCCCGTCAAAGAAGAAACTGTTTCTCTGCCTTATGAACTGACATGGAGAGATGTTGGCATAGACAGAATTAAACCGGTTTATTATCGAGTCAAGGCAATGGTCTCTCCCACCGACCATTTAGTTTCCAATCCGATTTTTGTGAAGTTTGCCGAAAACATAGGGGTGGATGTCGCTTCAGCCCCGACACCCAATCCCGCTCCAGCACCCCCCGCTCCTATTATGAAGAAACCCATCGTGTCACCGACCGTTCCGGTTACACAGCCAACGGCTCCCCGAGTCGCAATGCTTTCGGGTGCACTGTCCCCTGCACCGCCGACTCCTTCAGTGCCAACACCCGCACCCCCACAAAAATCTCAAACACCGGCACCCGTTCCACAACCCGCTATGACCGAGCCGCCGCTAGTCGAAATGGCAAAACCCGCAGCGAAAGAACAGTCCGCGATTGAATCATCTCCGGGAAAACACTTGATAGTCGTGACCGATGGAGTGGAGTTAAAAAAAGGGCCGGGAACCATTTTCCCCAACATCACCAAACTCCGCAAAGGTGAAGAGGTGAGTTTCGTGAGAAGGACCAATATCGAGTTCAACAACAAAAACTGGCTGGTGGTGAAACACAAAAACCGCTCAGGATATATCTGGGAAGGCGTCGTCCAATGGGCCGCTGAGCGCGGGGCTGATGAGCAATAGCGTTAATGAGCAAATCACCCCTCCCTTCATAGGGAGGGGATGGGGGAGGGTTGGCTGGCACTAACTTCAGAAGACTGAAAAAGAGAACTTGCAATGTCATTTCCTATTGATCTGCAGCAATGCACTAGTTGGGATAAAATTACGGAAAAAGACTCTAAAGATTTTACAAGCCTAGAAGGTTTGTACCTAATCCAAGATCCTTTTGATTTACGAAAAACAATCCTCCCTATTTTAGCTCAAACAAACCCTAATCTGAATGTTTGGAAAGGATTAGGAACTGCATTTAAAGTAGATTGTTTCGGTAGTTTGATGAGTGCTCAGCATGTCTTCCATGGTTTGAACAAAGACACACCATGTTTCGCTATGGAATCGCCGGGACTTGGGTATGGGACGACGATGCCAATACCGAAAGAGTGTTTTACGCCTATTCTTACGGGCACATATCTTTCATATAAAAAAGATGACCCAATGGCTATTTTACAGAACAGGCCAACAGAAAAATGTTTTTACTACGATGTTGCCGCAATTATCTCACAGCCCTCTATATCTATAAATTGTTCTACGGCATTAAAAATTAACCTTAATCGAAGTTCTATTTCGAAAGGTGATGAAGTCATGGCTATAGGTTACCCTCATATAGAGAGCCTATCTGATATTAACAAAGTGTATGATGAAAAACTCATGTGTGCTGTAGGGTCTATTACAGAAATATACGAAACAGGCAGGAGCCATTTGAGTGATGGTGAAAAATGGCCTTCTTTTCAAGTTGACTCTAACTGGCCAAGTGGAATGAGTGGCGGCCCTGTTTTCAATAAAGATGGGCATGTTATTGGTGTAGTAAGCAGAAGCATTCAGAACTCTAATGAAAGTCGCGGCACTGGTAATGTTGTTGCTTTACCCTATTGTGCAGAAAAATTCTTTGCTGACGCTTTTCCCTCTCTAGACACGGACAACCCTGGATCGGTGAAAGGTTGGGCAATTATACGAGAAGAACCATGGGAGCTTGTTAAAATTTTTAAAGACAAGCTACAAGCCGAAAAATATCGCAGCGGGCTAAGCTTGAATTCAAGCCATCATATAAAATATGGTTCTAATAAAATTGGCACAGATGACTTCATACTCCTCTAATTTTAAAAATGGCTATCAATATTCACTCTTGACCACACATGACTGGCGAAAGCTAAATGCTTCGAGAGCCTCAACATTACAGCAAACCCTCCCCAGCCCCTCCCTATGAAGGGAGGGGATAATTTAAACAAACCCACTCATTCTATCAACTTCAGCCGAGACTGAATCAGGTAAGCAATGCTAGGCTATTGCCCATTGGCAGCATGTGATATTTCTTCATTTGCCCTCATGCCCCGAAGCAACTGTGTTAAATGTCAAGCATTGGAGATGAGATTTTCATTCCAGAGTGTTT
>JACNKA010000081.1 GCA_014382285.1 Nitrospinota bacterium | reverse complement strand
CTCACAGGAACAACTATTACTACAATATTACCTCCTTGCAAACATACAAGGGGTAGAAAGGGTAATCTCGGGGCTATCCAAAACTCTCTACAAAAGGGGGAACTTTTATAAATCTTAAAAAAATGTCCGCAAAACAGGAAAATATGAGACAATGGGGGGCTTGGAATAACTAATTTAAAGTGTCCTGTCAAAACCCGCCGGCCCATGCCGCCATATCTTTTTGATAAAAAAGGACTTATTAGACTTTCAAGCGTCATTTCTTCACCATTTATTTATTTACCCCGAAGTATTGACAAAACCCGTGTGGGTCACTATATTTTCACCTTGCTTAATGGAACAAATTCATGACTTTAAAGGAAGAACTCCTTGCGAATATGAAGGAGGCTCTCAGATCCAAGGATTCACTCAGGCTCAATACCATCCGTAGCGTTATTTCCGCCACTAAAAACCAGGAAATCGACCTCCGCAGAGAGTTGCAGGAGGAAGAGATTTTAGCTCTGATTACCCGTGAGGTTAAAAAAAGAAAAGAAGCGTCTGTACTTTTCAAGCAGGGTGGGCGCACGGATTTGATGGAAAAGGAAGACCAGGAGTCGGTGATTTTGCAGGCCTATTTGCCGGAACAAGTTTCTGAAGAGGTTTTGCGTAAAAGAATTCAGGAAGTGATCGCAGAAACCGGCGCCGAAGGGATGAAAGATTTCGGCAAAATCATGAAAGTTCTGGTTCCCGAGTTCAAGGGCAAAGCGGATAACGCTCTGATCAAAGACCTGGCGGGTGAATTTTTAAATTAGTGTACTAGCATTTACTCTTCAATCTTTTATAAAATAATTTAAACCAGGCCTCATATCGGGCCGGGTTTTTCCAAATGATCCTATTTTGAAAATTTCAATCCCAGATCACATCATTGATGAAATTCGCGACCGCACCGATATCGTTGCGGTGATTTCAGAACATGTCGTGCTTAAAAAGACCGGCAAAAACTTTAAGGGGCTTTGCCCCTTTCACTCCGAAAAAACGCCCTCTTTTTCAGTCAGCCCGGATAAACGCATTTATCACTGCTTCGGTTGTGCAACCGGTGGAAATGTTTTCAAATTCCTCATGGAAATTCAGAGTATCTCCTTTCCAGAAGTGCTCAAGCTTTTGGCCGAACGCGCAGGCATTCCCCTGCCCAACAATAGCTCGAACCATTCCACTGACCCCAGGCAAATGGAACGGGACGCTTTAAGAAAACTCAATGAGGCCGCGACGCGGTATTTTCAGTCCTTATTGAAAAACCCCGAAGGCGGACTGAGCGCGAGAAATTATTTAACGTCCCGGCATTTTGATGCCGAAATTCTTGAGCGGTATCGCATAGGTTGGGCAACCCCGACATGGAAAGGCCTGTTGACTCATGTTCAGCAAAAAAGTTCTGTCACTCAGGAGCAGCTCATTCAGTCCGGTTTGATCATCAAGAAAGAAGATAGTTCCACGGTTTACGACCGATTTCGCGGTCGGGTTATTTTCCCAATCAAGGATCTGCACTCAAATATCATCGGGTTTGGAGGGCGTTCTATTAATGAAGAAGACCAGCCGAAATACCTCAATTCTCCCGAAACTCTTCTGTATCAAAAAAGTGAAACGCTTTTTGGTATGGATCAGGCCAAACAAGCGATACGCAAAGAGAACCAGGTCGTTCTGGTTGAGGGCTATTTTGACCAGATGCGGGCGGTGCAACATGGCGTTGAGTTTGTAGTCGCCACTTGCGGAACGGCCCTGACCGCCAAACAGGCCAGCATGTTGCGAAACCACGCGGAAACCGCCATTCTGGTTTTCGACTCGGATTCTGCAGGCCGGGCTGCGACTGAAAAGGGCTTTGATATCCTCCTGGAACACGGGCTGAATGTGAAAATCGTTGTCCTGCCCGAAGGCCAGGACCCTGACTCGTTCATCCATGAACAGGGGGCTGAAAATTTCATCGAAAAGATTCGCAACGCCAAGCCTTTCATGGAGTCTTATATTGATGCTCTGGTGCGAGAATCGCCCGGCAAGACTCCTGCAGACAAAGTCAAAATGGCAAACCAGATTCTTCCCTTTTTGGCAAAAATCAAAAACACTGTGGAACGGTCTGTCTGGTTGGAAAAATTCACCTCCAAAACCAATATTGATGACCGAACTTTTTTGAGGGAATTGAGCAAGGCTCTTTCACAAAACCAGCCTCGACTGGCCGAAACAAAAAGTGAGTTGGCTCCACTTTTAAATCTGGAGAAGCATTTAGTTCACCTGATTCTTTCCGATAAGGAAACCGCCGAAGTCATTCTATCGGAAGTAGATCCTGAAGAATTTTCAGACCCGGCTTTGAGAGCCATCGCCCAAACCTGTTTGCAAAAAATCAATAACGGCGAGGATCTGAAAATTGACCAACTGCTCGACCAGACCGAAAACCCTGAGATCAGAAATATTTTGTCGCGCTTAGGGCTGGAAGCGGTAGAGTTTGACGCGCCCGAAAGAACTATTAAGGACTGTGTGGGAAAATTCAAAAATATTCATATTAAATCAAAAATCAAGGATCTTAAATTGCAACGCCTCGATGCCGCCAGAGCCGGACAAGTAGAACGGTCACAGGAACTTCAGGCACAACTCCGAGAAATGCATTTAACCTTAACTCATTAAAAAACCAACGTGTAATTAGGAGAAATCAACCAGATGGCCACAACGGAAAAGCTGACGCATGTTTCAGAAATCAATAAGCTGGTATCACTGGGCAAAGAAAAAGGTTATTTGACCTATGAAGAGGTCAATGATGTTCTGCCCTCTGATGTTGTGACCCCGGAGCAAATCGACGACCTCATGCACCTTTTTGGTGAAAATGGGATAGACATCGTGGATACCAGCCTTAAGGGTGAAAAAATAGCCGCTGCCAAGGGAGACCGTGATAAGGATGGTAGTGATGAGGCCAGTACCCCGGCTTCTAAATCCGATTCCGTTTCCATCGACGATCCAGTCCGGCTCTATCTGCGCGAAATGGGAACCATTTCCCTGCTCACTCGCAAAGGCGAAGTGGAGATAGCCAAAAGAATCGAAGCCGGACAAAATGAAGTACTCGCAGCAGTGGCCAGTTGCGCAGTCACAACCCGCGAAATCGTCGCCATGGCGGAGAGTGTTAAAAATGGAGGAATCCGCATCTTTCGCTTGATTCAAAGCCCTGAACCAGAGGAAAACAAGGAACAGTCTGAAAAAGATGAAACCAAAAAATTTCTCAAAAAAGTCAAAAATCTGAACTCAGAATTTGCCAAGTTCGAAAAACTTCAAGATAAAGTCAATAGCGGTAAATTGTCTGAAAAGATGCTGGTCAAAACGTCCGAGCAGTTACAAAAACAGCAAAAGGGAGTTGAAAACCTCATTGCTGGCTTGACTCTCTCCGTCAATGAAATGGACGAGGTCATCGAAAAAATTTATGCCATCGCCGCAGAGTATCGGGAAGCAGGAAAGCAGGAAAGGGATATTGAAAAGCAAATGGGCATTTCTCTGGCTGGAGTCAAAAAGCTGGCTAAAAACTGGACCAAGCAAAAAAGCGTCAAGGTCCCGAAAGGAAAAGTTATTACCCGCGCCCAGTACGATAATTTCATAAAACAGGTGCAGAGCGGACGTCGAAAAATTAAAAAAATCGAAAAAGATACTGTAACCAGTAAAGACAGTCTGCTGGCCACTGTGAGGTCCATTGCCCGGGGCCGGGTTAAAGACAAAACAGCCAAGCGGGAACTGGCGGAAGCCAACCTCAGGCTCGTAGTGAGTATCGCTAAAAAATACACCAGCCGGGGACTCCAGTTTCTCGACCTGATTCAGGAGGGCAACATCGGCCTCATGAAAGCAGTCGATAAATTTGAGTATCAACGAGGCTACAAGTTTTCAACCTACGCAACCTGGTGGATTCGTCAAGCTATCACCCGCGCCATTGCCGATCAGGCCCGAACAATCCGGATTCCGGTGCATATGATCGAGACCATCAATAAACTGATCCGGGTATCCCGACATCTCGTTCAGGAACTCGGACGCGAACCAACACCGGATGAAATCGCTGTCAAAATGTACTTACCTGTGGACAAGGTGCGCAAAGTTCTGAAAATCGCCAAGGAACCCATCTCCCTCGAGACGCCTATTGGCGAAGAAGAGAACAGCCATCTGGGCGATTTCATCGAAGATAAAAAGGTTCTGTCTCCCATCGATGCAGTGGTCAAAAAGGATCTGAAAGAGCAGACACTGAAAGTGCTCTCTACCTTGGCATCGCGGGAAGAACGGGTATTGCGGAAGCGGTTCGGCATCGGGTTGGATTCCGAACACACACTTGAAGAAGTCGGACAGGATTTTGCGGTCACACGCGAACGTATCCGGCAGATCGAGGCAAAAGCTCTACGCAAACTGCGTCACCCCAGCAGGAGCAAAAAATTACGCAGCTTTGTCGAAAACTGATTTGTGGGCCTATAGCTCAGTTGGTAGAGCCCCCGGCTCATAACCGGTAGGTCGTAGGTTCGAATCCTGCTGGGCCCACTCCTTCGCGGAGGGCGAGTTTTTCGTCTCCGGTCAAAGCTTTTTGACTTCGGTCCGAACTCCCCCCCCGAACCTCTACTTTGATTTAAAAGGGCTTAGTCGATTTGACTAGGCCCTTTTGTTTTGAAATTGTATGGGTGTTGTATCGTGGGACATCGATGGGACTAGCTAAAAGAAGGCCAAAAACCTTCTATCTGAATAATAACAACGGTATCTTGCAGGCCTTGATTAATGATGCGGTTGTACTCCCTAGCAAGAGGCTGTGTATGCGTGAATGGCTATATGCACCTGTAATCAGGAGATCAATCTCATTTTCTACCACGTAAGAGGCTATTACCTGATCTGCATGATGGTTTTGCTCGGCCTTGAGTAGGGTTGTGAATCCGGCCTGGCGCAAAGTTTGTTCGGCTTCTGATGTTTCGATATCGCCCTTTGTACGCTCAACAACCAGCAGATGACATTCTAGACCTTTTTTTAGCAAGGGTTGGTGGGTGATGTAGTCGATGGCTTTGTGCACACTGTCTTTGCCATCATAGGCAATTAAAAATCGCCGGATCGGACGCACAACGGAAGATGTAATGAAAAGAGGCTTGTGGATAGAGCGTGCTACTTTTTCCATATTTGATCCAAGAAAAAGAGAACTCTTATTGGCGTGTTCACCACGCTTGCCCATAAAGATCATCTCGGCAGACTCTTCAAACTCCTGAATAGTTTCAACCAGGCTACCTCGCCGGTGAATGAGGTTTATTTTTTCAATGCCTGCTTTTTGCAGAATTTTGGCACCATGTGCAAGAATAATTTTTCCCTTCTCTTGATCCAAACGCCCACGTTCTTCATCAACCTTTGTTAATTCTTCTAGAAGATTACTGCGTGCCTCAAGGCCCATTAATCCGGTATGATCGGTAGGCGCCTGATAGTCTGAGGGGCGGCGCAAAACATGAAGAAGGTCAATTTCCGCATTTATTTGTTTGGCGACCCAGGCGGCATTGGCGCAGAGATTATCTGCGTAAACCGATCCGTCGATACATACTAATAGTTTGCCCATTCTTTCTATCCTCTAATGTTTTGGCATCAATTCAAGTGCATTGGGTTTGTCATACACTGCTAGACGATCAACAATCGTAGCACTGGCTTCATTCATTCCTATGAGATGAACTACGGTTCCTTCACGACGAAATTTCATGACAACTTTATCTAGCGCACCGACAGCGGATAAGTCCCAGAAATGAGCCGCGCTGACATCAATGGTGACATGTTGGACCACTTCCTTGAAATCGAAGGAATTAGAAAATGTGCCTGCGGAAGCAAAAAAGACCTGCCCATAAACCTTGTAGGTGCGTTTTTCTGCATCCTCGGATAAGTGAGATTCGATTTTTAGTAGTCGCGATACTCTACGGGCGAAGAAAAGAGCACTCGTCAAGACTCCAACAAATACACCCATTGCTAAATCATGTGTGATAACGACGACGATTACAGTGGTTATCATAACCAGACTGGAAGTTTTTGGATGTGTTCTAAGATTTTTAAAAGACGACCAGCTGAATGTTCCAATCGAAACCATAATCATGACGGCAACGAGGGCGGCCATAGGAATCTGGCTCACCCAATCTCCAAGAACTAAAAGTAAGAACAAGAGAAACAGTCCGGCGAAAAGTGTCGACAGGCGACCACGACCACCGGATTTAATATTGATGACCGATTGTCCGATCATCGCACAGCCCGCCATACCTCCAAAAAAACCAGACACGATATTGGCAACGCCTTGCCCTACGCATTCACGATTTTTATTGCTGGGGGTATCTGTCAAGTCATCAACTATGGTTGCTGTCATCAGTGACTCCAGCAGGCCGACAGCCATCAGCGTCAGGGCGTAGGGAAAAATAATCCGTAAGGTATCGAGGTTGAGTGGTATGTCGGGCAACAGGAAAATCGGTAACGTAGAAGGAAGTTCACCCATGTCTCCTACAGTGCGCAAATCCAGCCCGAAATATATGCTGATGGAGGTAACCGTTATGATGCTGATAAGGGGTGACGGTACAGCTTTTGTAAAACGGGGAAAAATATAAATAATTGCCAGTCCCAGAGCGACCATGCCGTACATCTGGATTCCTGCACCTCTAAATTCAGGAAGCTGCGCCATGAAAATTAGAATGGCCAGCGCATTAACAAACCCTGTTACCACAGACCGTGAGACAAATCGCATCAGGGAGCCAAGCCTGAAAAAACCAGCGAGAATTTGCAAAAAACCCGTCAGGATGGTTGTCGCAAGAAGGTATTCAAGCCCGTGCTCTTTCACTAGCAAAACCATAACAAGCGCCATGGCACCGGTTGCTGCGGAAATCATGCCGGATCGGCCCCCTACAAAAGCAATGACAATAGCAATACTGAATGAGGCGTACAAACCAACCTTAGGGTCAACACCGGCGATGATAGAGAATGCAATGGCTTCAGGAATAAGAGCTAGTGCTACAACCATGCCCGCAAGTACATCATTGCGTATATTGCCAAGCCAGTTATGTTTTATATATAAGAGTGATAGCGAGAGCATAAAATAAGTCTTGTGAAATTTTCAGTGAAAGATTTTTATAAATCCTGGTTTTCTTTTGAATTGTGTTAATTGAGGCCTTGGTTTTGAGCTGGACATAAGATGTCTTTTGCTGGAGCAAAGGAAAAGGACTCAGCCAAACGGCCGAGCCCTATTACATCAATATGCAACTGAAAGGACTCTGGCAGACTTAAAGTTCTGCCAGATGATGTTTAGCGGGTTCTTATTTAGGTACTACTTGAGTGGCTTGTGGACCTTTCTGGCCCATACCTTCTTCGAATTCGACCGACTGGCCTTCTGCGAGAGTCTTAAAACCTTCCCCTTGAATTTCAGAGAAATGAACAAAGAGATCTTTGCCGCTTTCGGACTCAATGAATCCATAACCCTTGCCTTCGTTAAACCATTTTACTGTTCCTACTGCCATAATAAATACTCTCCTGCAATTGTACGAGAACGCACTTCCAGATAATCTGGACAATGTTTTCTCTGATTTTAAATTGGGTTGGATTGATGCAAGAACTTTTAGCGAACCACTTGGAGAAAAAACAAAACGATCTTTGATCTGCCAGACCAAAGTGTTTTTTTAGATTTGCTCGAGGCGAGAAACTAGAAAGAATCAACTTACACTACAACTGAACAACCTTTACGTATTGAAGCAAGATAGCATGAATGTTGGATATCTCCTAACTTTATGTATCAAGCCAACTTAAGTCACCCCTGAACCGGGCTGTAAAAGCACCGGGTTGAGGTGTTTTTTATAAATGTTTCTCCATAAAAAAAGGACCCGGCCAGTTGGCCGAGCCCTTTTACATAAATATAGAACGAACTCTGGCAGACTTAAAGTTCTGCCAGAGCTGTTAGCGGGTTCTTATTTAGGTACTACTTGAGTGGCTTGTGGACCTTTCTGGCCCATACCTTCTTCGAATTCGACCGACTGGCCTTCTGCGAGAGTCTTAAAACCTTCCCCTTGAATTTCAGAGAAATGAACAAAGAGATCTTTGCCGCTTTCGGACTCAATGAATCCATAACCCTTGCCTTCGTTAAACCATTTTACTGTTCCTACTGCCATAATAAATACTCTCCTGCAATTGTACGAGAACGCACTTCCAGATAATCTGGACAATGTTTTCTCTGATTTTAAATTGGGTTGGATTGATGCAAGAACTTTTAGCGAACCACTTCGATGAAAAACCCAACTTGCTTCAGTCTTTTAGACCAAAGTGCTTTACAGGTCTGCTCTAGGCGAGAAACTAGAAGGAATCGAATTACACTACAACTAAACAACCCTATGTTTACCTGTTGACATTAGCATAAATTGCAAGAAAGTCCTAATCATATTTCCCAATCAGGGTATTTAATTTGGGCTAAAACGACCTGATAGGCTTATTTTTATGCCCTGCGGCTGATTTATGAGCAAAATTAAAAAATTATAATTTAAATTTTCTTGTAATCCTGCTCACCCATGTTAGCCTGACTGTGTTTCCTTCAGTTGCCCCCTCCCTTGAGGCAAGGTATATCAAAAAACTTAAAGGATTTTCAATTTTCACCTTTGGAGGGTTTTTTTGCCCATTATGTCAGAGGATAAACAGGTTAAAGTGAGGTCGGTTTATGCATGAAGTTAAGGTGTTCGACAGTTCCGGGAATTTGAAAAAAGTGATCTCGATAAAAAAGCTGCACATACGGTCAAAAATGCAGCTGGACTCCCCTTCTCTTTTCAGGAAAAATAAAAGAACCGGGAGATCGTTGGCAAAACCAGATAAAACAGAAGCTGAAGTGCCAAAACTTTGAAAACAGGAGTACTCTATTTTGCAAGTCACCGTTTATCAGAACCAGGTCGAAAAGGCGTTGAAAGGTTTGAAGCGTCAGCTCAATAAAGAAGGCTTGTTTAAAGAGCTCAAGCGCAGGCGGTTTTATGAAAAGCCTTCGGTCAAGAAAAAACGCAAAATAAAAGAAGCCAAAAAGAAGCGTAAGATGGCGATGCGACGGATGCGCTCTGCCTGGCACCAAATGTAGAGGCGGCTGTATAGCTTCTGATCCGGGTATTTAATCTCTCACACATTATCGAACAAAACAAAAAGGCTCAGCGATTTTCGCTGAGCCTTTTTGTTTTATGAGGGTTTATAGCGGTTGTATCAGCAGGGTGAATTGGTTTTTGAATAGGAGGCCGAATCCGATATTCTATTCGTAATGCAAATATGACATGGATGGATCAACGAAACATTGGGAACCATGAACACGACCAGCAATTAATTTTTCATTAAATATTTGAATTTTCTGGCAGAATTTTTGTGAATGGCGATGCGGAAAAAATAAAGACGGTGCTCTTGAATGTATTGAACAACGCCTTTAAATATAACAAGCAAGGAGGCAAGGTTCTCAAGTGCTGAAAAGATATTTATTCAAAACTATTTTCTCTGTTTTTTTTGTTTGGTGCCTGGGTTGTGGACAAGGTTCTCATGAAGTCAAAGACCCCAGACTCATGATCGCCATTGATGCGACGTTTGCACCGATGTCATTTTTAAATGAGCAGAGGGAGTTGGATGGATTTGAAGTAGACCTGATTAAAGAGGTCGTGAAAAATGCCGGGTTTGATTATGAACTGGTTAACGTGGAGTGGGGCGGATTGTTTGGAGGGCTGATCACTGAAAAATTTGACTTGGTGATCAGTTCAATAACGATTCTTGAAGAAAGAAAAAACCGCATGGCTTTCAGTATTCCATACCTGCAGAGTGGGGTCGCGGTCTTGGTTCGAAAGGATATTGAGAATGTTGACAATCTGGAACAGCTTGCTGAAACAAATGCTATGGTCGGCGCCCAGATAAACACGACGTCTTATTACTTTTTGCAGAAATATGCAGGAATAAAAATTAAAACCTATGAAAAATTTGGTCATGCAATTATTGATATGGCCAATAAGGGTAACGATGCAGTGGTCGGAGACTCTGTTCAGGTGAATTACTATTTTAATAAAAACAAGGAATTGAGCCAAAATGCAAGATTCCTGGGTTCCAGAATGACCTCGGAGTCTTATGGAATTGTTCTACGAAAATCGGATCTTGAGCTGAAACGAAAAATTGATGCAAGCTTAACCGAGACCCTTAAAAATGGAACGGTTCAGAAACTGCATGATAAATGGAACCTGGGAGAATTTGCGGCGGTGCCTATGCCCGAATAGCAAGTTTTTCGGGTTGAGAGAAAATTTGACAGCAGATCCCAAACCTTCCTGTGAAATCGACCTGGTTGAAACCGGATTCCAAAGAAACATTTATTACTCTAGGTTTCAATTTTGGTTGTCCCGTCTCAGATGCAAACAAACATGCACTAAAAAGCAGAGGGTTTCTGGAAAAATGAGGTCGAATTGTTGCGAATTGATTCAGGCTGGAAAGCAGGTATAATGAGTAATCAGTTTATATTTTCAGGAGGTGGTCATGGCTCAAATAGCAAAATTTGTGTGTCTTATAGTGGTTTTTCTGTTTGTTTTTACGGCAAATTTTAATTCCGCCATGTTGGTAAACCCGTTTGACCCGCCCACTGCTGAGGCAAAGAAAAATCATAAGGATAAAGATAGAGATAAAGGCAAAGACAAAGACAAAGACAAGGACAAAGATAAAGACAAAGACAAAGACAAAGACAAGGACAAAGACAAGGACAAAGACAAGGACAAAGACAAGGACAAGGACAAAGACAAGGACAAGGACAAAGACAAGGACAAAGACAAAGACTAACGGGGAAGTTTGGAACTACAAACCCTGTCTTTGAATGCGAGATAAAAGAAATCAGATCCTGACCAGTGCTCCGGCAATACAACCGGTGAGGACGGTTGCGAGGAACGCGGTCCATAAGGCGCGTGCTCCCATCACAGTGATGTCATGGGCTCGGGATGGAACCAATGCGGTCAGACCGCCGATGAAAATTCCCATGCTGGCGAAATGCACAAAGCCGCATAATGCATAAGTTAAAATGGTTACTGATCGCTGGGTAAACGATGCAGGGTCGGCAACTTGCGCTCCTGCCAGAGCGAAATAGGCGGATACTTCTGTTTCTACAAATCGTGAGCCTAATATTTTTCCTGCCAGTTCCCATTCTTCAGGTCGCAGTCCCAGAAGCGCGGAAAATGGCAGGGTCAGCCAGCCCAGCAGGTTTTGCAGCGAAAGGTTTTCCCCGAACCATTCGGCGAGTGTTAAATCGACTAAGGCTTCCAGGCCGAGTACCACGATCAATACGGTGGCAATTCCTACAGCCATTTTAACTCCTTGCGCGCCTCCCTCCACCAACGCAACCATGAAATTGCAGGATCTACCCGCATCGTTTTCAGTCTGCGGCAATTCCCCCAGAGTCTCCGGTATCGTTTGCTCGGGCAATGAAAGCTTACTGGCAATGACGGCACAAGGTATCGATATCAATGATGCGGAAACGAGATGCCCAGCGATTTCAGGGAAAATATCGTGCAGAGCGATAACATAAATTCCCATGACAGTGCTGGCAACGGTTGCCATCATACAGGTCATCAAGGTGAGTAGCTCGGAACGGGTCATTTTCATTAGATAGGGCTGGATGGTCAGGCTGGACTCGATTCCGACAAAAATATTTGCAGCGGCAGATAACGATTCGGCTCCAGAAATGGCAAGCAGCCGGTAAAAGATGCGGGCGAAAAATCGAACCACTGCTTGCATGACCCCCAGGTAGTACAACCCGGAAATGACGGCTGAAAAGAAAATTACGGAAGGAAGTACCTGAAAGGCGAGGATGAACCCTATTGAGGGTGTTCCATCTGGCAAGACCTTGCCCGGCCCGATTGCGAGAGGCCCAAACAGGAAGAGCGCTCCTTTCTGGGAAGCCGTGAGAATGGTTATTAGTATGTTATTGACCCAATGGAGAGCGGTTCGAGACCAGGGAACCCAAAAAGTGAGTGCCCCCAACATCCAGGCTAATGCCATACTTCCTATGATGGTTTTGGTTTTGATCTTTTGCCGACTGCCTGTAGCCCAGGCCATGAAAGCCACGATAAAAAAACCGACAAGTGATATTAAACGGTAAACGCTTTCATCCATGATGTGTGAAGGAGATTCAATGAAGGATGACAATACCTGCGGTTGCTAGCAGGTCTCTGAGTAGGGACTTTGGAAGTCAGGTTCATGCATTCAGATCTTTGATGGAAATGAGGCCGACAATTTTTTTATTCTGGGTTACGGCGTAGTGTCGGATATTTTTTTCCATCATCTTTTGCCGTGCTTCATCCACGGTGGTTTTTGCATCGAGAGAAAGAACGGGTTTTGACATTATGGTGGAAACGGCGACCTCGGCAGGGTCGATATTTTTTTCCAGCAACCTTATAAGATCTGTTTTGGTGAAAATCCCGGTATATTCTTCCGCTTGTTTTATGAGCAATGCCTCTGACCCTTGGGAAGACAGTTCCTTTGCAGATTCTTCAACACTGGCAGAAGGGTGGATGGAATGCGGGGGGCGCATGATTTTTAAAATAATTACATCAGACATTTTAGGGGTTCCAGACTATTTTTTTTCGGCAAGTTGTATAGCTCATAGGGTACCATTAATGAGCAGTTTTAAAAAAATATTTATAAAATAACTATAGGGATACCCTTTCGGGCGTGAGCAGGATAATATAGTGAGGAATGATTATTTAATTTTTTGAGTGAAAAGAAACTTTGAAAAAAATACCTTTCATAATTTTGCTGTGGGTTTTTGCGGCCGGGTTGTTTTATTTTTGCCTGCAGTCTATTGACTTGGATCGAGCGTGGAACGAATTTTCCAGGGCGGACCCTTTATGGTTATTTCTGGCTGTTTTTTTCAATGCCTGCATTTTGGGGGTTTGGGCGTCACTCTGGCGTCTGCTCCTGCCGGAAAAAATTTCAGTTTCTTTTGCCCGGATTTTTCAAGCCAATTCTTTTATGTCCACATCATGCAACACGATCCCCTTTCCTGGTGGGCATGCGGTAGGGGTCATGGCCTTGGCCCGACGAGCAGAAGTGGGGCACACTGTGGCTCTGTCGGTATTGGCGCTCGACCAACTCATGGAAGGTTTCGCCAAAATTTTTGTTCTGACTTTAGTAGCAGTTTTTGTTCCCCTCCCCGACAGAATGGGATCGGCGATACTGGTTTTTATAGTTGTTATAGGTTTTTTTGCTTCAGTCATGTTTTACTTTGCTCATAAGAAACCGAGTGTTCGAGAAGAGCGAGAAACTATGTCTACGGCAGACAAGGTCAGGGCTTTTGTGTCACGCTGGTCCGCTCATCTGGAAGTATTAAGAGATATGCGAGTTTTTAGCTCAGGCCTTTTACTGGCTCTTTTAATGATGTTTGCGCAGACTCTGGGGATTTGGGCGGTGCAAAAAAGCTTGAGTCTGGATCTTCCCGTCTGGGCTCCCATATTGGTCATGGGCGCTTTGAATCTGGCGACGATTTTACCTATCACTCCTGGGAATTTTGGAGTTTATGAAGGAACCGCATTTCTGGTTTATCAGTTTTGCGGACTCAGCCCCGAGCTAGCTTTTAGCCTGGCACTCCTACAGCATCTATGCTTTCTGATTCCGATGGTGGGGACGGGTTATCTGGTACTTTTTTTCATCACCTCCGCGCAAAGGAAAAACCTTTCAGAAGAAAAATGGGTTGCCGATGAAACTTAACGAGGTTGACCGATTACAACAAAAAAAAGGACTTTTACTTTTTCTGTGAGTTAATCCTTTGTCTAAGAATTTCATAGGTGTGATGGTGCTGATACTGATGATATGGACTTAATTTTTGACGAAAATTGTTTTAGACTCAAGAGCGGTTTATTAAATAGATTTTTCCTTTAATAGAATCAAAATGGCTCCTAAAAAACTTGAAATTTAAGTGGTTATTTATTTTTTAATGGCTGGTGGGCAAGCAGGAAAAACAATATTTAACGTTTTTCAGGTATTCTTTCATCATTGCAAAGGATATTTTTTTGATTGAATTTTGTGTAGGAATTTTGCTTACAGTCTTGTTTTCAAGTCAATTTTTATCATACCCGATTTGACGTTTCTTAACGCTAGGCCGGGAATAGTTTTGGTGCTATACTCTTTGCCGATAATGGGGTTTCCGGTGTCAATGTAAATCGGTTTGTGAGTTTGTTAACTGGATAAGTCGGTGTTCTGGGTTGGCAATGGGCTGAAGGCTTTTTTTAATTTGGCTCGGTAGGAACTTTGGCAAAGAGTTGGGACCCAAGTAAAAAATTGGGAAGGTTCATTGGATGATTTGATTGGCCTTGCCGCTAAAAATGTTGGAGGTTTACTGTTATGGCAGAGGGAAAAGTGAAATGGTTTAACGATAGTAAGGGTTATGGGTTTATTGAGTCTAGCGATGGAGAAGATTGTTTTGTCCATTTTTCTGAAATCCAAGGGGACGGCTTTAAGACTCTCGCAGAAGGCCAGGCAGTCGAGTTCGAAAAGAGCATGGGACAAAAGGGGCCTCAGGCATCCAAAGTGATACCTAAATAAATCTTGTTTGAATTAAAGCCAACGGAGCGATTGCTCCGTTGGCTTTTTTTTGTCTTTTTTCATTCCTTTTGCCAGAAAATACCTGCTGTCCGAAAACACTATATCCCTCTCTCAATAAGGGACCCTCTGGTTTAAAAACCTAAGGAATACTTTCTGACAAACATTCCTTACAATTGACATACACCAAAATTTTTTGCCTAATGGTTATACACCTTAACCATCAAGCCACCCAGCCGGGAGGGTCAAGATCGAAGAATTTTATAGATAGAGTATTTTTGTCAACTCTTAACCCAGAGGTGAGATCATGACCAGCAGTGCTTTCACACCTAATGCTGGAGACAGCATTATTGTACGCTTGAGAATTGACGGCCAGACCAAGGGGTTTTCTCAGGTAACAGCTCGAATTGCAGAACTCAATGGACATATCGGCGCGATAGATCTGGTTCGTCCTCTTTCTCAGGGAGCTTCTATCCGGGACCTTAGCATTTACACATCCGGGTCGGATCATGGTGAGGAAATTGTTGCGGCATTGAAAAAGGTGAAGGGCGTAGAAGTCATACACCATTCCGACCGCACTTTTCTTATGCATTTAGGCGGGAAGATTGAGGTCACAAGTCGTCAAACCCTGAAGACTCGGGATGACTTGTCCATGGCCTACACTCCTGGTGTGGGCCGGGTTTGCACCGCAATTCATCAGAATCCAGATCAGGTTTATAAATTGACGATCAAAGGAAATACGGTTGCCATTGTCACCGATGGCTCGGCAGTTCTTGGGCTGGGCAATATCGGTCCAGAGGCTGCACTGCCTGTGATGGAAGGCAAGGCCATGCTGTTTAAGGAGTTCGCTGGAATTGATGCTTTCCCCATATGTTTGAATACTTCAAGCGTGGATGAGGTGGTGAATGCCGTTCGGGCTATTGCTCCTGGTTTTGGTGGTATTAACCTGGAGGATATTGCAGCACCTCATTGTTTTGAGATTGAGAGGAGGTTGCAGGAGGAATTGGATATTCCGGTTTTCCATGATGACCAGCATGGAACGGCGGTTGTGGTTTCCTCTGCATTGATCAATGCCTTGAAGCTTTTGGGCAAAAAACCTGAAGCCATTAAGGTTGTGATTCTGGGTGCCGGGGCTGCCGGAACAGCCTGCGCTAAAATGATCAAACAACTCAAGGCGGTTAACATCATTGTCTGCGACCGCAAGGGGGCCATTCATAAGTCCCGGGATGATCTCAATGAGGCGAAACAATGGTTTGCCGACAATACCAACCCTGAGGAACTGAAAGGAAGTTTGAGCGAGGTCATTGCCGGAGCCGATGTGTTTCTTGGGGTTTCGGGTCCTCGTCAATTGGCTGTTGAGGACATAAAAAAAATGGCCCAGGATCCTGTGGTTTTTGCCTTGGCCAATCCGATCCCGGAAATTATGCCTGAGGAGGCAGGTCCTCATGTGGCGGTCATGGCAACAGGCCGAAGTGATTATCCCAACCAGATCAATAATGTTTTATGTTTTCCCGGCCTTTTCAAAGGTGCTTTGGCTTGCATGGCTACACATATCAATGAGGAAATGAAAATGGCCGCAGCGTATGCTATTGCGGATTGTATCGAGGAAGATTATTTGCAACCGGAATACATCATTCCCAGTGTGTTCGATGTCAAAGTGGCGGAGAACGTCTCATCCGCAGTGATTAAAGCCGCCAGGGAATCCAAGGTGGTGCGGACTAGAAGTAGAAGTCGGTTTGAATAGGGGGGACTCGGTACAATCATAAATAGGAGGGTGTGAAGATAAAAATATGGATGATCAACTTCGCTTCCCAACAGGGGTTAGTCTGTGTATACTTGCGTTGATTTTTCTGATGTCTCCTATTATGGTTTTATGATTTTTCCTCGCTCGCCTTCAACGCTTCGGGTATGAAAACAATTCTCAGTTGGTGTTTCCAAAAAATTACCCGCCGTTATCCCGGCACGGTACTAATTTTAGCGCTTCTATTAAGTGGAATATCTGTTTATTGGGCCAGCGGTTTAAGCTTCAATCCCAAGATGGATAATCTTCTTCCTCAGGATTTGCCGTTAATCAAAGAATTTAATGAAGTGGTTGCCAAAACCGGTGGGTCCGGTCCACTCGTGGTTGTCTTGGAACAGTTGAATCCCATTCAGGCTCCTGAAGTGATTGATAACCTGGCACGGGCTTTGGAAAAAGTTCCCGGAACTCATTTTGTGGATTCGCAGGTACCCGAAGAATTTTTTGAAAACCGCCAGCTCTTATTGATTCCCAAGGCAGAATTACTTCAGCTTGAATCTCTGGTTGCGGAAGCGATTGACTATGCACGGGGTCAATTTGGAGGGTTTTTTGGGGAAGACGAACTTTTTAATCCTGTCAAGCTACACACGCTTGCCGACCAGTATCAGATCTTTGAAAACATCAATCCCTATCACAGAGGAAAGAGGGAGCGTCATTATTATATCTTTGTCAAACCAAATGGTACGGTCACCGATACAGATTTTACTGAGCGGTATGTTCGATCCATTCAAAAAGCAATTGACCAGACCGGTCTTGAGAAAGACACTCCTGATCTAGTTATCAAGCTCACCGGCTCGCTGATTGTGCGGCTGGAAGAAAACCAGTTCATCAAGAGCGACCTCAAAAAGTCAGCGATGCTCGCGGCCCTGTTGGCAAGTTTAATCATCCTTCTCTATACCCGATCCTGGTCTTCCGTACCGCTCATCATTTTCCCTTTATTGCTGTCGTTGTCTTATACCTTTGCCCTGACACGTCTATTCATTGGTCACCTGAATATAATTTCCGGTTTTCTGGTGGCTATATTGATGGGGCTGGGCATCGATTATGGCATTCATCTTTATATTCGATTTAACCAAGAACTTCTCAAAGGGAAGAAGGTCACTGAGGCGGTAGAACTGGTTGTGACCCAGGTGGGTCGGTCAGGGTTGATAGCGATGCTGACCACGATGAGTGTTTTTTCGATTTTAAGTTTCTCGGATTTTCATGGTTTTTCGGAGTTTGGAAAAATAGCAACACTTGGTATCGTCTGTGCTTTTTTGAGCTACTACTTCATTTTTCCGGCGCAGGCGTTGTTTTATGACAAAATCCACTGGTTGAGAAAACCCACGCCGAGGTTGTTCCTCTTTAAAATTTCCAAATTGTATTACACCACTCCCTATTTCCTTTCTGCAATGTTTCTCTTCCTCATGGTTGCGAGTTTGTTTTTTCTTCCTGGGCTTAAGTTTGAATATGATTTCCAGAAGTTGAGGGGGGAGTCTCCCGCCAGTGAATATGAGACGGTCACCACAGACGATTTTGGCTATGCCTTTTCCCCTACTTTGATCCTGACACCTGAAAAAGAAAGCCTGTTTGCTATCCAGGCAGCCCTGGAGGAAATCAAAGCCAGGAGTGGAGATCAGACCATCATAGGATTCCAGTACTCTTTAAACATGTTCAGTCGCCAGGAATATGAGTCGAAGGCGGATGTGATCGCTCGGATTCGAAAAATGTTTTTGGATAATTCAGATATCATTCAGTTTTCATTGGGTAACGATCGTTATAAAAACTTTAAAAAGCTGGTTAATGCCGAGCCATTTGACGAAGAGCGAATACCCCCTGCTTTGGAGAAAAAACTCCGCGCTGAAGACGATTATTTAGTTTTGTTGCTTTCCCCTGCTGATAAAAATTTTTTCCATGTTGAAAATATTTATCAGTTAGAAAGGGAGGTGAATGAATTGAAACGCATGATGGCGGAACAAAATATTAAGACCGCTGTGTTGAATGAAAACCTGATAGCCGCCAAAATACTGGACTGGGTCAAGGACAAGGGCCCGATGGCAATGGCTATTGCTTGTGCGTTGGTTTTCCTCATTCTCTTGCTGGACCTTCAGAGTATGCGTTTAGCAGTCATTACTTTTCTGCCTCTTTTTACAGGTTTGGCCTTGACCGGAGCACTCATGGCTATTTTTAATGTGAAGCTGAATTTTATCAATCTTGTTATGCTTCCTTCTATTGTGGGAATCATGATCGACCATTGCATATACCTCAGTCACCATATATTGGATTACTCCAAAGGGGCCTCTCTCAAATCATTACAGGAAACTGGAAGCGCTATTTTGTTATCGGCTCTGACCAGTTTTGCGGGTTATGCCAGCTTGAATATTGCTCATCATGAAGGGATCAGGTCCATTGCTTCGGTGGTGGGGTTGGGAATAATAACCTGTACACTGTGCGCTCTGTTTATGCTCCCGGCTCTGTTTGAGCTGCGTAAAAACAGGTCGTCATTCATCCGCTTCAAAAAAGATTAAGTGTCTGGATGAATTGCTGTTGAAACCTCAGGAAATTATTTAAGGAAAGTTTAATGATGCGTGTAGGAATATTTTTTATACTTATTTTATTGGCCGGTTGTGCCGAAGACCGCAAGTTCGAAGATTTTATCTCTGCGACTAGTGGTGAGGGAGAGCAAGAATTCCTGAGAGACTCCAAACTATGTACGGCAGAAAAGGACAAGTTCAGCCATAAAATTCAGGGCCGTGAATTTGGGTTCGAAGGCGAACACACGGGATACCTGGGTTGCATGAAGCTGAAAGGCTGGAGCCAGAAAACAAGCTCCTGAGCCACAAATGATGAGCTAGTTCCCCCAGGCTCTTTGAATCATGGCGGCGGGTTGGTGGATCAGGTGGCACATTTTGCAGGATTGTTCGGAGATATACTCCATCTTCTTCTTAAATAGCTTTGCGTCTGGAGCCCCGGAAGCATAAGTCTTCTTGATTTCCTGAAGTGCATCTATCATATCTTCCCCGACAAAAAAATCTTTGACGGATGGCGAATTTTTAGTCCATTCGGTGACATGACATTTCGAACAGACCGATCTCAATCCTCGGAGTCTTTTTGAAAATATATCGATGGCCTTCCAGAACTCGTTGTATTTTTCCTGACCAAACAGTATCTCAATATTTTTAAAAGAAGACGACAGTCGGTGCATGAACCGGTCGTAATCCACTTCCTGTTCGTCAATGGGGTCGAGGACTTTTATGGTTTGTGTTGATGGCCAGTGGTAGCGGGCCCAAACACTGATGTTGTTTTTCCGATGGCATTGGGTGCAGGTCTTTTTTACTTTGCCGGAGAATTGTTTAATGTTTTCTGTATCTTGCGATTGAATGCTTGCGATAAAAAGTTCTGAGGCTTCCAGATCAAACAGGTCTTTCCATTCTGGAATCATTTTTGCTGCCTTCTTGTAGGCCGAGCCAAAGTCCTGTGCGTTCTTAAGGGCTTCTCCCCAGTTTTTCTTGTCCATGCTGAGTAATGTTGCGCCAAGGGTCTTGCTGATTTGGCGCATTTGTTCAATCCACTCAGAGGTCTTTCCTCGTTCTGAGTAGAATTTGTCCATGGAAAGGGGTGGCGGTTGGACCAGGAAGTCTGCTGAATGTGAGATATAAGGAATGAGCAACAAAATGATGCCTGCGCTGATTGAGAATTTAGGTTTCATTTTATGACGCGACGCCCTGTGTTTTTGGGCTGTATTTAATTGATTTTGATGCGATAAAAAGTGTCGCTCAATTGGAAAGGGCTGCCGCTTCTGACGACTCCGCAAAACCTGTGAGCCTGAGCATCGTCCAGGTTTTCCAAAACCTGTTTGAGTAAGTCCTGGTAAGAAATGTCTTCCCAGGAAAGAAAATCCACCGATCGTTCGAGAGGGAAACAGGAGATATCTTCAATTTCAATGCCATACTTATCTTTCATAATTTTCAGTTTTCCCCTTTGCGGCCAATTTAAACTGACCCATTATATTTAAAGGCCGGTATTTCACGCAAACGATTTTTCGTGGTTGTTATCTCTTGTGAGCTCTGCTATTTTCGCAGGGTTCCTGAAAACATTGTACAGGTTTTATTATGCTATTAGTCATTGATGTCGGCAACTCCAATAATGTGATCGGTTTGTTTTCCGGGAAAAAGCTCCTGACCCATTGGCGAATTCGCACGGAATGGAATCGCACAGCCGATGAGTACTGGGTTTTGATTAAGGAGTTTATTCTGTTGAACAATGTTGAGACAGAAACCATTGATGATATTGTTGTCGCCTGTGTGGTCCCGCCTCTGGTTCCCATTCTGCAAGACATGGCAAAAAAATATTTTTCTTGTGATCCTTTGGTGGTGGGGCCGGGCATTAAAACGGGAATGTCCATCCTTTATAGTAACCCCGCCGAAGTGGGCGCCGACCGGATTGTTAATTCGGTGGCGGCATTTGAGAAGTTTGGCGGGCCATTGATCATTGTGGATTTTGGCACCGCCACGACCTTCGATGCCGTGTCAAAAAAGGGAGAGTACCTGGGAGGTGCTATTTTTCCGGGAATTCAGATTTCTCTCGAGGCCTTGTTCAAGCACACCGCAAAATTGCCTCGGATTGACATGGTGGTTCCTGAAAACGCGATAGGGAAATCGACCGCAGAAAGTATCCGCTCTGGAGCGGTCTATGGTTTTACGGGAATGATTGAAGGGGTGGTCCGGAGGATGAAAAGTGAGCTGGGGGAAAATGCACATGTAGTGGCTACAGGAGGAATTGTTAGCTGGATTGACTCAACAATAACGGTCATTGATACGATAGACCCATTTTTGACTTTGGAAGGTTTGCGGATCATTTATGAAAGAAATCATCCGGAAAATCTGAAGTAGATGAAAAAAACACAGACTATTCCAGACTTGAGGTTTGCATCTAGAGGAGGAGACTTAAACCTGAAAATCTGAAATAACCTGTGTTTGAGATGTTACTTTTTCGTCAGGCTTTTATGGCCTGAGATCCCTTTTGAATAAACAGGCGCACCATCCGGGGGTCGTCTTCGATATCTGAAATTTTATATCCTTGAGTTTTGGCCCACTTTGTAAGGGCATCCGTCAAGTTTCTTTTCTTATCAACAATGAGCTCCAGAATCCCATTTTTTTTGATACGGGTGAACTCTTTCGTTGCTAGTTGTAACGCGTTGAAAAATGAAAGCCCGCGAATATCGATTGTTTTAAATGTTTGCATTTGTTCCCTCCCATGTTCAGCCAAGGCATTGAGCGGCTTGGACAGTCTTTAATCATTCAGACATTCTAGACAAACAAGATTAAGAAATAGTTAATCCGGAATTAAAGTTTTTTAATTTTCCATGCAAAACTCCTCTAGCAATGAGAGGTGAACCTTTGAAACTTAACGAGTTATTCGAGTTTATGCGGTTGACGCGGAAAAGTGCCAAACGAGCTGATGAATGTGGGGAGGCCCCCGATCTATTTTCCGTTGAGCTTCTGAAAGGCAAGCTGTTAGTATGAATGGTGTTTCCCTCAAAGTAGGGGCGGGTTTTTTTTGATAGTTTTTTGGAGATAAAAATGGGCATTATTCGTGGTGGAGATTCAGAGTATGAAGAGCATGAGCCTTCCTTTGAGGAGAAGTCAGCCGAATGGCAGAAGACCCTTCAACCGCTGTTAGAAGAAGAGCCAAGCTCGCTCAAACTTTCGGGAAAATATATTTCCAACGATGATGTGAAAATCATTTGTAATTCTGAGGGGATTGAAAAAGTCCGAGTTCTCGACCTTGCTGACAATCAGATCAGTGACGAAGCTTTGCCCGTTCTTTTTGAGTCGGAAAATCTTGCCCAACTTGAAGAGCTTTACCTGGGAATTAATTTTTTGACAGGCCAGGGGCTGACAGATATTGCCTGTTCCAGCCAGATCAAGCTAAATAACCTAAGAACACTGGTTATTTCTGACAATCGTCTTACCGATGCTTGTGTGGCAGATTTTATAAGGTCTAAAAATTTCCCCAATTTAGAATCTTTGGATGTGGGGTGGAATGAGGCTGGTAACGAAACCGCCAAAGCCCTTGGGGAGGCAACGTTCTTTTCTGGATTGAAGACGTTGATCCTGGAGCGCAGTTATATTGAGCTTGAGGGCCTGAAAGAAATGGTTCAGGGTGGCCTCATGGATCAATTGCAGGAGCTGAATCTTTCCGCCAATAAGTTGAAGGATGAAGCCGTGAAGGTGCTTGCTTCGGCTCCAAAATGGAAGGCTCTCAAAGTTTTGCGGCTTTCGCAAAATATGTTTGGGGATGAAGGTGCTAAGGCCCTGGGAAATTCTGTTTCGTTGACCGGATTGACGCATCTCTATGCGGGAAGAAATTATTTTGGCAACGAAGGAGCGCAAGCTATCCATGAAAGTAAAACACTGACTGGCCTACAGACGCTTGTTCTTAAGGAAGGTGTGGAGGAAGATGCTGGGCTGGTAAATTATTCCCGACCAGAACTACTCCGCCCCGATGACCCCAATTCCATTTGAGAGCAAAACTCCCATTAGAAAACTTTAAGCTTTTCCAGCTTGGCGAGTTTTGGGGAATTTTTTAAAGCCGCCTTTGCTTCTTCAGACTTAACCCGGTTGCCACCCAGATGCAGATAGGTCAGGTTGACGAGATTGTCTGAATTGGCAATGGCAAAAGCACCCTCATCACCGGCCCGGTTGTCCACCAGATTCAAATATTCCACTTTTGTCAGCACAGATGATTGGGCCAGGGCTTTGGCGCCTTTTGCGGTGATGCCGTTGCACTCCAGGTTCAAGGTCACAAGTTCGGAGAAAACTTCCGACTGGGCGATGATGACAGCTCCTTCATCTCCGAGGTTGTTGGAACCTAAATGCAGATCGATGATTTTGGGCAGGTATGGAGATTCTGCGAGAATTTTCATTCCATCCGGCCCGAGTTGGTTATGGGTGAGGATCAGGCTGGAGATGGTTTTGATAAAAGGAAAGTTGGCAATCATTTCGGCCAGGTTTCTGCCGTGGTCTTCCTCAATTTTTCCGGTTTTGGAAAACAGGTAGGCATCCTGAATTTTCAGGACTTTTTTATCCTTAATATTTTCAAAAAGGATTTTTTCCTTAGGGGAAAGGTTTTTCCCTTCACCGCCATAGTTCTCTCCATCGTTACACAGTTCTTCCCAACCCCTGATCTTATCTTGCATAGTGTTTAGCGGGATAACCTCTTATGTTTCGCGCAACCTGCCGAGTTACCCATATCACAGGCTTTCAAATAATACTGCAATGCTTTTTTCTGGCGCCCTTCCTTGTAGTTCAGAGTCCCCAGATTGAAGCAGGATGGGTCCTCACCCGCATCACAGGCCTTGGTGAACATTTTTCGCGCTTTCTTGAATTCCTTACTATAAGGCGTTCCTTTCATCAGCGTGAGAATACCGCCATTGGTGCACCCTGTCATATAGCCTGAATCACAGGCCTTGACGTAAAACTCGAGAGCTGATTTATTGTCTCGCTCGATAATACGATAGCGTTCGCCCATTTTAAAACAGGCCGTTGAATTCCCTTTTTCACAAAGAGCTCTTTTTTTTGCGGTCTCTTTATCATCTCCAGCCCAGACTCCAGATACGTGGATAAAAATAGCCAATATAGTTAAGAAAATAATTTTTTTCACAATTTGCCCCTTCCCTGCTGAATGGTTGGTACAAAAGAATGTGAGAAACGGGTTCTCCAGAGGAATTCGATTATACCATAGGGGATTTGTGTAAGCAGAAAAACATGTTTAAGCAGGCATTCCGTCTTGTTTTAATAAGGTTTCGTTTGCATCAACAGAAATATTGCTTTACTCTTTTTGCATTATTGAAAACAAAGCTTTTTAAAGAATCGGACTCTGTCAGGGCCCATAAAGGGAAATCTGCAAAGTCTGCACCTATACAGGATATAGATCGTTGAATATTGTCATGCTGGGTTACAGGGGGACCGGAAAATCGGTGATTGCAAAAATTATTTCCGACGAACTGGGGAGAAAACTGTATCGGGTGGATGATTTGATCGTTCAAGCTGCCGGGAAACCCATCCCCGAAATTGTAAAACAACAAGGCTGGTCCGGTTTCCGTAAACTGGAATGTGAAGTTGTCAGTCGGGTGACTGGAGAAGCACAGGACAGTGTCATTGATTGTGGTGGGGGAGTGGTGCTTGATGATAATAACATGACCCTCCTTAAAAGAGAGGGGCGATGCGTCCTGCTCACCGCAAGCCTGTCTGCAATCATCAGGAGAATTAAAAAAGACCGCAATCGACCTGGTCTGAAAGAAGGACTCAGTTTTGAAGAAGAACAAAAACAAATTCTTGCTGACAGGCATGAAAAATATCAGTCTTCCGCAGATTTTATTTGCGACACCACCAGCCAAAGACCCGGAGAAACAGCTCATGAGATCATCGCTTTTTTTAAAAAGCAAGGATGGGTGAAATGATGAGCCCTTATTTTGAAAGCCTGATCAAAAATAGTTTGACGGTTTTGGCGGATGAGCCGGACGATGCCACAGCCATGGTCTGGAGTGAGGCGGAGACCAGTGCCGAACTTGAAAGCAGTGACAAGGCGATTTACAAACTCGACCTCATTGACAAGGAAGTGCTCATAGAGGAGATCGAGGATCTTTTGGCCTATGACGCAATCCGCAAAGTTAAGGAGTTGTGGCTGGATAAAAATGAGTTTGGCAATGAGGGGGTGGAGGCGCTGGTAAATTCGCCTCAGCTTAAAAAATTGTTGGTTCTTTCTTTAGCTCATAACAAACTTACTAATTACTCGGCACAATCCATAGCCGTTTCCCCCTACCTGGTCCATTTGCAGAAACTTTTTCTCCAGAGTAACCAGATTGGTCTTGAAGGTTTGAAAGCGTTGGCAGAATCCGAAACTCTTTCTAACCTGCAATTGCTTTACCTCAACCTCAATCCGATAGGACCTGCGGGTGCACGGATTCTTGCGGGGGAGTCTAAATTGCAAAACCTGCGAGAACTTTATCTGCAAAAGACGGGTTTGGGACTGGAGGGCGTTAAGGCGTTATGCGAATCTGAAAACTTTCAGGAGCTGACCCTGTTGTCACTTGCTGGAAACGGATTGCAAGATAATGCTGTGGATTTACTTTGTCGTTCGCAGGCGTTTCCTCGTTTAATCACTCTTGACCTGTACCAAAACCGGATCAGTGATCAGGCTGTGGATCAACTTAAGGCTTCTCCAAACCTTAAAAGCGTCCGGGCATTTCAGGTGGACTGGCGAGGGTGACCAGAATGCTGCTTCCCAGCAAAAAAATAATCCTTAAACATTTTGATGAGAGGGACGCTGTGATGGCCGGTGTGATACGCCGGGTGGGTCCCTTCAAGTTAAAACGGAACAGGAATTATTTTCAGGTCTTATGTAAAGCCATTGTCGGGCAACAGATTTCTACAAAAGCCGCAGAATCCATCACCCATCGTTTTCAGAATCTTTTTACCGGTGCCCGGCCCACTCCAGAAAAGGTGCAGGGTTTGCCGGAAAAACGATTGCGGGAAGCGGGTTTATCGAGCCAGAAAGTGAAGTATATGAAAGACCTCAGTGCAAAATTCCTCGACGGAAGTGTTCGCCCCCACCGTATGGCCTATCAGGACAATGAAGAAATTATCCAGCAGTTGACCGGTGTTTATGGCGTTGGACGGTGGACAGCGGAGATGTTCCTGATATTTTCGCTGAACCGGCTTGATGTGTTGCCGGTGGGAGATTTAGGGCTCCGAGCCGGAGTTCAGCAACTTTATAATATGAGAGCATTGCCGACTCCTGATAGAGTGCGCACTTTAGGGAAAAAATGGCAGCCTTTTGAAACGGTAGGAACCTGGTATACCTGGCGCAGTCTGGATGAGGGTATTGTGACGTATTAAAGGCATCTTCTTAAGAAATTTGCGGGAGGGTTTATGGACTTTATAGATGAAAAGATTGAGCAATATGCTTTTGACCACACCAGCGAAGAAGGTGCGCTGTTAAAAAGACTTGAAGAGGAAACTTACGAAAAACTGGAGATTCCTCACATGACGACTGGCCGGGTGGAGGCCCGGTTATTAAAACTTCTGGCCCGTCTGGTTGGGGCTCGGCGCATTCTGGAGATTGGCACCTTTGGTGGATACAGTGCTTTGTCGATGGCAGAGGCTTTGCCGGAAGATGGAACTCTGGTGACCTGTGAAATGGACCCTGTGGCGATTGCCTTTGCGCGAAAATATTTTTCTGAAAGCCCGCATGGAAAAAAAATAATGCAGATGGAAGGCCCGGCGCTGGAATCTATTAAAACGTTGACCGGCTCATTTGATATGGCGTTCATCGATGCCGATAAGGTGAACTACAGTAATTATTATGAAGCCATTTTCCCATTGATGCGCGAGGGCGGATTGATCGCCGTGGATAACGTTCTGTGGAGTGGTCGGGTGCTTGACCCGAAGGACGATTCGGACAGGGCGATCCACCAGTTCAACGAACGGATTGTTGCGGATCAACGCGTAGAGTCGGTTTTGCTGACAGTGCGGGACGGATTGAACTGCATCATAAAAAACCCCACTCGGCCTGGAGCCGACTAAGAGCCGCTATTTATGCCGGCAACAATAAGTCTCGGCGTGAGGGCCTTTGTTATTTGCTAGCTTCAGGGGAGTGGGCCAATTGTCTAGGTTGAACCTCTGTAGGGGGTGTGTTAGTTTGAGAAAAATAAGAGCAGGGAATAAATTCACATTAACTCATTTGGAAAATACTCTATATGGCTGAAACTTTAGGCAGTCTGGTTGATAAACTTTCGATTAAAAACTTACGCATCTGGCATTTGGATGAAGCGTTGGAAAATGCACCGGCTTCGAAGCGAGAAGAACTCCAGTCAAAACGTGATCTGGCAGACAGGCAGAGGCAGGATCTAATGAAAGAGGTTGATGTCTTTCTGGGTGCGGCCTTGCGGGGGGAAGTCCGTATTCGTGATGAAAAAATCAAGATGTATACCAACACCAATGTTTCATCTTCTGAGGCCATCAAGGAGTTGGGCAGTGCTGTGAGCGAACTGGCTTGCCGCAACATTAAGCTCTGGCATTTAGAAGACGAGGCCCGCAGAACAGACTTGCAGGATGCCACGATTGTTCAAACCAAAAGGAAGATTGATGCTACCAATCAGGAGCGCAATGACCTCATGGATAAAGTCGATGAGATTCTTTCCAACCATTCTGGTAGCAACAAGAAGGAATGAACCCGGCTCGTGTCCTATAGCGAGGGTGGTTCATGGGTTTATTAAGCCTAGATAAATTCTTACCCTCTGCTTCCCCTGCCATAAAAATTCCAACCCTCCCTCAGTCCCTCCCTATAAAGGGAGGGAAGATATAAATTTTCCAGAGGTTCGCGAACAAAGCGAGCGTTGGCCTCTCATTGCCCCCGACGGCTCGCCGGGCTAAAGATAGGTGTTGAGCAACTCTTTCTTTTTCTGCTCATATTCTTTTTCATCGATCAGGTTTTTCTCATGCAGGTTTTTGAGAAGCTGAAGTTTCTCTTCCAGAACGGGGTCAAGACTTTTTGCGGGCGGGGTGCCTTCCGGTTCCCTTGAGGGAGTTTTCGTCCTGTCTTTAGAACGAGGAGGGCCTTTCTGCCTGGAGTTTGTTTTTGAGGGGATCAACTCGGCCATGATCCAGTTTTCCTGAGCCTGGGCTCCGAGAACTCTATGGACCGCATGATACTTCTGGCCTGTTTGTGGCACCATTCTCCAATTAGCATTTCCCCAGCCGGTGTAAGCCCGCCCGGAAAACGCCATGCCGTTTATGGAGTTGAACCGCCAATGAATTCTTTGTTTGCTGGCGAAGACATCTCCCGCTGTAGTTCCCTTGGGGGTTTCCAATTCATAATGGATGATTTTATTGCTTGGAACATGTTGGATGGCTTTTGTGAGCAGACGTGCAATGCGATCTATGTCTTGCTGAAGAAAAACGATTTTTTTCTTACCGAATAGAGATAGCTCTTCAAACATCAAGGACTCTAAATGACTGCGGACGTCAGGCTCCGACATTTTGAGGGGGTGGGCAAGTTGCATTTTGTTGATGTGAGAACCTGCCTTGTCCCGGTAAGAGAGCGTGAAACCTTTGGTTATGAGCTTTTTCTCAGGCGTTGATGCACAACCCGAAATAATCCCTGAGCACAAAGCCAGGATGAGAATTGAAATTAGGTGTTGACGATATTTCATAGGCACCCGTCAAAAGCAAGTGATCAATTATGGTTTTTGCGCGACCATTGAGGCGAATGCTTTAGAGTTTTCATCTACTTCCTGATATCTCAAAATACGAAAATCGCTAAACTCCTGAAGCAATTCGTTGGCTTCTAAAACCCATTCCTTTTTGAAATTACTGTATTTCAGGTAGTCCAGGGTAAAGGTCTCGTAAAAAAGCAAACCTCCTGACTTCAGCGTTTGACGGATTCCCGAAAACAGACTGCGATCGAGGAAATTGAAACAGAGAACAAGATCGTATTCATTTGTCTTAAGAGATTTACTATCCAGATCGGCGAGAACTGTTGTAATCTTAGCGTTTTTTTCTTGCGCCAGAGCCTGAGCTTTGCGCAGCCCATTTTCTGCTATATCCAGGCAAGTGACCTCGTAACCTTTGCTGGCGGCAAATACGGAGTTTCTTCCTTCTCCGCCCGCAATGTCCAAAGCTTTTCCACTTTTAGCCAGAAGATGGGCATTTGCTTGTAGCCAAGCACTCGGTTCTTTTCCGGTTATGTATTCACCGGACTCGTATTTGTTATTCCACTTTTCTTTATCTTTCAATGACATACGAAAACTCTAAAGACTGGATTTGTTCTGCGAATTACTCTACAATGTGGTAAATACTGGAACCGAGCTTACAGGAGATAATCCTTTGTGTCGATGGTCGTTTTCTTGACAAGAGGATCTTTTTTGCCTATTATAACCGTTTTATCCAATGTTAGGACGGATGGGGGGTCGAGCGAGACTACCCTTACTTGTTTGATATTAAGGAGTGACAGGAAATGATTGCAGTGGTTAAAACGGGTGGCAAGCAATACAAGATATCAGAAGGCGATGTCATCCAAGTGGAAAAGCTGGATGGTAATGTTGGAGAGACCATTAATCTGGACAAGGTTCTTATTTGTGGGGAAGGCGATTCGATTAAGGTCGGCGCTCCATACCTGGAGGGTTGCTCTGTGGCGTGTGAGGTTACTGAGCAATTGAGAGGCAAGAAAATTATTGTTTTTAAGAAACATCGGAGAAAAAATTACCGGCGCAAGAATGGTCATCGCCAGTCCTTGACACGCTTAAGAATTACCGGAATTACCGCTCCATAACTAAGAGGAAATAATGGCACATAAAAAAGGACAGGGCAGTACTTCCAACGGTCGTGACAGTCGCGGTCAAAGGCTAGGTGTGAAGCGGTTTGGAGGTCAGGCCGTCAAAGCAGGAGAAATACTGGTTCGCCAGCGTGGTACCCACTTCCACCCGGGAATGAATGTAGGCCTGGGAAGTGATTATACGATTTTTTCTAAAATTGCGGGTGTGGTCAAATTTGAACATAGAGACCGCAAAACGCAAAAGATCAGCGTCTACCCACAAAACTGAAAGCGTCTCAACTCCCGCCAGCTTTTTAGCAGGCAGGCCGCGTGCGTGGCAGCAGCATCAGCGCTGCGCACAAGAGCAGCAATGCATCTGGGCGCCTGCAGGTGGGTGGCAGCAGTCTTGGCGAGCATACCAACAAGTCTATTGGCGCGCCAGTCGGTGACAGTGAGCCTGGAGCCATCAGGTCCCGGCTTAA
>JACNKA010000039.1 GCA_014382285.1 Nitrospinota bacterium | reverse complement strand
GAAGGAAAAACCGAAAGCCCCCTCTTTGAGCCGATGCGCACTGAGAACCAGAAATATTCTTTTTCCAGATTGGGTTTCTTTTACCAAAATGCGAATAACTGCTACAATTTAAAACAGACTCAGAATCTACAAAGGGAATTGTAAAACTATGGGTGATCATCAAAAACTAATCGCCTCCCGCCGGACATTTTTAAAATACGGGAGTTTGACAGCCATGACAGTTGCGCTGGATTTTAACCTGCCCCTTCTTCACCATTCACAGTCTGGATGGAACGCCTACGCCGACCCTTTGGATGAAATAACAATTCCCGGTAAAAATGGATTGAGCATTTTGAATAATAGACCCTTAAATGCCGAGACCCCTCCGCATTTATTGGATGACACTATTACACCCAATGACCGGCATTTCGTCAGAAACAACGGACTCGTCCCTCCTTCTGCCTATGCAATGGATACGACAGGGTGGACGCTCACCGTTGATGGTGAGGTGCATGACCCTCTGGTTCTGACTCTCGAACAACTCAAACGATTCAAACAATACACCTGTTCCCTACAGATCGAGTGTGGAGGCAACGGGAGGGCAGGCTACGACCCGCCGGCGAAGGGCAACCAATGGACTTACGGTGCTGTGGGTTGTGCCACCTACACAGGAGTGCGCATGAGCGATATCCTTCGTTCAGCAGGTTTGAAGAACTCTGCCGTCTACACAGGTTATTATGGAAGCGACCTCCATTTAAGTGGCGATCCCAATAAAGTTCCTATTTCGCGTGGAACCCCTATCAGCAAAGCCCTGGAGGATCACACTCTGATCGTCTGGGAAATGAACGGTCGGCCCCTTCCTGCCCTGCATGGATTCCCCCTGCGCGTGATCACACCCGGCTGGCCCGGATCGACCTCCATAAAATGGCTGCGACGCATTGCTGTTCGAGACCGGGAACATGATGGCCCCAAGATGACAGGTTATTCTTATCGTGTGCCCCGACACCCGGTTCCTCCCGGCACACATGTGCCCAGAGAGGATATGAAGATCATCGAATCAATGCCTGTGAAATCACTGATCACATTTCCAAAGTCCCGGCTCAATTGGAAGTATGGGAAATCTCTTTTGGTACGGGGGCATGCCTGGGCGGGAGATCGAAGCGTAAAAGCCGTGCATGTGTCTATCAATTTCGGAGCCAATTGGGTGAAAACGAATTTGACTCCGCCAGTCAATCCTTTTGCCTGGCAAAACTGGAATACGGTGCTTGATTTTCCAATGAAGGGCTATTATGAAGTTTGGGCAAGAGCCACAGACACCGCAGGTGAAATGCAACCCATGGTAGTACCGGGATGGAACCCCAAAGGGTATTTGAATAATGCCATGCATCGAATCTCCGTTACCGTTCTTTGAAAAAAGATGGAAACGTTTTTCAAAAAAGGCGTGATGAATATCCTTCATAAATACGGACCGTCCACAGTTCGACTGATTCTGGTTATTTGTCTATTTTGCTCTCCCTCTAACATTGCTCACGGTGGAGACCTTCAATACCAAGAGCTCCCGCCGGGAGAAGGACGCAAACAGGTTCTTGAAAATTGCACTGCTTGCCATTCCACTGCCATCATTTTACAAAACCGTATGCCACGCATGCAGTGGGATCAGACATTGACCTGGATGCAGGAAAAGCAAGGCTTGTGGGATCTGGGGCCAGACCTGAGAAAAACGATTCTGGATTATTTGTCTACCCACCGGGGAGTGAAGAAGTTACCGTCCCATAACCCCTTGGGGCATCAATACTCCTACCGACCTAACCCTTTATAAAGGGTTGAATCCCTGAAAGTACCAACCAGAGGGCAGTTGCAGATTTTGGCATGCGATTTGCTTTACTAACTATAAACATGTTACCGCGTCAAAATTCAGACAGGGAGGAGTTATGAAAAACTTGACCATTGATGAACTTTTAACCCGAATGTTTAGAGACACCGCAAATCGCATTGGCTGGAATGTTTATAACAAGGACAAACGCTTTATCACGACATCAAAGCAAGTTAAGCCAGCGACAGCAGGAAACCTGAAAAAACTTCACTGAAACGGGGAGAAACAACAATGAACGAGACCGCGATTTTAACACAAGCTGATGAAGCATCCCTTTCACCTGAGGACCGGGAAAGCTGGAAGGCGGACATCGCCGAAGCCATTGATCTGCTTGACGAGCAGGAAAGACTGGTGATGGCCCTGCACTACCATGAAGAACTGACTCTGCCGGAAATCGCTCAGGTACTAGACCTTCCCATATCGAAGGTAAAAAAAATCCGCGACAAAACCCTCCAAAAATTCCTCAGCCGCTGAACCGTGCGGCACACTCCCTCTACCCCGTTAAGCCGAGATAATTCTTTGCTAACCCGATAGAACTATTGCAGTTGCGTGCGGAGGCACTCCGCGCTTGAAATACGGCTCCCATTCGGTTAGTCTCAGTCCTTCTATAAAAATGGGACTATTATCATGATCAAGACGACTCTGGTCGGGCACGCCTGCCTGCTCATCCAATCGAAAGAAACCACCATCCTGACCGACCCGGTCTGGTTCGATTACCTTTGGGAAGAGATCAACACTCTTTGTCCCAGCATTGTTCTTGAAAAAGACAAAGTTCCGCCGCTCGATGTGCTCAATATTTCCCACAGGCATCAGGACCACTTCGATGTGCGCACACTGGCTTATCTGGTACAAAATGAGCGACTGCTCACACCGGACACTCTCGTCCTTGCGCCTCAGGACAATTTGCTACTCGACATTCTCAATGAGCTGGAATTTAAAAATATAAAAGTGGTTACAGATTTTGAACCCATCCAGGTTAAGGATGTGACCATAACCCCGACTCCTTCACGCAATCAGTTGAGCACGGCTGAAGATCCTTTTCCTGAACATGGATTGCTGGTGAATGACGGAGAGGTGACGATTTGGAATCAGGTGGATTCTTTGGTGAACCCGGACATCATCCAACACATTACCGAGTTATACGGTCAGATAGATTTTTTCCATTCCCGTTTCGTTCCCTTGATAGAAGGACACTTTTCCTATAATAAACCGATCACATTACCCATTGATGAGTACTGCACGTTCCTGAATGTCGTGAAAGCATTGGCACCGCGATTTGTCGTGCCCGGTTCTGCCGCTTTCAGGTATCGCGATGAATTAACTTTTCTGAATCAGTATTCTTTTCCAACAACTCAGGATCAGTTCCTCCGTGACTTGGAAGGGTTTTGCCCGGAAGTCCCACGCGCGCCCTATTTCCCCGGAGATGTAGCACATATTTCGAAGGATGATATCCATATAGAACAGCAGGCCTCCGGTTTTGTACGAGTCAAAGAAGACGACAGCCACCTTGTCACCTTCAAACCCAACTCCGAAGTCCCGGCAATAAAAACTCAAACCACCGACCCTGAAGAGTATAAAAAGGAAATGAAGGTGGTGGATGATTTTATTGAAAACTGTTTTCTTGAACAGATTTTAAAAAGCGAATTGCTCGGAGGCTGGCAACATTGGCAAATTGTTTACCAACTGGAAGTGTTCGGCCAGAACGGGCCACAGGCATGGACCATAGATTTTGCTCAACCTGAAAAACCTCAGTTGCAAAAAGGTGAAATAGGAAAGATCAACCTCTACGAAGGCATATCCACATCAGAATTATGCGCCCTGATAGAAGGGAACACAGCATGGGATTATGTAACCCTGTGTGGCAATTACCGAACGTTCAATAATATCTATCGCATTACAGATGGCAGGTTCGAGCTTCCCCCTGAAGACAAATCGAACTATGCTCTGGAACCCTTGATGGATATCTTCCCCTGGGACAACAACATGGATCGGCAAAAATTCATGCGCGATGTCAAACGCTGGAAAGGCCAACCCGCATAGCCATGCAGGCAGTGGCAATAGAACGATGACGCGAAGGAAAGCTATGAGTGTGTTTGATAAGGACGTGGAGTCCCGCAATGGTCCTGCACCTGGAAGAAGGGATATGAACTCCTGAATGCCATTCAAGCGCGCGCTCTTCCATGTTTTTCCTGTTTCGTGGTATTTGGTTGTATTTGTTCCTAAACTTGGAAGATTTGAATCTCAGAATTTCTAGTGAGTGGTCACTATTACCGACTGTTTACGATACAATTACCATACAGTTTTGAAACAAAAGGTTCAGAAAATCTTCTGGAAATTCGACTATTACGCCCCGGATATGAAATGGGGAAGCGAAGATGCCACTGATCCTTCCAGGACCGTCCGGGTTTTGACCATCATACTGGCTGAGGAGTACTAAGCCATGAAAAATAATATTCAAGATTTATCATTTGAAAACAACCTCTGTTTCTTGATGAAATCCATAGTTCGACCAATTGCCTTTGTCAGGGCTGCAATTTCATTTCTTCCCTGCTCACCCAAGTTTTCAAAATGCTGATTGAGAAGGACATAACCATGGGACTCAATCTCATGAAGGTATTCTTTCAGCTCACCAAAAACAATATTATGATAAGCGTGTAAGTTCTTGACTTCCAACAGTGGTGAGTATTTAGTTTCAGATTCCCTTTCCCCTTTCTCACGCTCAGAAATATCATTTAAAATCAAAATTGCTTTGGTCGGCCCTTCCGATTTACTTGCCATTGGGGTGCAGTAAATCTCCATCGGGGTTTCCCCGCTGGGATGCATCCAGGATGCATTCCCTTCATAGGCAAGTTTATTTTGCTCAATGGCTTGTGAAACAAGATCCTCTATCCCTTTGCCCTTTATTTTGACCTTCAGAAGTTCCTTCAGAGATTTTCCAATGGCAACCGGATCCTCCCAATTACAATATATTACCTGGCCAGCTGAATCACAAACCACCACTACACTTGGGATGCCCTTGATGATCGCTGAAATTAAATTTCGATAATCACCCATCTCATTATCATACTTGCTCTTATAAAGAGCCATCTCCAGGGTAACGCCTAAATTCCTTTCCTCGAAGGGTTTGACAATATATCCATAGGAATTCGTCGGTTTGGCCCGTTCCAGGATTTCTTTGTCTGAATACGCAGTCAGATATACCACTGGAATTCTGTAATTGGATTCGATATATTTCGTGGCCTCTATGCCGTCCATTTGACCATCCAGCATAACATCCATCAACACCAGGTCGGGCTTAAGTTGTCCCGCCTTTTCGATGGCTTGCTCTCCTGAACGCACATTCATGACAACCTCGTAACCTAATTCCTGTAAGGTAGCTTTCAGGTTTGCGGCCACTATCCCTTCATCTTCAACTGTTAGAATTCTCGCGCTCGCTGGTGTCATCATCATAGCTCACCTTTCATTTTGGGAAAGTAACTTTAAACCCTGCTCCCTCCCCATGATTTATTTCAAGCTGTCCTTGAAGGTTATCTTCAACCAAGGCCCTAATAAGAACCATACCTACCGTTTTGGTGTTTTGTAAATCAAAATCCTTTGGCAGTCCCACTCCGTTATCCTTGACAACAAATTCATACTTATTTTCACCCACCGTGCGAAGGGTTATTTGGGTTTCACCTTCATTCTTCTCTGGAAAGCCATGTTTCAGTGAATTAGAAACCAGTTCGCTGGTGACCAGACCGAGGCTCATGATTGTGTCAATATCAAGATTACATTGGCAACAATCTATCTTAGAAGTTACTGATCTCCCTGGTTTTTCGTATGCCCTGAATACATCGTTGACGATTGCATGAATATAATCCCCGAAGTTAATATTCGCCACGTTGCTAGATTGATAGATTCTATCCTGAGAGGTAGCCATAGTTCTAATCCGGGTTAAAGCATCCTGGAACATGTTTCGATAGTTTTCATCCTGAATATTCAAAAGTTGCAACGACAACATGCTGGAAATCACCTGAAGGTTATTCTTTGTGCGGTGTTGAATCTCCCTGAGAAGCAGTTCCTTTTCCTTGAGGGCTGCTATTATCGATTCTTCTGCCTGTTTGCGTTGGGTAATATCACTGACCAAGATAAATAAACCTTCAACTTTCCCTTCCTCCCCAG
>JACNKA010000144.1 GCA_014382285.1 Nitrospinota bacterium | reverse complement strand
TTGTCGAGTTCCGGTGCGGCTGAATCCGTTGTTTCTGCGCTGGGTTCCATGTCACCGCCGATGAGATCGTCGAGCATGTTGTCGAGTTCCGGTGCGGCTGAATCCGTTGTTTCTGCGCTGGGTTCCATGTCACCGCCGATGAGATCGTCGAGCATGTTGTCGAGTTCCGGTGCGGCTGAATCCGTTGTTTCTGCGCTGGGTTCCATGTCACTGATGAGATCATCGAGCATGCTGTCGAGGTTATCATCCGCTTGATTTTCGGGCTCATTGTTCTCCTCTTTTTCAGGACTGTCTGGAAGGGAGGAGTCTGAGGACCCCACGGGGCTTGCCTCGGGCATTACTAAAAAACTCTGCTGGCATTTGGCGCACTTGACCTGGGCCCCCTCTTCGGTCAGGTTGGGCAGGTCAACATCATAGCTAGCTTGACAATCCGGGCAGGATATTTTCATAATACAATAAAAATCAAATACTTATATGGATATTATATTTTTTCTGCAATAAAAAGTAAATGTCTAATCTCCTGCCCAGTTTTTTCCTAATAGTCGGGAGGAAGCTACATTGACAAGGTGCTACAACTCTACTATAATCGACCTAGGGTTGAAGAAGCCCGAGTGTTAACATCCATCTACGTAAGGCTTTCTGGCCTTTTTTGTTCGCGTTATTTGTCCCCTGTTAAATTTGTTTACTTTAAAAGGAACTGAGCCGTTAAGGTATAATATGACTTCTTACAAAGCAAAACAGATTATAATTCCACTTGTTCTGGTTCTGGCCTTTACAGGGTTCTTTACGGGCAAAACCCCTCAATACGTTAGTGGTTTATCGCCATTCTTTTCTGCTGTAAGCCGAGTGGAGGAGGGTGTGTTTCATAGAGCAAAAGAAACACGCTTTCAAAATGAGCTGGCTTACGATAACCGCATGCGGGAAAAAATACGGCTGGTCATCTCTGACTATAACACAGGGCTGGATGAGACCAGTTCTGTGCTGATTCCTGAATGGATTTTGGCTGAAAGCAGGAAATACGGATACGATCCACTTTTTCTCACCGCTTTGATTATTACTGAGAGTTCCTTTTACAATTGGGCGAAGTCAAACCGGGGTGCTCATGGTTTGATGCAGTTGAAACTGACCACGGCAGTTGGGCTGGCTTCCGAAACCCGTTTGAAATGGAAGGGAACCCACACTCTGTATAACCCCAGAAAGAATATAGCTTTAGGGGCTTACTACCTGAACAAGATGGTGACCCGTTTTGGGGATCTGACCCTGGCCTTGGAGGCTTATAATCAGGGGCCGTCGCGGTTGAGCCGGTTTCTGCGGAAAGGTTATGTTCCTCACCATCGCTATTCCCGAAAAGTTATGAAAAACTACAGAAAAATCCGTTTCCAGCCTACTTAGGGCGACCACGAATTGAATATTTTGGCAGTGCCGCCTCGTTTGATTTCTATGGATGCATTTAAGGAATTTACATACCCAAAAGCCTTTTCCATGAGGGTGGCGGGTTTTGCAAAGCAGGGCCTCTTGATAATCTTGTTGCTCGTAGCATTCACAGGATGCAGCACTAAGGAAGTTGAGATGGCGTTCAAGGGTGACCTCCGCCCGGGGAAGGCCAATAAAATAATTGGCGAGTACTGTCAAAGCTGCCATATTCACAAGGATTTTGATCCTCCACTGCATGTTTCCAAAGTCAGAAACCTTTACAATCGCCCGGCTTTTAAAAAAGCCCGGGAATGCCGGTCCTGCCACTACATTGAAAAAAACTGGATGCATAATCAGCACGAACGCAAGACTCGAATGCCGGAAGATGCGAACCAGGGAAAATTCAAGAAATTCGAGAAAAAAGAGCTGAGCAGAAAGCGTAGAGGTTGATTGCACTCCTGAGAAGATTCAAAATTCCTTTTTTGTAAATCAGAATAATCCGATTAATATATAATCCGTTGGCAATGCGAGAAAGCATGTAGATAGCTCCAAACGCTTATTTCCCCGTGTCGAGGTGGGCCTGTAAGAATGAATGAGATATTGAAGTGAAGCTTTTTTTGAAATACGGAATGCTGCTGACTGGAATGCTTTGGATTATGGCATCTGAAGTTTTTGCGTTTTCCATTGGCGAACTCCAGGTTAGAAGCCAGTTTGGTGAAAAGTTTAAGGCTTCTTTTGAAATCAATTTGGATTTTGATGGGCCCATAGAAGTGGGTCTGGGCAGTGTGGATGACTACACCAAAATCGGGCTGGAAAGACAGGATATCATTGATGCACTGATCCTGGATCCTGCTCAACCAGAAAGTGGTTCAAAAGTCACCGTTCAAATCCGTTCCACCAAGCCTTTATTTTTTCCTTCGTTCAACCTTGTGATTCGGGCAACTCATAATGGAGGAACCTTGCTGGAAAATTTTTTGGTAACGGTGGATTTTCAGCAAAGCCTGGCCTTGAATGTCCGTGGCAAGAAAAGAAAACCCCCTCCGAAAGAACTCCCTAAATACGAGCCGGAGTCTGCTGTAAACCAGGAAAAGGCTCCACCACAGCATGAGCCGCAGCAGTTTGTAACGGATGAGCCAGTTGCCAAAAAAGAGCAGAGGGTGAATCCTGAAAGTCAAACCGCTGACCCTGCGGCATCTGGGGACAAGGCTCCTTCTGAAGAGTCTGAGAGCTTGCTCACGGAGTCCATTGCCCCGGTTCCTGTAAAGACCAAGGCGATGCACCGAAGGCGTCTTTCAGGTGTTATCTGGGCGAATCCAAGACCCCATTCGGACTTGGCAACTGGCGAGACAGAAAAAACGGGTGGCGTACAAGGTTTGTCTACCTCAAATGAGGTATATGTTTTGCAGGCAGGGGAGAGGCTATTTTCGGTTGCAAGAAAGCACAAGGTTGGCAATTACCACCCGGCCCAGATTGCAGCCGCTATCTGGTTACATAATATTGATAAATTCATATTTGGAAATATCCACGGTATTCGGGAAGGGGTTCAGTTGGACCTGAAAAACCTGGAAGAACATGTTTCCGGTGTTGACCTTCAGACCGCAAGAAATATTTTAAAAAATCAGGCTGTGGAATGGAAGCTGACAAAAAGTGCTAGCCCGGTTGAGGAGGAGGTCTCAACGATTTCTGAAATACCACTGCCTTCTGAAAAGTTGGAAGACCTTGATGATCTGTTCACACAGGTGAAGGGTTGGCAGGACACTTGGGAAAAGATGGACATGGAGGGCCATCTGGCTTATTACCAGACTTTGGAATCTGAAACCCCACTCCTGGTTAATAAAAAGCAGTTGCTGGCTCGATATCCTAAACCTCACCTTGAAACATTTTCTAAATTCATGGTGTTAAAAGAAGGCGTTCCGGTGGTGTTTTTTACACAGGCTTTTTCTGCTGAAAACGTGAAAAGCTGGGGACTGAAGGAACTTGATTGGGCTCGCTCCCCTTCAGGTTGGAAAATACGCGGGGAAAATTTTTACGAATGGTTCTCTCATTCCGGTAAGCAACCTTTGGAAGATGAGGCGGGTCAGGAGAGTCGCATCAATGCAGCAAAGCTTCTTTCTTTTGTGATTCATGTTTCCAGTCATCCCAATAAATCTTCGGCGCTTTCTTTGACCAACCGGTTGCGGGAAAATGGGTTTGACGCTTATTGGGCTCCGGTCAGGATGTCAGCAGACACCTTTATTTATCGAGTTTATGTGGGTCGATTCTCAGACTGGAACCAGGCTCATAGATTGGTTCGGATATTGAGGAAAAAACCTTTCGGCGGTCATGCAACGGCGATTCCTTATCCCCTTGCGTTGCAGGTCGGAGAAGCAAAGTCTCTACCTGATGCGAGGATGTTATTGGAATCTTTACGGAAATCCGGGTTATCGGGTTTGCTGCTGGTTTCTCACAGCGAACCGATAAAGACCCGTTTTCGTGTGCTGGTGGGGGCCTTCAAAAAAGCGGGTAATGCGACCTGGATGCTTCGACAGCTGAAACAGTCTGGCTTTGCAGCTAAGTTGATTTCCCCCTAGAAATATTTCAGAAAGTTTTTAGTCGGACTGAATGAAGAAACAAAAAAGCCGCTCACTTTTCAGTGAGCGGCTTTAATTTTGGGTGAAAAACTACAGGGAGTTTTTCAAAGTAGGAGCAGGTTTAAAGCCAACTGTCTTGCTGGCTTTAATTTTGATTTCCTCGCCCGTCTGAGGATTTCGACCTTTTCTCGCCTTTCGGTTTCTAACCGTAAAGGTTCCAAAACTGGGGTAAGCGAACCGTTTTTCTTTTTTGATCCCTTTAGAAATAGCTTCGAAGGTGGCATCGATCACATCTCCGGCCAATCTCTTGGTCAAGCCATCGTCTTTACAAGTTTTGATCACCGCATTGATTAATTCGTCTTTAGTCAAGATTCATCCCCTCCTCTCTAATCGTTATAAGCCTGGTGCATTATTATGAAACCGGTACCAAATGTCAAACAAAAAAAAACGCCTGGTATCCATTTTAGCCCTTTGTTGAGGGGCGAATTCGACCCCTCTACCTTGAGTATGATAAAATAAACCCGGAGCTATTAAGAGATTTGGGTCCCTATTTTATTCTGTCCAGAAGCCGCAAATCTGGTATTTTGAAAAGTATGTTGCAAAAGTATGTTCTGCTTTTTATGTTTTTATGGAGATATCACACATCACTTTAGAGGTTGGATATGGCAGTACTGAAAGTCGCTAAATTGGGCAACCCTGTTTTGAGGCAGATAGCCAAACAAGTGGATTTAAAAGAGTTGGCCGATTTGCAAGGCGAACTGCAGAACTTTATAGATGATATGATCGACACCATGCGTGAGGAGGATGGAGTTGGTTTGGCCGCTCCGCAGGTCAATCGTTCTCTACAAGTAGTGGTGCTGGAGTATGAAAATAATGAGAGATACCCGGGGGAGTCCTCCATTCCCGTGACAGTCCTGGTCAATCCCGTATTGTCGGATTACAGTGAGGAAAAAGCCCTGGGGTGGGAAAGCTGCTTGAGTCTCGTTGATTTCAGGGGGTTGGTTCCAAGGTCTACATCGGTGACGCTCAAAGCTTATGATAGGAAAGGCGACAAGATAGAGAAGCATGCGACCGGTTTCGAGGCGGTGGTTTTGCAACATGAAATCGACCATCTGAACGGTAAAGTGTTTCTCGATCGTATGGAAGACCTCACGCAATTGGCTTATCAGGAAGAGTTCGAAGAATTCTGGTTGAAAAAAGATCCTGTTTTGTAAAAGGAGAAATAAAATTGGACAGCTCTTTGGAAGAAGAGATTTTGCATCTATATCAGGAGCCCGGGATTGGTGCTTCCTACAGCAATACCTATGGAGAGGAAAATATCCAGAGTCTGGTCGGGAAGTATCGTAGCCTCAAAGATGAGAGTATGCAGGAAATGTTGGAAATGGTAGTCCGTTTTTCTCAGTCCAGTGATTTGGCGACCTGTTTCGTTTCGGTGGGGGTTCTGCACGCTTTGGGGAAAAATGAAGATGTTCAGGAAGCATACCGATGGGCTGAAACACAGGAGGGCTCGGCCCGGATCATCAGCCATTTCGATATTGGCAAGTCGGTGGCTGATTATTTCACCTCGGCCTGAGGTTTTCTATCTCCTGCAATAGGGGTTGGGTTGAATCCGCTTGGGTCAACAGGGCATACCGAGTCAATGCACTCCCCATGTTTTAGTTTGTTCTGGGAAAAGAGAAGGAATACGGACCATAAAATTCCCGGTACAGCGACCAGCCCCGCCATCCACAAGGCAATCTGGTTGACATCCAGACTCCATCCGTCTATGGCATAGCCCACACCCCAATTGCTAAAGCCCATAACCAAAGTCAATAGTGCGAGTTCAAAGCTGAAAACCCGACCCAGATAACTGTCGGGAACAGAGAGGTGGATCAAGGCTGAACTGAAAACCCAGATGATGGAGCCAAACAGGGTAGCAAGCCCCACACCAAGGGAAAGAGTCCAGAGGTTGTGGGAGTGGGCAATGAATAAATATGAAAAAGCTTTCAGAAAAAATGCCCCGGCAATGGCCCATTGTAAAACCGAGGCACTTTCCCCGAAGATTCGCTTGACCAGAACCGGGCCCAGGGCGGCTCCCAACCCACGTGCAGAATAGAGGATGCCAATTCCCAACGAAAGGGAACCTGACAGCACCTGGCTGGCCATCAGGGGTACCAGAGTCATGATGCCTCCTGCCACAGCCAGCCCAGCCTTTAATAATGATAATACCAGCACCATTGGTTCAGCCCATAGATAGCGCAGAGAATCGACAAACTCCTGATATCCAGTTTGTTTGGGCGAATCTTTTTTTATTGATTTCCCCTGACTGGGGATTCTTGAAATGAACCAGGCCGAAAGCAGAAATGTGCTGGCGTCCAGTATAAAAGCCGTTCTAATTCCGAACAAATGGACGACTACGCCGCCCAAAGCAGCACCAAAGGCCAGCATGACCGACCAGGTTGAACCACTCAATGCGTTGGCAGTGACCAGATCTTTTTTCGGAACGAGTGAAGGAATGATGGCGCTCCGGGCCGGCTCAAAAAAACCTGATAATGAAATTTCGACAATGACCAAAGCATAAACCAGCCATAAAGCATCCTGGTCTTCCACCAGAAGAAACCCCAGCACGACCCCACACCGTAACAGATCGCTGATGATCATCACCGTTTTCCGGCTGACCCGGTCAACAACCACTCCGGCTATGGGGCTGACCAGAACAATAGGTAGAAGTTTCGCCATCATCGCTCCGGCCATAGCCATTCCTGAATCGCTGAGCTTAAGGATCAATGCATAAATGGCGATGCTGTTGAGCCAGTCTCCCAGTTCAGAAACTACCTGACCGTACCACAGGTTGCGGAACGCTGGGTTCTGGCGTAACAGACGAAAATATCCGATCGTATTTTTGCTTTGCATGCAAGTTTCCGGAAAAAGCCGAAGGTGGGTGATGCGGAGCCCATACTAAAGACCCCCGCATGAATCTGCAACTGGAATTCGTTTTCGGGGTCTGGTATCTTTAAAGCTATTAAAAAAAAAGGTTTCAGTATAAAGGTGCCCCATGGAAGAAGAACCGATATTGGAGGAAATTGATGATGATACGGAGAGATGGATCCAGAGAATTTCTCTGTGGGTCTCTCTGCTTCTGACCACTGCTCTGGTGGTCTGGTATTATCAGGCGAATCCCCGGGACTCACCCGAGGTGATCAAGATGCGAGTGTTCTTTAAGGAAAAAAACAGGGAAGTGGGTAAGTTCATTAGTGTGGACAAAAATGAGCAAATCGCATTTGCTTTTAAAAACAAACATCCTTTCTACAAGCATTATGTAATGTCTTCAACTGTAGAGCAGGAAAGAATTCGCTCGCTCATTCATATATCTACGGATTACACACCCAATCAGTATTGGTTCAATCTCTTTTTCATGTGGGTGATGTGTTTCACCACTTTTTGGTTTCTCGGCTTGATGGCTGAGGCTTGCATCGTGATCATGCGGCGCAACTCAGAAGCACGGATAAAAACCTACAAAAAAGAAAAAGAGCAATCCCTAACAACAATTACAACCACAATCGAAAATAAATCGGGCGGAAAATAAATTATTGGCAATTCGTATGCCCTCGAAGATGTAAAATAAAGGACGTACCAAACTTCAAAATATCGAATTAATAGAGAACCAAAACTATGGACGCCAGTCAGATTAGGTTTATGATATTTATTTCGATATTTTTATTGATGCTGGGGCTGGAATCGGTCATTCAACGTCACCCTACTGTAGATTCTAAAAAACGTCGTCTTAAAATCAATTTGGCTCTAACAGGTATTGATATTCTGGTGGTGCGGATTTTTTTTGGAGCGGCGGCGTTGGGTGCTTCCCAGTTTGCCGAGGAAAAGAGCTGGGGTTTGTTCAATTATCTGGAATTACCGGAGGGGCTGGAGGCCTTGCTTTGCATAATCATCCTGGACTTGATGATTTATATCCAGCATGTTGTGTTACATATGATCCCTTTCTTCTGGCGCTTCCATGTTGTCCATCATTCCGACCTTGATCTGGATGTCTCATCTGGGTTACGTTTCCATCCAATAGAGATATTGGCATCCATGTTTTATAAAATAGGCTTGGTCTTTGCTCTCGGTCCTTCGCCGCTGGCGGTTTTGATCTTCGAGGCGATTCTGAATGGAATGGCCCAGTTTTCTCACTCAAATATCACTTTGCCTCAGAGCCTTGATCGACTGTTGCGATATGTGATCGTAACGCCGGACATGCACCGTATTCACCATTCGGTGGAGAAAAGCGAAACCAATTCCAATTTTGGCTTTAACCTGTCTATCTGGGACCGGGTTTTGGGGACATATGTTCATGATGCACTGAAACCGCAACCTAGAATTATAATTGGAGTGAACGCGTTCCGCACCAGTGAGGAAGTGTCTTTGAAAAATTTATTGATGATGCCGTTCCGAAAGATTCCCGAAAGCTACTCACTTTCCCCCGAAAAAAAATAAGGAGAGGTTATGGCTGTCAGATTGACAAAAATTATTGCGACGCTAGGACCTGCCAGTGGCAGTAAAACGGTTATCCGGAGTCTGGTAGCAAAGGGCGTTAATATCTTCCGGCTTAACCTTTCGCATGGAGACCACGAAACCGTCCGGCAATGGATTCACTGGATCCGCGAAGTAGAAAAGGAACGCCACACTTTTGTCGGAATTCTTCTGGATCTTCAGGGGCCAAAAATCCGTGTGGGAAAATTCGATAAGGGTTCTGTTCATTTAAAGCGCGGGCAAAGAGTGGTTTTCACAACAGCCAAAACGATGGGAAACCCCTCTCTGGTGCATGTCCAGTATTCGAGCTTTCATCAAGAAGTGGGTGTTGGAAACCGGATTTATCTTGATGATGGAAAACTAAGTGGTGTGGTGAAAGGTGTTTCCGGTCAGCGCGTGGAGGTTGAAATGCTGGTCGGGGGAACCTTATCGGATCATAAAGGTTTAAACCTGCCCGATGCACGCCTCAGTGCAGACCCGATAACAGCAAAGGATAAGGCCGATCTTAAATTCGGCCTTCAGGAAGGTGTGGATATGGTGGCGTTGTCTTTCACGGGTTCGGCGAAAGATGTGCAACGGCTACGCGCCATGATCAAGAAACAAGGTGGAAAAGGGGTAGAGGTCATCGCTAAAATTGAACGCAAGCAGGCGGTGAAAAATCTCGAAGAAATTGCTGAGGCCGCTGACGGCATCATGGTTGCGCGGGGAGATTTAGGGATTGAGATCCCCCTTACTGAAGTCCCGGTGGTCCAGCAGAAAATTTTGCGGCAAGGTGCCAAACACTCCAAGCCGGTTATTGTTGCCACGCAGATGCTGGAGTCAATGATTGAAAATCCACGCCCAACTCGTGCGGAAGTTTCAGATGTGGCCGGTGCGGTTATGGATTGTGCCGATGCGATCATGCTTTCGGGGGAAACTGCGGTTGGCAAACATGCAATTGCTGCGGTGGGGGTGATGGTCGAGACGGCGTTGACTACAGAAGCCTATTTAGCAGGTACGCGAGCCATCGAACCCTGGAGCCGGTTTTTCCAGGGAGACCCAAGCATCAATGAAGGCATCACTTACTCTGCTAATCGGATGGTGGAATTGTTACACGCCAAAGCTATGGTGGTGTTCACTGTCAGCGGGGGAACGGCTAAAATGGTGGCTTGTCCAAAGCCTATGGTTCCCATATTTGCGTTCACCTCGAGCTTGCAGAGGGCGCGTCTCCTGAATCTGGTGCGAGGGGCTGTCCCATTTATGGTCGAGGAAGACCGGCATTTGTTGCTCCATATGGACCAAATGATAGTTATGCTGAAAAATAAAAAATTGCTGAAAAAAGGAGATCGGGTGGTGATCACCACGGGAATTCCTGTCGGAATTCCAAACTGGACTAATGTGATCCGGGTGGAAGTGGTCGGATGAATGGGGCTGGTGGCAAAAGCTAATTTTAACCTTTAATTTTCTCCTGATAAGGTTTCGTATGTCTCCACGATATTATTTATTCACTGCTATTCTGGTCGCGTTTCTTACGCTGACGATCAGTTGGTGGAAGCAAAAACAGACCGGGCGCGAAATTTTTTGGGTTATGGTCAAAGTTGTTGCCGCTTTGGCTGTAATTGTTGGGGGAGTTCTGGGCGTGGCCCAAGTCCTCGCTTTTTTTGGCGTTGCCCAATCCGGATTTTTTCTATGAGCACTCAACCTTCAGACTTTTCAGGATTCATGTTCTTTATCCTGGGCCTGTCTTTTTTTACCATCTCTTATTTTATGGGCATGATGGTTCATTCTGCCCTGATGTATGAAGACAAAAAAAATATTGGTAAAGACAGCCGCATTGGATGGGTTTTGAGCATGGTAGCCGGAACCGGCATAACGGGATGGATGTTTTATTATGGGTACTACATGAATTTTTTAAGATAAAGACTTTTACTTAAAGAGACAGGAGATCAACCAGTTTCTGGCAGTCGTTTTTATATCCCATAAACTCTTCTTTATCCTCATCACTCAAATCTTCCGTCAGGTTATCTTCAACCAGCTCAATCGCATCAATCAATCCACTGGCAACAATATCCAGTTCGGTTTCGGTCAGCGCATAAATTGACCCGCTTTGTTTGAGCTTGTCAAATACCCGGGAATAACTAGCTTTATAGTTCACGAGCCCGTTCTTTTTTTCAGGAGATAATTCCTGCTTGAGTTCGGTATTCATGTCCGAGATCGAATCGTTCAGGGCCATTTTTATGGTTTCAATATCTTTGTCTGTGATAGATGCGAGTGATTTCATGCTTTCCTGTATTCAAAATTAAGGTTGCTGATCGGATCGATCTTTTATTCGGATTTTGACTAAACTTGAAGTTCCTCATGTTTTACCATAAGTTTGTCCTGGGCCGTATGAAAAACTAAAGGGCGAGGCTGATTTATGGGTTCACCGGCCTCAAAAAAAACAGGAACCGGCTCATGTGGGGGGTGAACCCCACACAAGCCGGCAAGTGTTTTTCTCTATTTAAAGACTTAAGGCCCTACCTTGATCTCGATTTTTTTCGGTTTTGTCTGTTCCTTTTTCGGCAGGGTGACCCTCAGGATTCCCTGATCCATTCTGGCTACGACATTTTCCGAATCAATCTGATCGCTGAGTCTAAAGTTCCTTGAAAAACTTTGTTTGCTGAATTCACGGATGCGATAATTTCTTTCATCGCTTTGTGAGCTTTCCTCCCGGTGACCCTTCAGGGTCAAAACACCGTCATGAAATTCAATCGAAACGTCTTTCTGCGTCATGCCGGGGGTTTCTGCTTCCAGATAAAACGCTTCGTCTTTTTCAATCACGTTGACCTTGGGCAAAACTGTCGGTTGCTCCCCGTGTGCATGGGGAAAACCAAAAAACCGGTCGGTGTCGAAAAACCTGTCTAAAGCCTGCTCTGGGTTAAAAGTTACGAGGTTCATGATGTACTCCTTCTATGAGAGGTTGATGATGTGGTTGTCATCTCTCTCGGCCGAGAGGATATTCCTTATCCTGCACTATAGATAAAATGGGGGCTGGCAGTTGTCAAGCTGGTTAGGAAAAACAGGAATGATAAATGCCTGTCTATGAAGAATTAAATGTTCCATGGGCCTTGCACCAAATGCGCTCAGGCCTTTGCTTTGATGTATAATTATTGGTATGGGGCGGCTACCAGATAATCCAAATAAAAAGGGACTCATGTATGCATAACAAGAAAATTAGAAATTTTATGAGTAGCCCCGTAATAAGCATAAATAAGGAGGCCAATATAAATGATGCTGGAAGTTTGATGGATAAGAATAAAGTTGGGTCGCTTCTAGTTAAAGAAGGAGAGAATTATGTTGGTATTATTACCAAGACTGACCTGATACAGAAGGTGATTTCAAAAAATCTTGATCATGAAACAACACAAACCCATGCAATCATGACTGCTACTATTTTGACCCTGGATCATGAGACAACTATAAAAGAAGCTGTGGAACTGATGGGTGAAAATAAAACCCGGCATTTGGGGGTCACAGAAAACAATAAAATTGTAGGGGTGTTAAGCATTAAGGATATATCGGAGCAATTTGCCAATCAGTACCTCAGAGTATTTTACTGAAAATACCTAAGTTGCTATTGAAGGTATAACTCGAATTTGATGGGGGAAAAGATTTATGGATGAGGTCAAGGTTTATATGAGTGACCCCTCGGTCACAATAGGCGGCGAAAGTTCAGTGTTGGATACTGTGAAATTAATGAGAGAAAACAAAGTGGGAGCAGTTCTTGTTACGGAAAAGGGAGAGATAACCGGAATTTTCACTGAAACCGATTTATTAAGAAAGGTCTCGGCTGATGAGAAACCCATGGGCAGCACTAAAATATCGTCTGTAATGTCCAAGCCTTTGGTTTCTATTGATGCCGAAGAAAAAATGTTGAAAGCGTTTCATGAAATGCAACAGCGTAACATCCGCCATCTGACCATTACCGAGGGAGAAACAGTAGTTGGCATCCTGTCTATTAAGGATATAGCTAATTACTATATAGGTAAATTCGCCAATAAAAAAGAGGCCTTGGTAAAAGAAGATTCATCAAAAGCTGAAGCAGATATTCAAGAAGATAAATAGGGATAAGCGAACTGAATTCAACCTGCAAATTTAAATGACAAAGAAAAAGATATGAAAATGCCTACGGGCGTGGAGAACAGAGCAAGGCTGGGATGTTTTGTAAGGTGGAGTTGGATGGACAGAAAGGATGCCTATGACTGAGGAACGGGAAGAAAGGCGATCAACCGCACAGGATGAGATCAGGTTTTACATGACTGAAGAACTAATTAGCGTTGACAGTAGGGCCTCTGCCACAGAAGCCGCCCAAACTATGTACGATTACGTGCAGGGTTCAGTATTAATTGAAAAGGATGGCGAGTACATCGGTATCTTGACTGAAGGCGATATATCACTGAGAGTCATTTCGGAAATAAAAAAACCAATTGAAGTTCAAGTCAAGTCCATAATGTCTCAACCCATTGTTTCCATAGAAATGAATAAGCTTATGGCAGAGGCATTTTTGATCATGGGAAAACATGGGATCCGACATATCGCAGTCAAAAAAAATGAGCAAATCATTGGCATGCTCTCCATTAGGGATTTTTCTAAGTATTACGTTAGGAAATTTAGTAAGCGAAAAAAATAAGCCTCGACCCAATCCGAGAGCCAAAAAAGGGCCGCTCACCAGTTGCACGTTGTCAAATGAATCTGGTCAGAGAGTCAATCCGGTTTGTCACTTTGGTAACGCCTAATTTAAACAACTTAACTTATGAGTTTTCTCTTCACCAAAGGCAACCCCTACCCCACTTTAGGCGGCTTTTACCAAGCCTTGTCAACACCATCCGAAAGATAATTGAATGATTCTCTGAAAGAGTGACGATCTCACTGTATGAAAATATTTGAATATTTTATGGTCAGCTTTTTTCTTCGTCCTCGTTAATAATATTTTTGCGTTGGTTGCAAATATCAAAGTCTCCATACTTTTCCCCGGCAATCTCCCTCAAGCCTCGATTTTTGGAGAAACGCTACCCAAAACCAAAAAGGACCTACAGCCGAAACCGTAAGTCCTTATATTTATTGATGGAGCTGAGGGGGATCGAACCCCTGACCTCTTGAATGCCATTCAAGCACGCTCTAATTGTTTAAATATTTGAGTATTAATTGCAGTAGTGACTAAAAGCGTTTACAGGTTTAGACTCCTAGAAGTGAAGGAGTCAACGCAAAACCCGTTCGAAATCACAAAACTTCTTTGTCCTGCAAAAATTCTGTCACCACTTCCGAAACTCCCCGTCTATTTCCATTCACTTCATAGTTCAGAACCCTCATGGTTGTGTTGTCTATGAGGGACCCTAGAGGAGCCAATGCCTCTCTCAGATCAGGGTAGGCATTCAGAACTTCTTCCCGAACTACCGGCGCCGCATAATAAGGAGGGAAAAATTTCTTATCGTCCGTTAGGGAAATCAGGTTGTATGCTGGAATCCGTCCATCGGTCAAATAACCGTCGATCACATCAACCGCTCCCTTGGCCAAAGCCTGATAAATTAGACCCGGGTCCAGATCATGAACTTCTCCAAACTTAAACCCATAAACCTTCTGAAATCCGGGGTATCCGTCAGGCCGTTCCTGAAATTCTCCAGAAAACCCCGCTACCAGTTTTGAAGACATTGGAATCAAATCAGAAATGATTTTCCATTGATTTTGCACGGCGTCCTGCTTTCGTACGGTGAGGGTATAGGTATTATTGAAGCCGAAGGGTTCCAACCAGACCAGATTGAATCGGTTTAGATATTCCTCTGACACACGATGATATACTTCATCGGGATTGTTCATTGCAGGAAGTTTCAGAATGGCCATCAAGCCTGTTCCGGTGTATTCCGCGTACAGATCAATCTCCCCCCGTTTTAAAGCCTGATGGCAAATAATTGTTCCACCCAGATTGAACTTGCGATCCACGGAAAGGTGAGTTCGTTTTTCAATCATCTGGGCCATCATTTCGGCGAGGATAAGCTGTTCGGTAAAATTTTTTGATGCAATGCGGACGACATTAATACCTTTCGTTTCATTCCTTTCAGAAGATCCTGCTGTTTGCGAGGACCAAGGGGGGGAACTTATAAAAACGGGGATCAAAAGGAAAAGAGGAATCAGGACTATGGAGAGTTTCAAGGCAAAATGAAACCGGTGGGACCAATGTCTGTTTCGTTTAGGATCACAAACCTTTTCTATGAAACCCAGCACTAAATCCACCAGCAAGGCCAGTAGTGCCGCAGGAATCGCGCCAAGAAAAATTAACCGCGTGTTGGAAAGAGCCAGGCCGCGATTAATAAATTCGCCTAAACCTCCTGCCCCGATAAATGCTGCGAGAGTTGCGATACCTACTCCCGCTACCGAGGCAGTCCGAATGCCCGCCATAATTACTGGAATTCCCAGAGGGATCCTGATCAGTCGCATTCTTTGCCATTCTGTCATGCCTATTCCCCGGGCCGCTTCGATGATCTCCGGAGCAATTCCCTGAAGTGCGGCCAGAGTGTTCCGAACTATAGGGAGTAGAGCATAGAGAATGAGCGCAACGATTGCCGGTATTACTCCTATTTTCTGGAAAAGGGCCAAAAGGATGACCAGCATTGCCAGACTGGGAATCGTTTGTAAAATACTGACTATTCCCAAAAGCGGACCGCGCAACCCAGGCCGATAGAAAGCCAAAATACCCAGAGGAATGCCGACAAGCACCGCAGTCATAGTAGATATTCCTGCAAGAAAAATGTGCTCCCCGATGCGCTGCCAAATCTCTGGCAGGCGTTCGATAATGTAATCTGTCAAGGATGTGATATTCATTACGAAATGTTTTTGAACCCTTTCCAGAACTTGACAGATTTCGCAAATAGTTCCCGAACGAAATCGGTGGCAGGGTTTTCCATGATTTCTTCACTGGTCCCGATTTGTTCCAGTCGCCCTTCGTGGAGGATGGCGATACGGTCGCCTAAAGTGACGGCTTCAATAATATCGTGAGTGACAAAAATAATCGTTTTATTCAAACGTTGTTTCAAGTCCAGAAATTCCTGCTGGATAGAATCCCTTGTGATTGCATCAAGCGCTCCAAAAGGTTCGTCCATCAGGAGATAAGCCGGATCAGCCGCTAAAGCACGGGCAACGGCTACGCGCTGTTGCTGGCCACCTGATAGTTCATCGGGGAATCGATCGGCGTGGATTTCGGGAGACAGCTGAACTAGCTCAAGCAGTTCACGGTACCGGTTGTTTATCCGGTCCTCGGGCCAACCTAAAAGACGCGGCACCATGGAAATATTCTCTCGAATAGAAAAATGCGGAAACAGGCCGATGCCCTGGAAAACATATCCCAGGGAACGCCGAAGTTCTATCGGATCCTGTTGCTGAATATCCTTTCCATCCAAATAGATCCTTCCTTCTGTCGGATCAATCAAACGATTGATCATTTTAAGTATTGTTGATTTCCCGCAACCAGAAGACCCCAGGAGAATCAGGATTTCTCCTTCCAGTACTTCGAAGGACAGGTTATTTATGACTCTGGAAACGCCATCATAAGATTTACTGACTTGGTCAAGGGTAATCATAGACACGTATCAAATCCACAGCGTGCTTAAAATTGAATACATCAAGATTTAAATATCCCAAAGCCACAGAACCTTGGTGCTGATAGTTAGAAACATCAGATTGCAATACCTTGTGATTCCATAAACTTCGGCGGTATATCTGCCTTTTTTCTGGCTGCAACTGCAAAATAATGAAGAGGCTGGCCATCAACTGACAATCTATGTCTGTACCGTTCGATGTGGTAGATATCAAGGTATTTTGAAAAAATTAATTCTCGTATCAATGTGGAAAAACCAGTTTCATCGCTTTTATCAAGGAATGTATCTTTTATATTGAACGCTACCCATCCCTCGTTCGTAATAATATTGAATGCATTCACGAATGCTTTCGTTGGAATATCGCCAAAACCAAGCGCCGCAACAGTTACCATGCAATCACATTGCCAAGACTCTATTTCTTCTTTCTTCCCCTTACTTAGTTTGCAAAAATCCTCAATATAATAAGCATCATAAATTCCCGGCCTATCGCGAATAAGCGCTTCGTAAGCTTCTGGAATAATGTCTACGCCTATTAATCGTGATATGCCATGTTTTTTTAATTCCTCCCCCATCATGCCATTGCCAGCGCCCAAATCTAACACTCGCAGTTCAGTAAAGTTATCTTGAGACTGTTTTATAGACGATTCGAGAATAGAGGTCACTTTGTTTGGAGATATGCATTTCAGGCGATCATAGAATATTTGTTCATACAAGCCTGGTATCTGATAAATTTCGTCGTATTCATGAAATTTTATTTTCCTCTTTTTACTTGTGCCATGAAGGTAGAAATAGCTTTCATCTTGATTGCTACCGGATAATTCGTTTTTTGGAAACTGCACCCTATGTCTCTTGTTCATAAATTCCTCAGTATAAGTTTGGATATTTTTTTACATACGCCTACAGGCGTCTCCCGCTCTTTGACGTGGAATTACTAAGAATCCCCGGTTCCCGATAGAAAATTGCTCCTTGACCTTCCCCAATACTTGCACCCCTTTTCTCTGACGGGAAATACTGATCCATAAACAGGACATTTCCATTTCCCATATGCACTCATCCCCCACGATACAACACCCATACAATTTCAAAACAAAAGGGCCTGGTCAAATCGACTCAGCTCTTTCAAATCAAAGTGGGGCTGGGGAGGATTGTATCGGGTGCTATCTCAACTTAGGCTGGCAAAGAAGTTTTATCAGCCAACGGCAAATCAATATAAAAAAAGCTGCCTTCACCTTCCTTACTTTCAAATCCAATACTTCCATTCATCAATTCAATCAGTTTTTTGGAAATAGTCAAACCAATACCCGTCCCCTCAATCGCCTCAACATTTATGCCAAAACGCTCAAATGGCTTGAAAATTTTATCCTTCTTGTCATCAGTAATCCCATAATTCGTGTCCCTCACTCCTACTCGTATCACGCCATTCTCTTGTTTTTCATAAGAAACAACCACCGAACCATTGGGTTTATTGTATTTAATAGCATTTGAGACCAGGTTCATAATAATCTGTTTAAAGCGAAGAGAATCCACCTCTGCAAAGCAACTACCACCAGAGACCTTATTATATTCAAGAGATATATCATTTTCTTTGGTCAGTGGCCCCAAAATGGAAATAACGTTATCCACAATGGGCACTATATCTACAGGTTCAATAGATATTGTCATATTCCCAGATTCAATCTTTGAAAGATCTAGCACTTCATTGATGAGTTCCAGAAGATGGTAGCCTGCGGAAGATATCCTGCTCAGATTTTCCTTCTGAATATCGGTTAAATTCATGGAGTCCATTCCCAGTAATTGAGTGAACCCCAAAATAGCGTTCATGGGCGTACGTAACTCATGGCTCATTCGAGATAGGAATTCAGATTTGGCTTTATTGGCATTTTCTGCTTGTTCCTTGGCGATGACCACATCATGAGTTTTTTCATCGACCATTTTTTGAAGGCTTTCCCGATGGACTCTCAGCTCATCTTCCATTTTCTTACGTTCAGTTATATCGGTGGAAATTCCTCCAACGCCAATAATCGCTCCATCCTGCGCCAACATAGGAAATTTAATTGAGATATAAGTGTGAACATAATCATCATGCGGAGCAAACTCTTCGATTTTTATTACGCTTTTAGTCTCTATCACCTTTCGGTCATTAGAAACAAATGCTTCTGCGAACTCTTTTGGAAAAATTTCAAAATCTGTTTTCCCTTGAACCTCCTCATTTTTCAATTTAAATAAAACTTCATATTGCTGGTTAACTAAAATATATCGCCCGTTCAAATCCTTGAGATAAATAACAGCAGAAGAATTATTAACAATACCTTTCAAAAGTTCTTCGCTTTCCTTAGCAGCATCTTCCAATTTTTTCCGATCCGTGACATCTTGAACAGAACCTGACATGCGTTGAGGTTTGCCGTTTTGATCCCAAGTCGCTTGCCCTCGCGCACGAAACCATCTAGACTCACCCGATTTTGTCCTCAGTCGGTACTCTATATCATAAGGAACGTGACCCTCTAGGTGGGCTCGTACAGCCTCTTTAACGCGTTCCTCATCTTCAGGATGGAGAAAGCTGACGAATTTAGCAAAGCTCATAGCAAACTCGTTGTTTTCATATCCAAGCAGTTCGTAAAAGCGCGGAGACCACCAAACATTTCCTCCCACCATATCGGACCAGTCCCACAGGCCATCGGTGGAGCCCTTGACGGAAATGTCAAAACGCTCTTCGTTCCTTTGTCGCTCAACGGCTTCTTCACCTAGTTTCAAATTAGCGTCCTTAAGCTCTCTGGTGCGCTCTTCAATCCGCACTTCGAGCCTGTCGTGAGCTTCTTTCAATTTTCCTTCCGCCAACTTTCTATCTGTTATGTCCTGAGATATTCCGGCAATCCTTACCAATTCCCCACAATCATTAAAAACCGGGAAAGCCCGGTCAAGTATCCAGCGAACCGTACCGTCTGGACAAACAATTCTGAATTCGGCTTTATGCTTTCGTTCAATCAGGTACTGACGGTTCTCGTATAGGGCCAAATCAATAATCTTACTATTGTCATCGGGGTGGATGGAGTCCATCCAAAGGCGAGGATTCTTGTACAATTTATCGCGGGATATTCCCCATATTCTGTCGAAAGCCGGGCTTATGTAAATTATTTCCCTGCCTGCAATATCCTCCATCCAAAACACATCCTCTGTATTTTCAGCCAGTTGTCGGAACCGCTCTTCGGTCTTTTTCGTGCTGGTGATATCCATAGAATCCGCTTTGATATATTCGAGATTATCATCAACATTAAAAAATGGACTAATTGTAGTTCTGTACCAAATAACTAATCCACCTACCTCAAAAGAATATTCAATTGTATTCGTCTCACCCTTGGTGGCGCGAAACATATTTTCATTAAAGATATCACGAGTAATTTTTGGGGCAGAGTCAGTAGGAAAAACATGTCCATAATAATCCTCGACATTTTCAATCTGAAGAGCGACTACACCACTATTGCTCATAAACCGCAATTTGAAGTCGGGATCAAAAATTTGGTGACAGACAGGCGAAGACTGCATCCATCTATTTATGACAGGGTTCTCATTTATAGATTGTAACAATACATCCAAAGATATTTTCCCCATTTGAGACTTGAAACCCTTTGAGAATTGACTTGAAAATAAAATCAAAGACTATATATATCAGGCATTAGGAATAGCTCAACTATACCAAACAATTCAGTTCTTGTCAGTCCACCGCACTCAAGCCTCACGATACAACACCCATACAATTTCAACAAAGAAAGGGCCTAGTCAAATCGACTAAGCCACTCTTTATCACCGGTACCAAAATTTTCTAACAATTTGCCGCAAACTTACGCAACCGCTACCCCATATAAGATATTAACTCTGAAATATTTATTCCTCAAAAAAAGCAGCATTTTTTCAGAGGCATCCTTTTGCTGCAACAAAAAAGTTAAGAAGGTGGCAATTAATAATTTGAAGCCTATCTTTACCTTGTGGATGTAGTTCGATTTTTATGAATATTATTTTTTAACAAACTATACAGAAATTAATCGTGAAACTGATTTCAGAAATAAAATGTGCTCAGGCTTCGGGTCTTACATTTTGATAAATAAATCAGGAGGACGGTGCGATGGAAAACAAACTGAATTCAAACGACACTATTGGAGTCCTGGTTAATAAAATACCGGGCTCAGCAAAAGTATTGGAAGAGTTAGGAGTAGATTACTATTGTCATGGCAACAAATCTCTTGCGGAGGCATGTACTGAGACAGGGTATGATCCTGATGGAATTCTGGAGGGAATTTACAATACTGTTCCAGAAAACACCCCGAGAAGCGAAAGAGATTTATCCAAGGCTGGCATGTATCGCTTGTTAGACCATATAACTGAAGAACATTATGGTTTTGTCCTTGGTGCCACACCACAATTAACCAGATTAATCAAACAAGTCGTTACCCGCCACGGAAAGTCCCATCCAGATTTAATAGAGTTGGATAATTTATTCGCTCTTCTTTGTGAAGAACTTGGTCGTCATATGCTAAAGGAAGAAAATTTTCTCTACAAATTAACTCGGCAGTTTGAATCTGGAAATGAAATTGAAAATCTCGGCGATGAGCTACCGGTAAAGCAGATGCGATTTTTGGAACAAGAACATTTAAACGCCACAAACCTTATCAGCAAAATCAGGAGACTTACCAACGGTTATGTTGTACCTGGATATGCATGCTCTATTTATCGATCAATGATCTATAAAATGAAAAGATTAGAATTTGATCTTCATCGGCATATTCATGAGGAAAACAATATAATCTATCCAAGAGCACTTCAAATCTAGGAAAGATTGTTTTTCCACGACACATTTACCATGTAATCCACAAAAAAAGGGGTCAACCCTTTCGAGTTAACCCCTTTCATTACAAAGTGGAGCTGGGGAGGATCGAACTCCCGACCTCTTGAATGCCATTCAAGCACGCTCCCAGCTGCGCCACAGCCCCATTTATTTATTTTATTGAACCTATCGCAACCGCTTGATATTAGCGATTATTCTACAACTGTCAAGCGGAAAACTGTCTCGCCCTGACCTTCTATTGCCTTCCGCCACTTTCCCTATATAATATATTAAAGTTTCCTGATCAAGACACCACTCTTTAACCCATTATTACCACTGTGATTAAAAGTTTCAAACGCAGACTTAGAAATATTTTCATCACCGGCTTGCTGATCACTTTGCCGATAGCACTGACGTGGTTCATTTTGCAGTTCCTTTTCAGGAACCTTGATGCCCTGTCGCCGGTGTTCACCAATATACTGATCCAACTCGGTGCACCCTTCCCCGAAGGCTATCGTATTCCCTTTCTGGGAGTGTTGATCACTCTGCTGATCGTGCTCACAGTCGGCTGGCTGACCACCAGCTTTTTCGGGAAAAAACTTTTCGAACTCGGTGAAACCCTTGTTGAAAAAATCCCCTTCGTCCGCCGGATTTATACAGGCTCCAAACAAGTGGTCATATCCATCGCCCAGGCCGACACATCGACCTTTCGCAAAGTCGTCCTGTTGGAGTTCCCACGCCGAGGGCTTCTGGCAATCGGGTTTGTGACTGGCGAGTCGCGTGGAGAGGTACAACAACTCACTCGGGAGAACATGCTCAACGTATTCGTGCCAACCATGCCCAACCCCACTTCCGGGTTCCTGATCTTTGCTCCGGCTAATGAACTCACAGAAGTTTCCATGACTATTGAAGAAGGCATCAAGTATGTGGTTTCCGGCGGCATCGTCACCCATCCGGGGCTCAAAGTCATCAAAGCCAAAGGACTGAAGCTTGAGCAACCCTCCTGATCTCGACATCCTCTATCTCGACAACCATTTGATAGCAGTATGCAAACCTGCAGGAATGCTCACCCAGCCTGATGACTCCGGCGAAGCTTCTCTGATGGACAAGGTCAAAGACTGGATCAAAAAAAAATATAAAAAACCCGGAAAAGTATTTTTAGGATTGGTGCACCGGCTCGATCGACCTGTCTCGGGGGTGGTGATGTTCGGGCGTACTTCCAAAGGTGCCTCTCGCATCTCAGAACAGTTCCGCCAAAAAACCACGCAAAAAGTTTATCGCACGCTGGTAGAAGGAACTCCCGAACCACAAAAAGCCAACCTGAGACATTATCTGAGAAAAGAAAAAACCCTCAAGGCCACCGTATTTCCACGCCCCACTCCTGATGCGAAAGAAGCTCTGTTGGACTATGAGGTTATCGAAGCTTTTGCAAACACCAGCCTGCTCGATATTCGCCTGCATACCGGAAGGTTCCATCAAATCCGGGCGCAACTTTCTTTCATCGGGCATCCCATCATTGGCGACAAAAAGTATGGTGCAAGTTCTGCGTTGCCGGAAGGAAGGATCGCCCTGCACGCCCAGAGTCTGGTCTTTAATCACCCCACGAGCAAAGAAGAAATCATCATCAACTGCCCTCTACCCCAGAATTGGCCGGCAAGTTAGTTGGCATCTTAAGAGATTCCTTAACAAGATCTTCTTTACGAGTATGGAACCCCATATCAATCAACAGTGATATCAGCACAGGAACCAGAAACAAGGTGAACAAGGTGGAGATGCTCAAACCACCAATCAGAGCCGTACCCATGCCCCGGTACAATTCGGTACCAGCCCCTTCACCAAAAGCCAGAGGAATCATGCCGAACACACTGGAGATAACTGTCATCATGATCGGCCTTAACCGTGTCTGGCAGGAAACAAGAAGGGCTTCGCGTTCCTCCATGCCCGATTTAATATTGTTGAGCATTTGATGCACAATGAGAATGGCATTATTCACTACAATACCGGCGAGGATGACAATCCCCAACTGAGTCAGAATATCGAAGGTGATCCAGTTCCAGTCTGCGGCCATAGCTTGAGCATTGGGCACATTCCATTCATTGAGAATTTCAAGAATATTCCCGCGTTGGTACAAGTTGTTCCAGGTGATTCCGAGAAAGGAGCCTGAAACAGCCAGTGCCACCGTCAGCATGACGATGAAGGGCCGGAGGAACGAGGAAAATAAAGCCACAAGAAGCAGGTAGATAAACCCCAGCGCATAAGCGAAACTGTTCATCAACGATTTTTCGGTGGATGCCAGTTCATCGGCGGAACCGCCGATACGCAATCCGTATTCCTGTCCAAGACTATTCCTCGCGCCCACCAACACTTCCTTATCAACCCGGTCGATGACCAACTGCATCGCCATATCTTTTCTCACCTGCACACTGAGTTTGATCGCACGTTCGGTTCCAATATGATCGATGCGTGCCGGTCCCGCGTCGATTTCCACATCAACCAGATGGCCGAGATGGGTCATCATCCCCTCACCCGCCCATACCGGCAGGGAACGGTAGTCTTCCAGCCCCAGTCTTTTATCATCCTTTTTTTGCACCAGGACAAAGTCGGTGGGTTCACCCCGATCGTTGAACTCGCCCAGATATTTACCGGCATTGAGCGACTCGATAATATCTCCGATCTCCTGCATCCCCATCTCAAGCCGGGCCGCATCTTCACGCCGGGGAATAAATCGCAACTCTGGATTGCCGAACTTGAACTCCGGACGCACCGAATGAACACCTGGAATACTGGAAATCTGCCCGATCAAATTCAAGGCGTTGCTTTTAAGCTTCAACATATCCGGCCCGGTGATTTCGACTTCAAAAGTCTTGTTCGCCGACCGAAAAATAGGTCTCTGCACAGCAAAGGCAAAACGGTAACCGGGAATGCGAAAAATCTCGCGCCCCATCTCCTCGGATTTGACCGCCATCTTCACTTCGCCGCGTTGGCCTTGAGCCAACTCTTTTTCAATGATGGCTCCACCGCCATTGAAGCGTTGCGAGAACACTAAAAAATTGCGATTAACATCTTCCATCGCAACAATCTTTTTTTCGTACTCGGCCATGTAGCGCATATTTGTTTCTGCCGGGGTTCCCGCCACCGGTTCGATGAGCATGAAAACCATATTATTATTGCCATAGGGCAGATAATCTTTTGCCGGCAAAATCTGGCCGCTGTACCACAACATCCACCCCACACCGGCAACAACGATGAGTCTGAAAATAATACTGACAGGAGAATGATGGAGAATCCATTCCATGATTCCAGAATAGGCATCGCTCATCTTCTTCCCCACAATGACAACCGGCTTGAACAAAGTGCGGTGGAAAAACCCAGGCCGGTACTCCTCACCCGGTTTGAGGCGGATCAACAGTGTGGTTAAAGTCGGAATGACGGTGATGGATACCAGTAAGGACAAAGCGATGCTGGCACTGATGGTGATGGCAATGTCGCGGAACATCTGCCCTGCCTCTTCCTGAATAAACACGATGGGAATAAATACCGCCAGTGTCGTCAGCGTTGAAGCAAGCACTGCACCCCAAACCTCTGACGCTCCATCGTAGGCAGCCTTGAAAACTCCTTTTCGCATTGTGAGGTGGCGATAAATATTCTCAAGCACTACAATCGAGTTATCCACCACCATGCCAACCGCAAAAGCCATACCCGCAAGAGAAATAATATTAATACTTCGCCCAAGAACCTTGAGAATGATGAATACAGATATCAGGCTCACAGGAATACTGATCGCGACAATGAGCAATGACCGTGCCGACCCCAAAAAAACTAGCAAGACTGCCACAGCCAGCACGGCACCAAAAGCCAGGTTTGACTTCACCAGCCGCATGGCTTCATTGATATAATCCACATCCTGATAGACGATTTTTAATGTGATGGGGATTCCTCGATTCAGCAGTTCTTTATTCAACTCCTCGACTTTTTTAGCAGTCAGGTTACAGGTCTCCACCACATTGGCCCCGGCCTTGCGAATCACCCCGAAAGCATTGGACAAGTTGCCGCTGATGCGCACCAGAGAAGAAGTCCGTTGATAGCCATCCACCACCGTGGCAAAATCTTTCACTTTGATGGTTTTGTCGCCATCACGCTTGATGACTGTATCGAGGATATCCTGCGGACTGAGAAACTCTCCCAGCGCGCGGACGGTATAAGCCCGATTGGCTTCGTCGTGGAATCCCGCACGGGTGTTCTGGTTTTCTTCCGATAGCGCGTCTATCACTTCCTTATAAGTCAGATGCAAACGTGCCATGCTATAAGGATCAAACTCGACGCGCATTTCCCGGTCTTCTCCTCCAAAATGCCAGACATCGGCAATGCCCTTTACCCGCCTTAGGGTGGGGACAATGATATCCTCACCGATCTTGTACATATAGTTCTGATCGAGGTTGGGCATCTTTGCATTGGGCTTGTCGAAAACGATCCACATGATAGGGCTGGAGTTGTCGCTCGAAATGGATCTCAAGGTCGGCTTGTCAGAATTAACAGGCAGGTCTTTAACCTGCTGAAGCTTGTTGTTGACATCAAGCACCGCCAGGTTTTTGTCAACACCCCAGTCAAACTCCAGATTGATGGTGCTCAATCCATGCTGACTGGTGGAAGTCATTTTTTTCACACCTTCCACCGACTCGAGCTGGTCCTCCAACCGGCGCGTAATATTACGTTCCACCTCATCGGGGGAAAGACCCCGATACTCGGTCTTGACCTCAATTTCAGGCTTGTCCACAGTGGGGGCCAACTGCCGTGGCAGAGCTTGGAAACAGAGCATTCCCACCACAGCGGCCATCACAACGACCACCGTGACCGTGTGATAGTTTCGGATAGACTGATCAATGAGTTTCATCAAGTCTCCGGGGTGTTAGTCGGTGGTTTTTTCTGGTCTTTCTCCGCTGAACTGAGCGGAGTTTCCGCTTTGGGTTCCGGGTTGGTCAAAAACACTTTTGCGCCGGGGAATACCGCACCAGAGCCACGCAGGATGAGATCCACTTTCAATCCCAGTTGGTGAGTGAAATCTTCAATCTCCACAAAATCATTGCGCTCCTTGAAAGCCCTGACCGGAACAAGATGGGCGTGACCGTCTTTGACGATGTAAACAACGGTGCCTTGCTCACCAATAACCAGAGACACCGCCGGGACATGCAACACGTTTTTGCGAACACCAAAATTCAAGGTGCTTTCCAGCGTCAGTCCTGGGAACAAGGAAGGGTTGGGGTCGGGCAAGTCGATTTGCACCTTGATATTACCAGAGTAAATATTAGCATCGGGAATGACCCGGATGAGCCGCGCGAGGTTTCTGCCGTGCTCAAACTTCAAGCCCAACTCTCGCGCCAGAAACTCTGCCCCATTGAGCTTTTTCAGTTTATTCCTGTAACTCTGTGGCATTTCCAGAACCGCTTTCAGACGGGCGGAACCGATCATTCTCACAACCGGAGTTCCCGCCTCGGCGAAAGCACCCTGCTCAATTTCTTTAGTTATGATGACCCCTTCAAAGGGAGCCATAATATTTACTTTTGCAAGATTCAGTTGCGCCACCGCCACCTGTTTTCGGATGGCCTGCATATTCGATTCCAGCCTTTCAATATCCTCACTGCGCCCTTTCATTCCGGCAGCCATTTCCGCCTTGCTGGCCTTTAAAAACTCATCGGCCTGGCGAACCTTATCTCGGGCAATATCGAGACCCGACTGCGGTACAACCTTTTCTGCCACCAGCTTTTGGGCGCGCTTCCATTCAATTTGAGCCAGATTCAAGGCACTCTCGGCGGCACGCATTCTGGCTTCCAGCCTCTGTTTGTCTTCCGGGCGCAATCCCCCCTGGGCCTTCTCATATTCCTTTTGCGCAGACGAAAGGTCTGCCCGCAACCTTTCGTGAATCAGTTCATACTCCCTCGGGTCGATCTGCGCCAGCAAGTCGCCGGCCTTTACCTTCATCCCCTCTTCCACCGCGATTCGGGTAATTTTCCCCCGGACTTCGGCATTGACCACCACCCGCTTTTCTGCCTGAATATTTCCCACCGCACGCACTTCGTCCGCCACATCCATGTACACGACTTTACCCACCTGGACAGGGAGCGAAAATTCTTTCTTTTTAGTTTGCGGGGCATTTTCTTCGGAAGAAGAACACGCGACCAAGAAAAATAAGAATAATGAAAAAATAAGCTGATTTAATCTGCGAAACAAAATTCTGATATAATCCCCCTCCAAACAGGGCATATTTTTATAGTAAGGCTTTGAAATACTAAACTTATAGCACAAGGTTTTCAAATACATTCATGGGCCATTCGCCAATACAAAACGATCCTCAGTTCGACTACCAGTTGCTCGATACCGGAGACTTCCAAAAATTAGAACAATTCGGCCCGCATCGTTTCATTCGACCCGCGCCTCAGGCTATCTGGCCCAAATCCCTTTCTCCTGCTGAATGGAAAAAGGCAGAAGGCGAGTACAAATATTTTAAAGGCAAAGACACAGGCGGTGAGTGGAAGTTTTTCACCCAGCTCCCCAAAGATGGATGGACCATTCCGTTCCATAATCTCGTCTTTAAAGTCCAACCCACCGGATTCGGACATATCGGGATTTTCCCCGAACAAGCCCGCAATTGGCTATGGATCATGGACCAGCTTAAACAGCTTAACGGCAAAGAAATACAAGTACTTAATATTTTTGGCTACACCGGTGCCAGCACCCTTGCGGCGGCCTCTGCCGGGGCCCATGTCACCCATATAGACGCCTCCAAAGCCTCCGTCACCTGGGCCAAACGCAATCTGGAGCTTTCCGGGCTCGGCGACCGTCCGGTGCGCTGGATCGTTGATGATGCCATGAAATATATGGAGAGAGAACATCGGCGCGGAAAGAAATATGACGCCATCATCATGGACCCCCCCTCTTTCGGACGCGGGCCCAAGGGAGAAGTCTGGAATATCGAAAATATGCTGTCGCAGTTCATGGAAGCCTGCCAGAACATCCTCAGTGATTCTCCGGCATTTTTACTGTTCACCACGCATTCACCAGGGTTCTCTGCCCTGACTCTCGAAAATATGATGCGTACCTATTTTCCGACCCACAAATCCGGAAATTTCGAAACAGGCGAAATGTACATCCCCGATAAATCCTCAGGCCTCAACCTGCCCAACGGCTTCTTCGCCCGGTGGCTCGCCGCCACGGGCAATGAGCAATAACTGCTTCGAGCGGACAAAGATTAATCTCGGCTGAGGAATAAGTTCTTGCCAATTCCCCCCTGACAAGGAGACCTTTGCAAAACCCATCAATTGCTGGTTCCATACAACCGAATAACAAAAACCACAATATTCGTCGTCGCGAGCGACTGAAAGGAGCGTGGCGATCCAGGTGTTTGTTTTGCGCGACCTGGAACCTGGATTGCTTCGTCACTATCGCTCCTCGCAAAGACGACTTACGCAAAGCTCCCACTGACAAGGGGGGCTAGGGGCTTCACTTAAATCGTCATCACGAACGACCAAAGGGAGTGTGGCCGTTATGTTCTCCCTTAACCTTCGTGACCCGAAGTTTCGCACAGGCCTTCTCAAAGAAAGCATCGAAAGCATGCTGGCCGGTGATACAGAAACCGGAAAAATGATTTTGCGCGATTATATCAATGCCACGATTGGTTTTGAAAAGCTGGGTGCAGTGGTAGACAAATCACCCAAAAGCCTGATGCGCATGTTCAGTACGAGCGGAAACCCAACCGCCAATAACCTGTTTGGCATCATCCATACCCTGCAAAAAAAAGAAGGCATTCACTTTGAAGTGAAAGCTTCTCGCTGATCCCCCCTGGCCCAATTATTCGTTATTTTTCTGACCTCTTATAATCGACTGAAAGCATACATATTCAATACATCTGCACGGTAAGTACGATTAAATCATTATTACTTTTTAATCTTCAAATAATACCGCGTGCTTTTCAATTCGCCGGTCTTGGTGAGTGCTCCCTTTTGCACCAAGCTCTGCAAATCTCTGGTGGCTGTGGCGCGGGAGGTTTCGGTGATGGTAATATAGTTTTCTGCACTCAAGCCACCTTTAAAACCTTTCGGGCCTTCTTTAAACATTCGCAACGTAGCTTTTTCCTGCCGTTCATTAATCTGCCCTCTGAATTTGTCAAAGAACCGGGCTTTTTCAATCAGGAAGTCTATCAGAACTTGCGTTTCATCCTGCGCATCCAGAATGGTCTGGGCAAAATACTGGAGCCACTCTGTGATCTCGTTACTCTTATTACTCTGCTCCAGCATGGAGTAATAAGTTTTTTTGTTATTCTGGATGGTCTGGGAAAGGGCAATGAGAACCGGGTGCCCCAAATATTCTGATAGAGCCTTCTTGGCAAGAGCGCGACCAATGCGTCCGTTCCCGTCTTCAAAGGGATGGATGCTGACGAACCAGAAATGCGCAATTCCGCTACGGGTCAAGGCCGACAGCGGCTGTTTTCCTTTTGGCCCGGTCTTTTTAAACCCGTCGATGAAAGCCTTCATCTCCGCTTTCATCGAAGCCGAAGGCGGGGCTTCATAATGCACTTTTGGCCTCTGGAGCGGGCCGGAGACAATCTGCATCGCGTCGTCGTGGGTTCGGTAACGGCCTATATCATGCAAATCCCGCCTGCCGCTGGTTAGCTGCTTGTGCCAATTGAAGAGAGTCTGGTGAGACAGCGGCTTGGCGTAATTGCGATAGAGATCAACCATCATTTCAGCAATGCCCCGCTCTGCCGGGGGAATCTTCCGGTTGTCGGTTTCCAGGCCAAAGTTGTGGCGAATGGAAGACTGGATGCTGTAGCGGTTGAGAATCTCGCCCTCAATTTCAGACGTTTTCAGAGCTTCCGTGCTGATGAGTTCGACCTTGAGCAGATCCTTTTCTTCATCGGTAATATGCTTATAGGCCCCAAACAATAGACCGGAGCGGTGGAGGAACTGCTCCTCCAACCCCTTTAGGGCCGCGCTATCATAGCGAAAATTCGGCCAATCAGCCTGTTGCCAATTCCATGTCATGAGCAATAACCCTTCGTTCTATCACTCAAATATTATCATAATATGAGCTATAAATCCAGCATTTATTGCTCACTTCAGGGCTCTCCTACAGAGAGCTTTGCGTAACCCATCAATTGCTGGCTCCATACGACTGAATAACAAAAACCACAATACTCGTCATCGCGAGCGACTGAAAGGAGCGTGGCGATCCAGGTGTTTGTTTTGTGCGACCTGGAACCTGGATTGCTTCGTCACTATCGCTCCTCGCAAAGACGACTTATGCAAAGCTCTCTCTCCTACATAGGTGCCCACGCAATATACGAGCAACAGGGTTTGGAGTATAATGCCCTTCAAATTATTTTCTCAAACTTGGAATCTTAAAAATGTCCTTTTATAAATATCTGAAAGAACACGCAGAGAAAGACCCATCTCACCCGGCGATTATTGAGGGGGACACGACCTTAAGCTATGGGGAGTTCGTTTTCGAGATCGAACGGTTCGCCAGTGCCTTATCCAAACTCGAACTGGGTGCCAATAGCAAAATTGGTTTGCTGTGCCTGAACCAGAAAGAATATCTCATTGCTTTTTTTGCCGCGTTGCTGAAAGGCGTTCCCGTCATCCCTTTCAACTTCATGCTGAAACCGGAAGAC